>JAZGCO010000001.1:0-2210 GCA_036476995.1 Gemmatimonadota bacterium
CGAAACGAGGGCACATCAGCCGCGGGCCCGGCGGCGGAGGACCCGACGGCGATTCTCGGCCGAAGAGAAGATCCGGGTCGTGATCGAGGGCTTGCGAGGTGAGGAGAGCATCGCCTCGCTGTGCCGCCGAGAAGGTATCGCAGCGAATCTCTACTACCGCTGGAGCAAGGAATTTCTGGAGGCGGGTAAGAAGCGCCTGCTGGGAGACACGCAGCGAGAAGCGAGCTCCAGCGAGGTCTTGGGGCTCCGCAAGGAGAACGCCCGGCTCAAGGAGCTGGTGGCCGAGACGGTGCTCGAGAACCGTCTGCTCAAAAAAAGCGTGACGGGCTCCGATTCGCTCGAGGACGAGGCGTGAGGGTGCGGGCTTCGGAGAAGCTCGAGCAGATCCGCTTGGTGGAGGGTTCTTCGCTCTCGGTGCGGCGCACCCTGGCCGAGATCGGACTGCCGCGCTCCACCTTCTACGCCTGGTACAAGCGCTACCTGGAGGGCGGATCCGTGGCGCTCGAAGACCGAACACCTCGCCCCCGGGCTGTCTGGAACCGGATCCCGGAGCGGATCCGAGGGCAGGTGATCGAGACGCTGGACCTCGCCCGCGCAGCCACGGGCGTGGATCAGGTCAGGGTCGAGCACAGACCGCGGCTGCTCAGCGACCACGGCCCCTGCTATGTGGCCAAGGACCTGGCGGTGTATCTCCGGGAGCACGGGCTCGAACACACGAGGCGGCGGCCCTACCACCCGATGACGCAGGGGAAGATCGAACGCTACCACCGCTCGATGAAGAACGTGGTGCGACTCGAGAACCACTACAGCCCCTGGGAGCTGCAGCGGGCCATCGCTCGTTTCGTAGAGTACTACAACGACGAGCGCCTCCACGAGGCGATCGGCAACGTGACGCCGGACGACATGGTTCACGGTCGTCAGCGCACGATCCTGAGCCGCAGGGAGAAGATCAAACGCTTGACGATGGAACGAAGGAAGAAAGAGAATCTACGCAACGCGGCCTAGCCGCAAATGGGAGCGAGAACTCTCTCTAAGAAGAACGAACCGACTGTCCAAGAAGACCTGACGACGTACACTTCTATCTCTCCACGATGGAGTAGGCGCCCGCGTATGCTGGGCTTCCTATTCAACGGAGGTGTGAATGGCTCTGAGCGAGATTCGCCTGGATCGAAAGGAGCTGTACGAGTTGGTCTGGTCGGCCCCCATGTCTACATTGGCGGATCAATACGCCATCTCGGACGTCGGCTTGGCAAAAATCTGCCGGAGCCTAAACGTGCCGCACCCGGGACGCGGATACTGGACCAAGCTTCGATACGGAAAGCCGATCAGACGCCCTCCGCTGCCGGACCGGTCGACTGGAACCCGCGCTCACGTAGTGATCCGCAAGAGCCAGAGGTCGATTACGAAACCCAAACCACCGGCGCCTGTTCCGGCCGTCGAAGTGTCCGCACAGCTAGTGCAACCACATCGACTCATCGTGAAGTCGATGAGAGCGCTCAACCGCGCCCGCCCCGATCACAGGGGGCTGCTGGTTCTCCGTCGAACCGGACATCTGGATCTCGAGGTCGGTCCAGAAACCAAGGAGCGCGCGCTGGCGCTCGAGGACGAGGAGCTGATGGCGGAGGGCGAACACCTCGGCCTGGAGTGCGGCCCGGCTGCGGAACAGAGATCGGAGCGCCGCAAGACCGGACAGAAGGGCAGGAGTCATGCTGGAGTCAGGTTGACCCAGCCCCCCGGATTCCTCAATGATCACGGGCCGGAGCAGATTCTCGGAAGGCACAATACCCACGATGAGGGCCACGGGACTGTCGCGGAAAAACCGGCGGAATAGGTCCGTAACAATCGGCCGTGAGGGAGTCTCGTTTCTCAGGGCACCGGCAGCCGCCAGCTGATACCGGCCCGCGGTCGGACGCCCTGGGACGGAAAACCGATGGCTTCCCGATACTCGTTGTCGAACAGGTTGTCCACCTGGACGTAGAGGGTGAGGTCATCGAGCACGCGCCAGAAGGCGGCCAGATCGACGCGGACCCAGGAATCGAGCGTGCGCTGCGCGGTGGGGACCGAGGAGTCCTTCACGTTTCCCACGTAGAGCAGCACCGCGCGCAGCGTAACCGCCGGACGCGGCGTCCACAGCGCCGCGACGCTCGCCCGCCACGGGGGGCGATTGAGCAGGTCGTCCGACGAATTCAGAATATCGGCGTCGGTGTAGG
>JAZGCO010000010.1:0-40000 GCA_036476995.1 Gemmatimonadota bacterium
CTGCCCGACCTCATCGGGTCGCTGAAGACCTACTGGGGAAGCAACCCCTTCAAACTGCATACGGAGTACCTGGGAGCCGTACCGGTGGCCCTGGCTCTGGTCGGACTATCTGGGTTTCGCAAGGATCCGAGGGTGCGTGCCTGCGCGATTATTTCAGCGGTGTGCGTGCTCTTCGCGCTTGGTGCCGCGACTCCGCTGCACCGACTGACGTACCACGTGGTGCCGATGATCAGCGGTTTTCGCGCTCCGTCTATGATGCTCGGACCGGGAGCCTTCTTCGTGGCTCTGCTGGCGGGCCTGGGCTGGCAGCGGGTGATGGATGCCAGAAATGGCGGAGACCCTGTGCCGTGGCGCTGGATCTGGATGGCCGCCTCGCCGATGCTGCTCCTGGGCCTGGCCGCCGCCCTGTCGCCCGACGGCCTGCTTCGCTGGGCCCTGAGCGCGCTCTACCCGCCGGGCTGGCCCGAGATTCCGTCCTCGGAACTGGTCGCTCCGCTGCGGGTCGGCGGCTGGCTGCTGCTCGTAGGAGCGGCCATTTCGCTCGCAGCAGGGCAGGGAATAGCAAAGAAACGGCTCCCGAGCGCCGCCGTACTCGGAGTTCTCGTACTGCTCGTGGTCGACCTCTGGCGGGTGGACATGCGCTACCTGGAGGTGCGAGATCCAGACGTCGTTTTCGCCTCGGACCCGGCCATCGAATACATCCAGGCCACGCTGAGGCCCGGCGAACGCGTGTTTCAGCCTATCCTACCTCAACATGGCCGAACCTACGGGCAGAACGAACTGATGCTGCACGAGATCCCGTCCGTGATGGGCGTCTTGAATTTTCGCCTGCGCTGGTACGATGAACTCGTTGGTGGCTTGAGCTACCGGAACTTACTTCGCCCAGCGCTCTGGATCCTGTTCGATGTACGGTATCTGATACTGCCCGAGGAGGTCGAGAGTGAGCTGTTGACCCCGGTGGCCGGCGCGCCAGGTGTGCACGTGTACGAGGTCGTGAACGACCTTCCCCACGCGTTTTTCCCGGCCTCCGTAGTGGTCGAGCCCGACGAGTCCCGCGCGATCGAGCGCACTCTGAGCCTCCAAGACCCAACCACGGTGGCTGTTGTGGAAGCCACCCAGGCGCCGGCGGCGGGGCAGGGGAGCGCACGGATATCGTCTCTCGAGTTGGACCGACTGGAGCTGGACGTGGAGGCTGTCGACGGCGGCCTTCTGTTCATTAGCGAGGTCTTCCATCCGGCCTGGGAAGCCCGCGTGAACGGTGTGCCGACCGCGATCCTGCGGACAAACGGAGCCTTCCGTGGACTGGTGGTGCCGGCCGGCCGTAGCACTGTCGAGTTTCGCTACGCTCGCGGCGAACTCCAAGCTGGCTTCTGGATCTCGGGACTGACCGCGCTGGGCCTGGTCTTGTCGGCGTTGTGGCTCGGGGCACGGAGCTGGCTCGGGTGGAAGCAGCCGGCGGCGTGACTAGCAGGCGAGCCTGGGTCTTCCTGTTCTTCGCTGTCTCGCTGGGGGCCGCAGGCCTGCTCCTGAGTCGGCAGTGGTCATCGCTGGCGGACGTGCTGGCCACTCCCGGGGAGTTCGAGTGGCGGCTTCAACCGGCCTGGCTCACGGCGGCCCTTGTTCTGGCCACGTTCAATCTGTTTCTGATGGGAAGTGTGTGGGTGCGGCTGTACCGGGCTCTGGGTGGCGCCATTGGCCTGATGCCCGGTGTGCGAGTGTGGATGGTGACCAATATGGGTCGATACATTCCGGGCAAGATCTGGCAGCTGGCGGGTCTAGCCGCCTACCTCAAGAGCACGCGCGGGCAGGGATCCAGCGGACTTCTCTCCGCAGTGGTGTTTCAGCTTGTGGGTCTGGCCACGGGAGCGTCAGTGGCTGCAGCCGTGCTGGGAGCCAAGCTCGGATCGGCCTTCGGCATGGAAGGGAAAGGGCCTGTCCTTGGTGCTGTGGCGCTGGCCGTATGCCTGACCCTGCTGCTTAACCCGAGCTTGGTGGAGCGCCTGACACGATGGACGGCAGCCCGGATGCGAGAGGACGTAGAGGTCCGTCGCCTTCATTGGTCGGATCTGTTGGGTGCCGGAGGCGGGCTCCTTGTCGCCTGGGGGGTGTACGGGCTCGGCCTCCGGGCACTGCTTGAGGGCGTTGGCTGGAGTGCGGCGCCGGGCGCGCTGGAGCTCGCCGGAGTATTTGCGGCGGCGTACGTGGTCGGGTACCTGGTTCTGTTCTCGCCGGGTGGACTCGTCGTTCGGGAAGGAGCCATGGCGGCTCTGCTCGTCGGCCTGACCCCAGTCTCGGCGGTCACAGCCGGGGCATTCGCTGTGCTGGCCAGGATCTGGGTTACGCTCTCGGAGCTGCTGGCTTTGATCCTACTGGGCGGGATGGCCGGACCGGATACTGGAGTAGAGGCCGCATCGATTGGAGTGGCTGCTGAAATAGATACGGAACACTCAAAATGAGACGGTGATGGTACATAGAGACGCGACCGGGCGCGCCCTGGTCATTATGCCGACGTACAACGAGGCGGCCAACGTCCGGACCATAATTCCCGCGGTGCTGGAGCAGGATCCGCGCATTGACGTCCTGATTATCGACGACGATTCTCCCGATGGAACCGGTCAGATCGTGGATGAGCTGGCGGCCAACGAGGCCCGACTCCGCGTCCTGCACCGGCCGGGAAAAGAGGGGCTGGGTACGGCATACCTTCTGGGTTTTCGTGAGGGCCTTGAGGCCGGGTACTCCTATATACTCGAGATGGACTCGGATCACTCCCATAACCCGAAGTATGTCCCCCATTTGATCAAGGCGGCGGAGAACGACTGCGACCTGGCGATCGGTTCCAGGTACGTGCAGGGGGTCAATGTCATCAACTGGCCCATGAGCAGGCTGCTGCTCAGCTACTACGCCAACAAGTACGCCCGCTGGGTTACCGGTCTGCCACTGACGGACGCAACCAGCGGTTTCAAGTGTTTCCGCCGTGAAGTGCTCGAAGCCATCGATCTGGACAAGGTCGGATCCACCGGCTACGCCTTCCAGATAGAAATGGACTTCCGGGCCTGGAAGAAAGGCTTTCGCCTCAAAGAGGTTTCGATCGTATTCGTCGACCGCGAAGAGGGCGTGAGCAAGATGTCGGGCACGATCGTACGGGAAGCCGTGTGGCGCGTCTGGGCGCTGTGGCTGAAAGGTCGGTTCGGTCGGCTGTAGGGGATTACGGCCTTCATGCTAGTTTACATAATGTTGATTATGCGCCATCGGCTACTGATCACATAATTAAGCCCCACTTAGCCTTATTCGCTGCCAGCGGCCCCCATCTGGGCCCGAAGTTCCCCGAGGCGGATCGTTGCGTAGGCTCCGGCAGTCACGTCGTCGCCCGAGTCAGCTATTAGACGATCGTAGGCAGCTGCAGCCTCCTCCAGGCGACCCTCGGACGCCAACAGGCGTCCTTCCGCCATGCCGGCGATTCGGCGCAGATAATCGAACCTGGCGTTGTCCGCCAACTCCGCATAGCGCCGAAGGGCCTGTTCCACGTCACCGGACTGTTCATGCGCGGCTGCGAGCATCTGAACAGCCGAGTAATACGTGGGCGATTCACCGGCATCGGCCACAACCTGCTCGAGCACCTCGATGGCGGCCGCGGTACTGTCACGCTGAAGCTCGAGTTCGGCCAGCATGATTCTGCCCTGGTGGCCGGCATGTGTTCCTCCGAACTGGGCCACGAACGTCCGAAGACCCTCACGTTGCTGGTTCGGGTCGGCCGCCCCTGAGGAAAGTCGAAGCTGGGCCAGTTGTACGGCGGCCCTGTCCGCGACTGAAATCTGGTAGGTCCGGTAGTACACGCCTGCGGCGATCACCGCCGCGGCAGCAATGCTCAGCATGATCACGGAAGCTCGGTTCTCGCTCGCCCAGGCTGCAAACCGGCCAGCCTTCTCCATCACGGCGTCTTCTGTATTCAGCTCCGGCCGTTTGTGGGCCTCATGGGCTATGGAACGCGCCATCTTAGTCTCGTATAGTGTTGTGGTTACAACAGTTATAGCCAAAGATAATCAGGGATCTGCGTCGCCTTGAAGGCAGAAGCTATGCTCCGACCCGCGCGACCGTCAATCAGAGCAATACGCTAGCGCCTGCCGTCAGCCGAGGAACAGGGATACGACCGTGAAGCCGCCAACCAGCAAAATTAGAAACGCGATCGTCAGAAGATTGAAGTACTTCTCTATGAAGTTCCGTATCGAGTCTCCGAACATCCGTATGAGTCCGGCCACGAGGAAGAAGCGGCCCGCCCGGCTGATGGTAGAAATGGTAATAAAGGCCGGGAGGGAGACGCCGAAAGCTCCCGCCGCGATCGTGAACACCTTGAATGGGATGGGAGTGAAGCCGGCCGTCCCGAGCGTTAGAAGCAGATTCTCGTCATACAATGCTCCCAGACGCTCGTAGTGTTCCACCGCCCCGTAGAAGTCGATAATGGCCTGCCCCACCGAGGCGTACAGAAGGCTTCCGATCGCATAGCCTATGACGGCCCCGGTTACGGAGCCAGCCGTGCAAACAAGCGCGAACCACAGGGCCCGCTTCGGGCGGCCGAGCGCCAGCGGGATGAGAAGAGTGTCGGGAGGGATAGGAAAGAACGACGACTCCGCAACCGCGATGCCGAATAAAGCCCAGGTGCCGCCTGGACGGCCCGCCCATCCGAGAACCCAGTCATACAGGCGCCTGAACCACGTCACCAGCCCTCTTCTCCTACCAGAGGTACGAAGTACGCCAAGTCCACTTCTTCCGCTTTGAATCCGTCAGGGCCACGGTGAACGCGATACAGCGTTTGCTGACCTCCCCGCCCCACCGGGACGATCATCCGCCCCTCTGGCGCCAGCTGCAGCTTCAGGAGATCGGAGATGACCGGACCGGCTGCGCCCACCAGAATCACATCGAACGGAGATTCCTCGGGCCACCCAACGCTTCCGTCGCCGGTCCGAAATTTCACGTTGCTCACGTCCAGGCTAGCCAGGACAGTCTGCGCACGCGTCGCCAGCTCGGGCACGACCTCTATCGAATAGACTTCGAGCGCCAGGTTGGACAGAAGTGCTGTTTGAAACCCGGACCCTGTACCCACCTCCAGGACTCGCTCGCTCCCGGTGAGCTGCGCCAGGCTGAGATGCCGGGCATGAACATCGGGTCTGGAGATCGTCTGCCCGTTGCCCAGAGGAAGGGCGGCGTTCTCATACGCACGGTGCCTGACCGCCTCCGGAACGAAGACGTGCCGTGGGACAGCGTCGAACGCGTGCAGAACGGCCAGGTCGGAAATTCCGCCTGATCTCAGGTGCTCTACGAGCCGGCGCCGATCTCGCCTGTAGTCGGTTGCTGTCACTACAGGTTCCAGGAGCGGACTTCGCGGAGCAGGCCGTGATTGGTGAGATCGAGATGCAACGGAGTTACCGAAACGTAAGCGTTCTCGACAGCCTGGAAGTCGGAGTCATCGTTCCCGCTCCAGCTCATCACTCCGCCACCGATCCAGAAATAGTCCCTGCCCGCAGGATCTTCGCGGCGAGTCAGCGAGTCAGCGTAGACGCGCCTGCCAAGCGACGTGACCTGCACACCCTGAACGTCTTCCGCAGGTCGATCCGGAAGATTGATGTTGAAGCAGGTATCCGCCGGGAAGTCGTCCTGACTGACCAGGTTGCCGAGCAGGTCCTGCAGGACTCCGGCGTATCCCTCCAGGTGCTGTTCGTTGGCGCTGGCGAACGACACCGCCACCGACCGAATGCCGAAAATCGTGCCCTCCATAGCTGCCGCGACGGTGCCCGAGTAAAGGACATCCTCGCCCATGTTCGGACCGTGATTGACCCCGGAGAAAACGAAATCCGGCGCTGTTTCCAGCAGCTGGTTTACAGCCAGGAGGACACAATCTGTCGGGGTGCCGTCGATGACGTGTTGGCCATCGCCGGTACGCGTCGCACGTAGAGGTCGGTGCAGGGTCAGGGAGTGGCTTACGGCGCTTTGCTGCCGGTCTGGCGCCACGATGTCCACGTGGCCGATCGCCCGGGCCACCTTCGCAAGGAGCCGGAGGCCGGGGGCGTGAACGCCGTCGTCGTTTGTACAGAGAATCCTTGGGCGCGGCGACATCAGGGCGTAAGAACGTCTACCAACTGATCCGCTTCCCGCCGCAGGTCGCGGACGGTTTCAGAATCCCAGGCGACCCGGGCCGCCCGGGCCAGTTTCCCTTCCTTGCGAAGCTGGTCGAGCTTCACCCGCGCCCCCGCAATGGTGTATTTCTCTGAGTACAGGAGGTGGCGAAGTAGGTGAACAAGCTTGATGTCTTTTCGCTTGTACACCCGGTTGCCGGCTCGATTCTTTGTCGGCCGAAGTGCAGAGAATTGGCTTTCCCAGTATCGGAGCACGTGTGGCCTGAGCTCCAACAGATCACACACCTCACCGATCGAATAGTATTCCTTCGGTGCGATACGGTCTTCCACCTATCAGCTCCAGCGTTCGGGTTTCGGAGTCCGCGACATGAGACTGGCCAGCGCCTCACGGGGTTCCACGTCCTCATACAGGATGGAGTATACAGCCTCTACAATCGGCATTTCCACCCCTTGCCCCCGAGCCAGGTCGCGTGCTGCCTGCACTGTACGAACCCCCTCCGCCACTTCCGTCATATCTCCGAGAACATCCTGCAGCTTTCGGCCTCCACCAACCGCTAGACCGACCTGGCGATTACGGCTCAGGTCGCCGGTGCACGTCAGGATCAGGTCGCCGGTGCCGGCCAGGCCCGCCAGGGTCGCTTCCTCGCCCCCCATCCTGGCCGCCAGTCTGCCTATCTCCGCCAGGCCCCGGGTCATGAGTGCGGCCCGCGCATTGGTGCCGAGTTGTAGTCCGTCGCTGATCCCCGCCGCGATAGCCATGACATTCTTCAGAGAACCACCCAGTTCTGTGCCCACCACGTCCCGTTGGGTGTACAGGCGAAAATGGTCGTTCTGAAACAACTCTCGCACGCGAATCGCGTTCTGTTCGCTCCTGGACGCCAGCGTGACCGCTGTGGGCAGGTGGCGGGCCAACTCCTTGGCGAAACTGGGGCCGGACAAGACCACGCACTCTGCCTCCATATGGCTGCCCAACGTCTGGTTGAGCACCTCGCTCATGCGGAGATCCGTGGAGGTCTCGAGGCCCTTGCTGGCGCTCACGACGAGCGGCCGGTGTGCGCCCAGCAAGTCCGCCGCTGCCTTCGTCACGGGGCGTACGACATGGGAGGGACTGACGGAGAGAACAACGGAAGACTCAACTATGGCCTCAGCCATGTCCGTCGTGGCGCGCAGGCCGCCGGCCAGCTGTACGCCGGGCAGGTAACGCCCGTTCGTGCGTTCCTGATTAATCTGCTCTGCCACGTCGTCCTCGTACGACCATAGCACGACGTCGTGGCCGTTGTAGGCCAGAATGTGAGACAACGCGGTTCCCCAGCTGCCCGCCCCAAGGACCCCGATCAAACTGGTCACGCCGATCCATCCTCCTGGCCAGGGTTAGCCTTGCTGCGCCTCCTACCCAGAATACGTTTCTCTTCGCCGCGAGACAGGCGCAGCATATTCTCGCGGTGGGTCCACCAGACGAACAAGGCCAGAGCGACGCAGAAGCCAACGGTCGGCGCCCCGGCATCGGTGAAGAACGCGACGAACGGAACGACAGTGGCCGCCGTGATGGAAGCCGCCGAAACGATTCCGGTGGTGAGGAGCATCCCCAGCCAGACCAGGAGCGCCACCAGCATGGTGAGCGGAGCCAGGGCGATCATCACCCCTGCCGCTGTGGCCACGCCTTTGCCGCCGGAGAACGAAACAAATACCGACCATACGTGGCCTGTTATCGCCATGACTCCATAGAGAATCGCGAGGCTGGGGATCGCGGCCCCGTCCCAGAGGGGAAAAGCCAGCGCCGGAAACAAGCCTTTCCCGATGTCCACCAGGACTACGACCAATCCCGCCGCGGCACCCAGCACGCGATAGGCGTTCGTGCCCCCGAGGTTGCCGCTGCCGTGCTCCCTTAGATCCATGCCCCGCAGCCGGCCCATCAAGTAGCTGGTCGGAATCGATCCCAGCAGGTAGGCCAGCGCGGCGAGAAGTCCGATCTTCATGGGTGTTCCACTATTTCCCGCTGCGTTCTCTCAGCCGGAGCCGGATAGGGGTTCCCCTGAACCCCCACTCACGGCGGAAGCCGTTGGCCAGGTACCGGACATACGAATCCGCGATATCTTTCGGCCTGTTGCACCAGATGATGAAGACCGGGGGAGCCGTGGACACCTGGCTCCCGTACAGCAGCTTCACCTCCCCACGGCTGCCCTGAGGTGGATTGTGCGTCGCTACTAATTTCTGGAGAACCAGGTTTACGTCTGCTGTCTGGATTCGTCTACCGCGCTCCTCGTGAACTTCCTGTGCCATGCCGAGAAGCTTTCGGACTCGCTGGCCCGTCAGCGCTGACGTCGTAACGATCGGTACCCAGCGCAAATACTCTGCTCGCTCCCGCAGCTCTCGTTCGAATTCAGCGACGATGTCCGGGCCGCGGTCCGGGATCAGGTCCCATTTGTTTGCCAGCAGGATCAGGCCGCACCCTTCATCCCATGCCTCTTGGCCGATACGGAAGTCTTGGGACGTGACCCCTGCGTGGCTGTCCACCACGAGCATGCAGACCTGAGCTCGCCGTATCGCGGAAGCGGCCCGCAGCCGGCTGTAAAACTCAATCTCGTCTTCGACACGTGACCGACGGCGAAGTCCTGCCGTGTCGATCATACAGATTCGCTCTCCCTCATACTCGAGGTAGGTGTCGATAGCATCGCGTGTAGTACCGGCCACGCTGTCCACCAGCACTCTATCTTCGCCAAGTAATCGGTTCACGAAGCTAGACTTCCCTACGTTGGGTTTTCCGATCACAGCCAGGCGCATGGAAACGTCGTCCGCCATTCCCTCCACCGGCTCCGGCAGCTTGTCCAGGACCGCGTCCAGTAGATCGCCACTGCCCTTTCCGCTCAGCGCGGACACGGGATGGGGCTCGCCCAGTCCCAGCGCATGGAAGTCGTGCTGAGCGACAGCCGTAGCCGGTTCGTCCAGCTTGTTGACCGCAACCACGATCTCCCGTCCAGAGCGGCGTAGTAGATCTGAGATGTGCTCGTCAACGGGTGTGAGCCCGTCCCGGCCATCGACTACGAACAGGATCACGTCGGCCGCATCGATGGCTGTGACCACCTGTTCACGAATCCTGCGGTCCAGCCTGTCCTCCGGGACGTCCAGCACACCGCCCGTGTCGGCGAGCAGGAAGCTGCGCCCGTTCCAGTCGGCTTCGGCGAACTGGCGGTCCCGCGTCACGCCAGGGCGCGCCGCCACGATCGCGATCCGCTGACCAACGATTCGATTGAACAGGGTCGACTTCCCCACGTTGGGTCGCCCTACGATCGCGACCGTCGAGAGCGCTACGCCGGGATCAGTACGTCTGTCACGTGCTCTGAGGGGCATATCTGCACTGAGGGGTAGTTCGACTGAAGTTCCGATAACGACATGTCGTCGAGGAACACCTGCTTATCATTCAGGGCTGTCCGGCTGAAAATGGCTTGGTCGAACTGTTCGTATGCCTTCATCGCGTCCCGGTAGTCGCTTCCGGGTAGCAGGCCGGCGGTGGTGACCATCGGACCGTACATCGTGTTTCTCACCGGCTCCACTTGAATCGTTTCGGCCCCGGTGGCGACTTCCAGCTCGGAAGCTAGATCTCCCAGCATCGGCGCCATAGACGTACCCGTCAGCAGGACGATCCGCTGTCCGGACAGTGAGGGTACCTGACCGATGTCGGATCGGATACGACCCGCCAGCTGCGACATCGCTCCCACACCGTTCCCGACGATATCCGGATCGTCGAAGTACGATTCGCCCGGAACACCGAGTCCGGCCTGCAGGAAGAGCTCGTCGGCCGCAAAGCACCATCCCCTGCCCCTCTCGGCCTGGGCCCTCGTGCGGACCCTGTCGATGAGATCGATCGCCTCCCGGCTTTCTTCTCTCGTGAGAGTGCGGATCCCGCGGCCCTCATTGAATGCCGTCAGTCCCACTGGCACTATGGACAGAGACGGAATCGAGTCTCCGCGCTGGTATAGGCTATCGATCGTTTGTTCAAGGATCGGTCCGTCGTTCAAGCCCGAGCACAGAACGACCTGCGCATGTGCCTGGATCCCGGCCGCCGCGAGACGATCCAGGTGCTCGTTGATGTTCGCCGAGCGCGGATTCCTGAGCATCTTGAGCCGCGTATCTCCATCCGTCGCGTGGACGCTTACGTACAGAGGAGTCAGCCGCTGCTCCGAGATCCGCTCCCAGTCTTCCTCCCTCAGGTTCGTAAGTGTGACGTAGTGCCCGAACATGAACGAGAGACGGTAGTCGTCGTCCTTGATATACAGAGGCGCCCGAAGTTTGTTGGTTTGCGGATTCCCCTTTACGAAACAGAACGCACACGCGTTGGTGCAGCGCCGCACCTTATCGGGCTCGGGAATGGCGCCGAGCGACTCACCGGCATCCTTCTGGATCTCGAAAACGATCAGGTCGCCGCCCGCCGTACGTACCTCCAGCTCCAGGCGATCCTCGGCCTCATGAAACTGAAGGTCTAGCGCGTCCCGGAGCGGCTTTCCGTTGATGCTAAGGAGCCAGGACCCAGGATCTAACGGCAGATCTGACGCGATGGAATTCGGGAGGACCGAGGCCAGGCGAATCACAGCTCCAGTCTCTCGCTAGCGCGGGATATATGCATGGACATAAGGTGGGCGCAAAACGCGAGCACGGCTACCCGAAGGTCCCCGTGCCCGCCTCGAACCGCCGCGTTCGACCTATCGCTGGGGTTCTTGTTTTCGGCCCTACTCGGCCATCGCGTACTTGAATCCGGCGACCTCGTCTTCCACCTCGAGTTGTACCTGGAAGGCAGAGGTTTCGCCTGCGGCCGGCAACTCCAGCAACAGAGTTTCAGACGCCACGACCTCGCCGTTCTCGTCCAGCAGCTCGATCGGAACGCTCACCTGCGTGCTGGCCTCGGCCGACCGATTCATCACCTGGCCCTCCACTACATAGGTGTTCTCGCCCTGCGTCACGAGCTGCGCGGTGAGAAATTCGAACGCCAGCCCGTCCCGGCGCTGAAGCACCGCCAGCGCAGCTTCGGGATCTCCCAACTCACGGTGTGCGTTAGCCAGGAGATTGTAGTTACGTGCCTCGTACGGGTACATCTCGGTCAGGTCCTTGGCGATCGGGGAAAGACCCTCGAAATCGCTCAATTGATACAGCGAGTTGGCCAGGTTCTCCGTCACTTCCTTGCTCAGAGGACGCATTTCGTGCGCCTTACGGAACGCCGTGGCTGCCTCGGTGTAGTTGTCGGCCCGGTAGAATCCGATACCCACCTGGCTCCATTGGCGGAAGGTCAGGTCCTCCCGGTCGAGCAGCTCGCCGAAGATGGTCTGCGCCGCTTCGGTATGCTGATCGTTCAACAGTGCGATCGCATAGTTGAGGCGGCCGATAACGTCTTCAGGATGGTCGGCCGAATACGTGGCATACATCTCAAGCGCCTCTTCTGTTCGGCCCTCTGCTCGAAGAAGTTCGGCCAGGTTGATGGTGGCCACCTTGACCATCTCAGCATCGTCGCTGCCCGTGTCCAGCGCTCTGCGATACAGGTCTGCGGCGCGGACGTTCTCGCCCTTGCTCTGATAAATCGACGCCGCGTTGTTCAGAGAGCGGACATCCTCGTAAATGAGGTTCGCGGTCTCGAAGGCAGCCAGCGCCGTGTCCTGCGCGCCGCCCGAAAGCTGTGTGATCCCGCGATTGTAGAGGGTTGCCCAGGCGCGGAAGCGCATCTCCTGCGCCATGTCCTCACAGGCGCCGTTGAGCCCGACCAGCTTGGTCAGCATGCTGTCCGCGCCGACAAAATCCCTCAGGCCGAGATAGGCCTCGCCGGCGAGCAGATACGCCCGGGATTCGCCCGGACTGTCCTCGAAGGCCACTTCCAGTTTCTCCAGAGCGCGGGTATAGCGCGTCCGCCTGTCCTGCGGGTCATCCCTCCGCTTGGACCAGGAGAGTTCGATGTCGGCCGCGCGCGTGTGCCGGTTGCCGCCCTCACCGCACTCCTGTGCCAGGCCGACCGCCGGGAGTCCCAGGAAGCTGAATACGGTCGCAGCGACCGTGACATGGTTGAGATGCTTTCTCGTCATAACGCTGTACATCCTTGTATTAGAAGTCTTTGACTAAGCCACACTGCGGCTTGGTCAACCGACAGCCAGCCGGCATGATGGGTAATGGTGCCACGGCATGCTACCCGAATGCAAGCTCGGAAGTTTCGGCCCACTGGGTCAGGAGCGCTGTTGGAGCCGCTGAAGGCAGCGTTCGCGGCCCAGCACGTACGCCAGATCTGCCACGTCCGGTCCGTGTGCCGCACCGATCAGCGCAAGGCGAAGTGGCTGAAACAAGCCTTTTCCTTTTTCTGAGACTTGCTGACCTACCGACATGATATCGGCCTTCAGGGAGGCCGCGGACCAATCTTCCTGCTGCGCCCACGCACCAGCGGTACGGCGGCAAACTTCGGCACCGGTATCGCCCGACGATCTGTCAGTCTCGATCCCCGCGCTAGGGAGGGCGTCGGGCTCAGAAAAGAGGTCGGCCAGCTCGTCGTCCGCCTCGCTGAGAGTCGTTATGCGATCGGCCAGCATCTCTGCCGCACGCGTCAAATCCTCGCGCGACAGGTTGAGTCTTCGCGCGACTCCGGACTCAGCCATCCGATAGGCAAGCTCTTCGGGCGCCAGAGCTCGCAGGTGCTGCCCCGACATCCAGCGCAGTTTTGCAGGATCCAGGGTGGGATCGGCAACCCCGGTGCGCTCCAGATCCATCTCTGCGATGAGACGCTCGCGAGACAAGATTTCGTCTCCACTCGGACTCGACCACGAGAGGAGGGACAGGTAGTTAAGCACGCCATCCGGCGAATAGCCTTCTTCGCGGTACTCCGCCACAGGCCTGGCACCCGCGCGCTTGGAGAGCTTGCCGCCATCTGGGCCGAGAACCGTGGGAATGTGTGCGAACAAGGGTGCATTCGCGCCGAGAGCCTGGTAGAGAAGAATCTGCTTCGGCGTATTGGCCAGGTGTCCGACGGCGCGAATCACATGCGAGATCCGCATGTGGGAGTCGTCCACGACCACGGCAAAGTTGTAGGTAGGGAGACCGTCGGGGCGAGAGATTACGAAGTCGCCGAAGTCGGACCCACGAAACGAAACGGCACCTTTGACAAGATCGTCGAACCGGATGTCTTCGTCCTCAACACGAAAGCGGATGGATGGAATTCGGCCATCGCGGCGAAACGCGTTTTCCTCTGCGGCCGAGAGCGCACGGCACCGGCCGTCGTATCCCGCCGCAAGACCCTCTAAGCGCCCAGTTCGCCGCCGCTCCTCGAGTTCCTCAGCCGTGCAGTAGCACCGATAAGCCCGGCCGTCGGCTAGCAGCTTGTCGGCCGCGTCGGCATAGAGGCCGAGTCGGTCACTCTGTCGGTAAGGGCCGTATGATCCGCCGGCAACCGGTCCTTCGTCCCGGTCCAGGCCGAGCCAGTCCAGGTCAGTCAGGATACCGGCTTCGGCTTCGTCAACGTTCCGATCCGTGTCAGTGTCCTCAAAGCGCAGCACGAACTCTCCGTCACTGTGCCGAGCTACGAGCCAGTTGAGGGCGGCCGTTCGCGCATTGCCGAGATGGAGCTTTCCCGTCGGGCTCGGAGCAAACCGAGTTCGTACGCTCATTCCGTTTCAGAGTTCTTCGGGTATGGAGTCACCTTCTCGTGGCCGCGGCATGCGAGCACGGGAAGGTTGGGGTACCGGGCGAACGCCGGGTTGGCATGTGACAGCAGGCAAAGAATGAATACGGATCCCCTGTTCGTCTCGATTCTCCGGGCGTGACGACATTCGGAGCATAGGCCCGGGCCCAGAGGCCCACTCCATCCGAGCACCCGTCACACTCCCGCGGCACTGGACAGAGACTCGGAGATGCGCCGCGCCGTCGCTGGCCCGATACCAGGCGTTTCCGCGATTTGAGCCGCGGTGAGCTTCTCGATGGCGCGCACGCTGCCGAACCTACGCAGGAGTTCCTGCTCGCGGGAGCGGCCGACCCCGGGTATCTCACTCAGCCGGGAGCGGAGCGTTCTTTCCCGGCGTAGCCGGCGATTATACCCGACAGCAAATCGGTGGGCCTCATCCCGGGCGCGCTGTAGCCACTTCAGCCCCTCATGCGTTCGTGGTAGTAGCACCGATTCTGCTCTGCCGGGGACGAAGATTTCCTCCTCACGCTTCGCCAGGGCGATAGCCCGGAGGTCGGAGACTCCGGCAGCTTCCATAGCGTGCAGCGCGGCGGACAGCTGCCCCTTTCCGCCGTCCACCACAACAAGATCAGGCATGGGTCTGTCTTCCCGCACCAGGCGCAGGAAGTATCGGCGAACGACTTCCTGCATCATGGCATAGTCGTCCGGGGTCCCGCGGCTGGCTTCCCTGATCCGAAACCGCCGGTACCGCTCCTTCAGTGCGCGGCCATCGCTGAGCCACACTAGGGATCCAACCGAATCGCCTCCACCCAGCGTCGAGATGTCGAAGCAAACCAGATCCCGTGGCGGATCAGCCAGGCCCAGCGCTTCCGCGAGCTGTACAGCCGCCCTTGGCGGGCCATCAGCAACTCCGTGTTCCGCGCCTCGTGAGCCGGCCTCACCGACGGCAGGTGCCTGATCGAGAGCGCGCTCGGCGTTGCTAGTGGCCAGGGCAACCAATTCGCGCTTCTTACCCCGCAGGGGCACTCGGATTTCCAGCTTCCGCCCTCGGCGCGCAGCCAACAGGTCTTGCATGACGGATCGATCAGCGAAGTCTGTGGGAACAAGAATCTCGGGCGGGAGCTCCTCCAGTTGAAGCGTGAGGGCCTTGGTGGCCGCCGCGACCAGGGCGTCGTCCGTTTCCTCAGTGGGCACTCGGAGGTGGTGCACGATGCGGCCCAGAAGGCGGCCCTCCCGAACCCTGAGCAGGACGGCGCTGGCTACGTCACCGCGCCGCACGACTCCAACCACATCCCTGTCTCCCCCTTTGAAGTCCACGGTCAGTTGCCGGCGCGAAAGAACGTCCAGCCCGCGGAGAACGTCGCGCAACTCCGCTGCTGTCTCGAACTCAAGACTCTTCGCTGCTGACTCCATCCGGGTGCGCACCGACTTCTGTAGCGCTCCTGTGTGGCCGGATAGAACCTGCAGCACCTCATCGGTCATCCGGCCGTATTCCTCGCGACTCTGCCACCCCACGCACGGAGCTTTGCACCGGTGAATGTGGTAGTCGAGGCAGGGACGTTGGGGAGCCGAGGCCGGTAGGTCGTAATCGCAGCTGCGTATCTTGAACGTCCGCTTCAGGAGCCGGAGCGCTCGCCTCATCGAGCCAACATCAGTGTACGGTCCGAAGTAGCGTGCGCCGTCCTGACGGAGCCGCCGCGTGACCAGCACCCGCGGAAAAGCTTCTCCGACTGTGACCTTGATGTATGGGTAACTCTTGTCGTCCCGAAGCTGAATGTTGAATCGCGGCAGGTATTCCTTGATCAGGCTGGACTCGAGCAGAAGAGCATCCGCGTCAGACTTGACCACAAAGGTCTCAATGTCCGCCGTTCGCCTCCGCAGCTCCGAGGCCTTGAGCCCTTCACCGACTTTGCGGCGGAAATAGCTACGGACTCGAGGCCGCAGCGACTTGGCCTTCCCCACGTACAGGATCTCGCCCGCTTCGTCTCGAAATAAATAGACGCCGGGCTGAGCCGGTAGGTCCGCAAGTTGTGCCTCCCGGGTCTCCCCTGCCCCCTCTGTCGTCATTCCAAGTCTCCGCTATCCATGACGGGTTTGGGTGGGCGGCGCACGATCAGTAGATAGGGTACGGCGCCGGCCACCAGAGCGCCTGTCAGCACGACGGCGGCCGGCATGCTGCCAGACACTCCCACCATGGCTTCGAGCCACATGCGCACGGGCCAGGCGACCGCCGCCGCCGCGAGGCAACCCGCACTCAACCTGATCAATCCGGTCCGCGCCGCCGGGTCGAGCAGTCCTCCGAGTTGGTGCCCTAACTTGTGCCACAGGAGCGTCAGGTTTAGCCACGCCCCGAAGACCCCGCCGAGCGCGATTCCCGCCGCGCTCATGGCTCCGTATCCAGCCGATTTCATGGCCATGGCCGAGCCCACGCTGACCACGATTCCGCTAGATACAGCCACCATAGCCACGCGCATCGGGGTCGCCGTGTCCTGCAGAGCGTGGAAACCGCTCGCAAAGAGCTTGTTTGAGCTGGATGCCACCAGGCCGACGCCATATACGAGCAGGACGATGCTCACGATCGCTGTGCTCTCGTTCCCGAAGGCTCCCCGTTGGAGAAGAACCCGAACCACGAGATCTCCAAACAGAATGAATACGACGGCCGCCGGGAGAACGAAAAAGAGAATCTGGAAGAATCCGTTCACGATCCTGGCCCGCACCGCCTCCGTCCGCGTCTCTCTCGACATTTCCGGCAGCGCCGCGACCGCGATCGAAACTCCAAACAGGCTGATCGGGAGGTACATGAGCCGCTGAGAATAGCCCAGCGCCGAGACGGCACCCAGTCCCACGATGCTGGCCACCGTCACCTCGACAAGACTGGATATCTGATAGATCCCCTGGCTCGACACTACAGGCAGCGCGTTTCGCAGAACACGGGTCGTCTCCGCCGGGACTGTCCGCCAGCTGGGGCGTATCGTGCCAGCCAGCCGGCGCGTGGCTGGCAATTGAACGGTGACCTGTACCAGGGCTCCGGCCAGAGCCGACCAGGCCAGGACGTGCACCAGAGATTCGGCTCCCAGGCGCCAGGCCAGCAGGAGCCCGATGATCTGACACATATTCCAGGCCACCGGGGCCACATAGGGGAGAAAAAAGCGGCGGTGGCTGTTGAGTATGCCCAGACACCAGCCCCCCACGATGAACACGCCGGCCATGGGAAACAGAATGCGAACCAGGGAGGTGGTAAGCTCGGTGGCGACGGGATCGAATCCAGGCGCTACGAGCCGAGTGAGCCACGGTGCCGCGATGATTCCGGCGCCGCTGAGGAGCAGAGCCAGCGAGAGCACCGCGGCCAGAACTGACTGGGCCAAGCGTGACGGGCTGGTACTACTCTTTTCCGGGTGGGCGAGCAGGTCGCTGTACACGGGAACGAACGAGGCCGACAGGGTTCCCTCGCCCAGCAAGTTTCGAATGATGTTCGGGATGCGGAGCGCGGCCCAGTAAGCGTCAGCTAGAAGGCCCGTCCCGAGGAAAGCGGCAAACGTCACGTCACGAAGGAGTCCGGTAATTCTGCTGAGCAGAATGCCGGATCCCACAGCGGTGGCCCCGGCACGCTGGCGGCGGTCGGATTCAGTCAACCGGACCCAGCTCAGCTTCGGGCTCCTCCTTCGGCTTTTCGATCAGAGAGCGCACGAACCGGGTCTCATCCTGTAGGCTGCCGAGAGTCTCACTCAGATAACGGACCTCGGTCTCCAGCTCCTCGATTCGGCCCGTCAGCAGGCGGGCATCTTCAGAGGATCCTCTGGAGATGCGACGCGCAAACGCACCGCCGATCTCCGAATCCAGCACGATCGCCAGAATCGGGATCATCAAAACCAGGACCAACACGATCGCTGCCCAAGCCAACGCAGTACACCTCGAAGGTTAGAGAAGCCTCGAACGCCAGCCGACGGGCTGCGCAATCGTAAGCTACCCCGGCCCTCCAGACCCAGCAACGTCGGCCGATAGAGGGATTTCGCGGCCTTCGCCCGCCCTAGTGAGCGTCTCCAGGTAGCTCCGCCCATAACGCGCCACGAAGTAAAATGGACTCAGGACCCGCTCCTGGGGGACACCGTCCGGATACAGATAGAGCGCAGCCCTGACGATTTGATTCACTTGAGTTGAATGTTGTTCCCGGGTGCGTGACTCGATGGCTCGCTCCAGGTCGTTGAGCGCGCCCGCCACGGCCTTGTGCGCCTTCCCGGACGAGGCCTTGAGTCCGGGAAGATCGGCCTCGATGGAGGATGCGAGATGCCGGAATCCTGCCTCAATGTCATCGCGTAGCTTCTGAAGGGACCGGCACGTGCTCGCGGGAACGGAATCGTGGACCAGAGTGCTGGCCAAGGCTTCAGGATGAGCCAGAGTCTCTGGCGACATCCCAAGGCGATCCAGAATCCGGGCGATCCGTTTCTCCACGACTCTCCAGCCGAACCGGCTTACTACGGCTGGCATCGTGACCTCGGCGGCCTGGAACAGCGAGCCGAGCTGGGCCCAGTAGCCGATCTCGCTCGGGCCGAGAACGGTGGCGCCCACCGGGAGCAGCCACGACTCCAGGACCGGCCGCATCGAAGCCGTGGGGGAAAAGGCTTCGGGATGCGCCTCGAGGGCTCCGAGTACGTCCGACTCCGTTACGGGGTCCCCTCCTCGGCCGAGCCGCAAGGTGCCCTCTTCCTCGCCCGCGTAGAGACGGGTACGCTTGCCATCCACCTCCCAGAACAGCTGGGTAGAACTTGGGAGAAACGTCATCTGAGGTACGAAGCCGAGGGTTTCGACTCCTTCTGTCCCCTCCCGAAACGCTGTCTCCGCCGCATTCCTGGACTTGAGGGCCCAGCGCAACAACGGAACCGCTGCTTGCCGCACGGCCGGATTGGCGGAATCGACCCAGGCCCAGCCCTTGTCCGGGAGCAAGGCGGCGAGCACGTCAGCGAAGGCTTCTGAGTAGGTTCGGCCCGGCCTGTAGGCTTCGCTGAGTACGCGCTGTATTTCGGGACGAAACTCAGAGTCTGGAAGACTGGCGATGAATCGGGCCAGCTCTGGCTCGATGTCCTGAGGCAGAACCGAGGGACCGACTGAGGTGCCCTCCCGTGCCTTCGTCGGGGCCAGGCCAAACTCCTGTAGGTTTCCAGAGGTGTCGATCAGGCGTGTGTGTGCCACTTCCGCCCAGTGGTGATCGTCGGAAGTGATCCAGAACAGAGCCATGCACTTTACCCCGCTCTTGGCCTCGAGGCGCCGGGCCGCCTCGATCGCGGTCAGCGCCTTGTGAACGACATAGAGCGGGCCGCCGAACAGAGCGGGCTGCTGCCCCGTACTCACCAGAAAACCCTCTCCACGCAGAATCGCTTCCAGCTTCGATCGAGCGCTTGGTGATGGAGCGCCGAGGCCCTCCACTGGCAGACGCGCGGGCTCAGTCCAGGATCGGGTCTGCCACGAGTCTTGCCCCGGGAACAGGCTACTGACGGCAAAATGCCCCTCCGCGTAGACTGCGGCGAGGCTATCAGGCGCGCCCGGGAATATCCCCTCCAGTCGGGGAAAGTCGCCGGATTCGGCGACCGATGCCGAGGCGTTCATGCGGCGTGCCCGAATAGTATGAGGCGCGGAGAATCGGCCGCGAAGGCTTCGCCCGTGTAGTCGCCGAGTGCGCGGTCGGTGCGAAGCCCGGAACGCTCGAGCAGGCCCTCGAGGGCATCACGCCCATACAACCGAACCCGTTCCTCGAACTCTTCCCGGGCCCCTTGTCTTTCCACGACGATTCGCTTGATGACTATGCCGTTCTCGATCGTGCGGCGCTGCGTGATGGTGGCGCCGCCAACGGTCTGAACGTCATGTGGAACGAGCTCAGCGGCCACCCGGCCTGCGTTGAGAAAATCGAGTACGAATACGCCTCCCGGCCGAAGCAAGCGCCGGATCTCGCCTGCAACGAGTCGGTCCTCTTCTGGCGTAGCGAAATAGCCGAAGGAGGTAAAGAAGCTGGTGACCGCCTCAAAAGCTCCCGACCGGAACGGGAGCCAGCGCATGTCACCGCGAACCAGTCGTGCTTTCGGCTGCCGAACACGAGCCTCCGCGAGGAGAGGCCACGACAGGTCCAGGCCAAAGGCCGCGTGACCCGCCTGCTCAAGCGGGCGAAGATGCCGGCCCGCGCCGCACGCCAGGTCGAGGACCCTGGCCCCGCTTGTCAGCTCAGCAAGCTTGAGCAGAGTCTGTACTCCCCGCCGGGCTTCCTCTTCATTCCGGTGCGGATACAGCTCCAGGTACCGCTCTCCGAACCAGCCCTGGAACCATTCGACTGCGGAGTCCGTCATCCACTTCCCTTGTGATAGGGTTCGCCCCGCAAAATGGTGCCGGCACGGTACACCTGTTCGGTGAGGAGCAAGCGCGCCATTTCATGTGGCAGTGTCATCGGTGACAGGCTCAGCGTTCTGTGGGCTCCAGCCAGCACTTCGTCGGTAAGGCCGTTGGCGCCCCCAATCAGAAACGTGACACCCGACCTGGCCGAAGTGGACAGCTTCCGAAGGTGCTGAGCGAGGCCGGTCGAACTCAACCCCTTCCCTTTCCGGCTCACGGCGAACACTTCGTTGTTCCTGGGAATCCGTCGCGGAGTACCTCGCCTTCAACTTTTCTGGCGTCTTCGGGCGAAGCAGCTCCGCCCCGGGCCGGAGGCACTTCTACGACTGATAGGCCGAAATAGTGCTGTATCCGATCTTCGTACTCCGCGAACAAGGAGGAGTACGCGGAACTTCGTCCGGCTGTGACCGCCATGATCGTGATTTTCATCGCGCCAGAACCGTATCTCGCAGGTAGCTTTCATTGTCACGGTGGGGGTAGGTCTCCGTGAAGTGCAGGCCGCGGCTCTCTCTACGCCGCTGCGCACAGCGTACGATAAGTGTGGCCACCTCACGCATGAACTCTGCCTGCCGCGAACGCATGGCGCCCTCTCCCGTTCCATCGCGTGCCACCGGCTGCTTGGACAACTCGTCGAGCATGGCCCTCGCTTCCCCGAGCCGGACATCTGAGCGAACGATACCTACTTTCTCCCACATCAGCGTACGAATTCGAGCCACGACGTCTTCGGGATCGAGGCCGTCCCGGGAAAGATCCGGCTCGCGAGCCACGGCGTCCAGCATCTCCAGTTTTGGAAGCTCGCCGGCCAGCCGTATGGCAGCCCGGTGAGAGAAGACGACCGCTTCCAACAGGGAGTTGGAGGCCAGCCGGTTGGCGCCGTGGATGCCGGTACAGGCCACCTCACCGGCGGCGAACAGGCCCGGTAGAGTCGTTCTGCCATCCCAGTCCGCGAGTAGGCCCCCGCACTGATAGTGAGCCGCTGGCACGACAGGAATGGATTCTAGCGGAGGAGCTAGGCCCGCCTTCTCACACACCTCGAGGATATGCGGAAACCGATTCTGAAACTTGTCGGGTGCTATATCAGAGCAGTCCAGCCACACGTGCGGGTCACCGCTACCCTGCATTTCCGCGTCGATAGCCCGGGCCACGATGTCGCGGGGCGCCAGAGATCCGAAGGGATGGTAGTCGGCCATGAAGGCCTCGCCATCGCTTCGCCGGAGGACCGCGCCCTCTCCCCGAACTGTCTCTGAAATCAGGTGGGCGCGTTCACCCGCCGGATATAAGGCGGTGGGGTGAAACTGCACGAACTCCAGGTTGGCGACGGCCGCGCCGACTTCATACCCGAGAGCTACCCCGTCACCGGTGGCGATATCTGGATTGGTTGTGTGCTGATAGAGATAGCAGGAGCCGCCGGAAGCCAGCAGAACGGCCCTTGCCTGAACCTGAATCCACGCACCCCGCTCGACGTCCAGAATCAGAGCTCCGGTGCACCGTACGCCGTGCGTGACCGGATCCACGCCTGTCAGCAGCCTCCATACCAGATGGTCTTCCAGGATGCGGATTCGCTCACCTCGCTCGACAGCCGCCAGCAGCGCTCGCTCGATCTCTCTGCCAGTGAGGTCTTTGGCGTGCAGAATCCTGCGCCGGCTATGCCCTGCCTCTCTGCCTAGAGACAGCTGGCCCGATTCCTCACTGAACCGGACCCCCCAATCCAACAACTCCTGAACTCGTGGCGGCCCTTCGCGCACGAGTTCGTCGACGGTCCTCCGGTGACAGAGTCCGGCTCCTGCGAGGAGAGTGTCACGTGCGTGTAGGGTGGTGGAATCAGAGGGGTCGGTAACCGCTGCGACCCCTCCCTGCGCGTAGTTGGTGTTGGAATCCGCCCGGGTCTTCTTGGTAGCCAGCAGCACGTCCGCGTACTCGGAGGCCTTCAGGGCGAAGGCGAGACCGGCGATGCCGCTGCCGACTATGAGTACATCGGTGTCGAGGCTACGCATGGCAGCCAGGCTAGCTGATGCGGTCGAGGTACAGAATGAGGAGAACTACTATCACCAGGACGAGCGCCATCGTCAGGGTTTTTGGCCCACGCTTACGGCCGTGTCCCAGCCGCTTTCGTTCTTCGCGGACGCTCACCAGTGACATCGGCCGCTCGCCTCAGCGATCCACGATCTGGGCCATCATTGTGGCCTCGGTGGCGACCTGGCCGTCCACCCTGGCCACTCCGCGCATCTTACGCGTATTCCGCCGAGATTGAAGCATCTCCACCTCCAGAACAAGCTGATCGCCGGGCGTGACCGGCCTCCTGAACTTCACGTCATTCAATGACATGAAGTACACGACCTTGGATGCCGGATCCTCAAGCTCCTCCATCAGCATCAGGCCACCGGCCTGGGCCAGCGCCTCGACGATCAGTACGCCGGGCATGATGGGGTGGCCCGGGAAGTGGCCCGGAAAGAACGGCTCGTTGATCGTGACGTTCTTGAGAGCCACCACTCGTTGGCCTGGCTCCAGCTCGAGAACTCGGTCTACGAGCAAGAAAGGATACCTGTGCGGAAGGTGTCCGAGGATATCCCTGATGTCAGCCATGCGCCGCGCCGCCCGGTTGGTCTATTCGGCCTGGTTCTTGAGCCTCGAAACAACCTCCGCGGTCAGGTTCAGGCTCGGGTCGGCCGTGATCACCGCTTCCGATGAGAAGTCGAAGATCACTCCATACTGCCGCTCAATACGAATTGCCTCGATCACATTACTGGCCCGGTCCAGGATCGGCTGGAGTAGCTCCTGCTGGCGCTGGCCAAGTTCTGTGTTCAGCTCTGCTCGCCGAGTCTGCAGTGCCGCCTGCCGCTCCCGAATCGTCTGCTGCTTCTGGGCCTTGGCCTCAGGAGTCAGAATGACCTCCGTCGCCTGGTACTCTTTGAGCAGCGAGTCGATAGCCACTGCCTGGACCTGAAGCTCCGACTGGCCAGCATCGAACTCCGACTGGAACGTCTGCTGCGCTTCTGCGGAGCCCGGAGCGTCTTGCATTACTTCCACCGAGTTGATGTATACCACGGCCGTTCCGACTGGGGGCAAAGTATTCTGCGCGGCCAGCGGACTGATCATGCTCAGAAACAGGCCTGCACCGGCGATTACGATCCTGGACTGTAAAGACATCTACTTACTCCTGAACTAGTTGTGGTATCGAAAGAAACTACGGCAAGGCCCATGCTGCGAAGGCTCCAATAGCCGGACCTCAAAATACTAGAATACTGTGCCGAACCGAAAATGCAGCTTCCAGCCCGGATCGGGCCGGCCAAATATATCACGACGGTCGAAACCGTACGCATAATCTAGCCCGATCGGCCCGAATGGCGTAATCAGGCTGGCTCCCAGGCCGGCCCCAACCAGCAGATCGTTCGGATTGAACTCCACGGACCGTTCCCACACGTTTCCGGCGTCGATGAACGCGTTCGTGTAGATATTGTCCGTCAACTTGACCCCGAACTGCGCAGTGGTCGAGAAAAAGGCTTCGCCCACCCGGTCCAGGCTGCTGAATTCCGGCGTGCCATCAGGTCGATGCCCTGCCGGGGTGATCGTCGCGTCGTCGTAGCCCCGCAGCCGGATCCCGACCTGCGTTCCGCCCATGAAGAAGCGCTCCAGGAAGAACGGATTGTCACCTACCACCAATCCGCCCCTGAACGACAGGCCGAAGGTGAGGTCGATCGGAACACTCCCCGGCCCTCCCCCGATCTCACCGACCGGCAGGAACCACTCGCTCTGGAATTCATACTTCCCGTACTCGCCATCCCCGCCCAAAGGTCCGCCCGTAAAGCGCGCGGAAAGCGAATTCCGGTTTCCAGCGGTCGGGAATATGCCACCCGAGCGTGTATCCCGCACCACTCGGAGGCTGGCGGTGCTCCGGGTGCCTACGTTTATGAGCCCGCGATTATCGGGATCGACACCGAACGCGTCCAAATCCGTGTCATCTCGAAAGATCGAGTAGCCAACCAGAAAGCGGGTCGAGCGAAGCCCGAACAGGGGCATTCCGACTTCAGCGAACGCCCCCGTCTGACGGCGCGCCGCAAGCTGAAAGTTCTGCAGACGGTCCCGTGCGTTCTGCAGGCCGATCGTCAAAGACTTGTTGGATCCCAGGATTTCCGGGTCTGAGTATGTAATCTCGATGTCCGTCTGGCGGCTTCCGAACAGCCAGCGGAAATGCCCGTTCTTGCCCTGTCCGAACAGATTCGGCTGGTCGTACCCGATGAAGCCGGCGAATCCGCTAGCCGGGGTGGCGGACATTCCGAAATTGATGTTGCCCGTCTGCTTCTCCCGAACCCTGTACACGAGGTCGATATCTCCGTCCTCACGCGGGAGGATTTGAATCGCCGAGTCGGGCGGAAGAGTCTCGAAGAAACTCAGACTCTGGATGTTACGCAGGCTCTGAATGAGCAGCTCCTGGGAATAGATATCTCCCGGGAACGTGAGCAGAACTCGTCTGATGATCCTGTCGTGCGTGTAGTCGTTGCCTACGATGTCCACCTGACGGACATAGGCGGGCTGTCCCTCATCCAGGAGCCAGCGGACGACCACCGTGTGAGGCTCTCCCTCGCTAGCGGGCGGGCGGCGGTCGATGTTGGGTATGACACGGGCGCCCAGATATCCGGCATCGCGGTACAGATCTCCAATGCTTCGGGTCGCGTCCTCGAATCCCGTCTGGTCAAACACCGGCAGACCCATGGCCGCTACTATCTCCGGCTCCAGAAGTCCGTTTCGCGAAGTCGGGAAGAAATTGGTTAGCTCAGCACTCGCAAACCGCGTGTTCCCTTCGATCTGCAGCTCCGCCAGACGGTACTGCGGTCCTTCGTCAATGAGGATCTCGATGCGCCCCTTAGCCGTCACTGTGTCCACGACGACTGTGTCGCTGAGAACCTGCATGTCGATGAATCCCCTGGAGCCGTAGTAAGCGGGGAGTCGGCTTGCGAGATCCCTTCGATACTCGTCTCGGTGCAATTCGCCTGGCCGGAACCAGAAGAAACCCTCTTCCGAGGTGGCCATAATGCTCCGGAGTTCATCCGCCGGAATGAACTCGTTACCCCGGAACGTCACCCGTGCGAGTGCGAGCCGAGGGCCTTCTCTAACAAGGAAGGTGAGTTTGTACTGGTCGAGCCCACCGGGCTCGCGCGTCAGAGCGGTGTCCACCTCAGCCTGTGGAAATCCCTCGTTCGCCAGCAGCTTGCGGATAATGGTTCTTGTGGCTACCACGTCCGCCGGGTCCAACGCCGAGCCGCTGAACAGGCCGACCGTGTCGCGTACGGTCCCATCACCCACGTGTTCGAGGCCATCGAAGGCGTACTCGTAGATGATGGGCCGCTCCACGACATCGATATAGAAGATGGCCGGAGTGTCCCGAGATACGCTGATTCTGATGTCAGCCAAGTTTCCAGTTGCGAACATGCGCCGGATAGCCTGCTGGACGTCCGTCCCGTTCACCACCTGACCGACGCGAACCTGGGCCAGTCGGATGATTTGAGCCGCTGGATAGCGGTCGTTCCCACGAACGACGATGCTATCGATCATCACCTCGCGGGCCTGTGGCTGAACCTGGGCCCATAAAGGAGCGACCCCCGCCATGACCAGCATGGCGAGGGCCACGAAGGCCCGTGCGAACCAACGGGATGTCATGTCAGTGACGTATGCGAGACCGTCTCGAACAACAAAGCTTCCTTGTCCTCTCTCACGTCCACGGCGATCACATCGCCGGGAGCGAATTCGGCCATCAAGATCTTTTCTGATAGCGGGTCCTCCACGAACCGCTGAATAGTGCGCTTCAGCGGACGCGCACCAAACTTGTCATCATATCCACGTTCTACCAGAAAGTCTATCGCTTGATCCGTTACGGACAGGGACAGTTCCTCTTCCGCCAACCGGCCCTGAACATCATTCAGAAGGATGTGGACGATTTCCCCGATTTGCTCACGTGAGAGCGGGTGGAATACGATCACGTCATCGAGCCGGTTGAGGAACTCCGGGGTGAACATCCGATCGACCTCTTCTTTAACCTTCTCGGCCATCCGATCATACTTATTTTCCGTATTTTCCGTCTCACCGGTCTCAAACCCGAGGCCGGACGAGGCCACGATGTCTCTGGCCCCGACGTTCGAGGTCATGATGAGTACCGTATTCTTGAAGTCGACCACGCGCCCGTAGTTGTCGGTCAAATGCCCTTCATCCAACACCTGAAGCAGAATGTTGAACACGTCAGGGTGAGCCTTCTCAATCTCATCCAGGAGTACAACGCTGTAGGGACGGCGGCGAACGGCCTTGGTGAGCGCGCCGCTGTCCTCGTATCCGACATAGCCGGGAGGCGCCCCGATCAGGCGGCTGACGGAGAATTTCTCCATGTACTCCGACATGTCGACCCGAATCAGAGCCTGATCGTCGGCGAACAGGAACCGGGCAAGTGAGCGGGCCAGCTCCGTCTTTCCCACACCGGTCGGGCCGCAGAACACGAAACTTCCGATCGGCCGATCCGGATCCTTGAGTCCAGCACGCGTACGCCTGATGGCGCGGCTGATGGCCTGGATCGCCTCATGCTGGCCGACCACGCTCTCATGCAGTTCGTCTTCCATCCGCATCAGGCGGTCGGATTCCCCTTCCTGCAGGCGGCTGACCGGGATTCCCGTCCAGCGCGAGACGATAAAGGCTACGGCCTCCTGGTCCACCACAGGGCGCAGCTCCCGGCGCTGCTTGTCCCATTCCTCGCGCTTTAGCTCAATCGTGTGCTGGAGCTCTTTTTCCTGATCGCGAAGGCGCGCCGCCTCCTCGAAATCCTGATCGCGGATCGCCTGGTCCTTTTGCCCGCCCAGCTCCTCGAGCTGCGTCTTCAGTTCCTGGACCTCGGGGGGAGGAACCTGGGCGCTCAAACGGGATCTGGCCCCGGCCTCGTCCACGACATCGATGGCCTTGTCGGGCAGGAATCGGTCACTGATGTACCGGTCGGATAGCTTGGCGGCCGCTTCTAGCGATCCGTCCGGGATCTCTACTCCGTGATGATCCTCGTAACGCCGACGCAGGCCCTTCAGGATATCAATCGTCTCTTCCACGCTGGGCGCTTCGACGATCACGGTCTGGAACCGGCGCTCCAGAGCCCCGTCCTTCTCAATGTGCTTTCGATACTCGTTCAGCGTCGAGGCGCCCACGCATCGCAACTCTCCGCGAGCCAGGGCGGGCTTCAGCATATTGGACGCGTCGATCGCTCCCTCGGCCGCTCCCGCTCCCACCAGGGTGTGCAACTCGTCGATGAACAGAATGATTCCGTCGTTTTGCGAAATCTCGGTGACGATGGCCTTCAACCGCTCTTCGAACTGGCCCCGATACTTGGTTCCGGCGATGACCGCGGCCATGTCCAGCGCCAGCACCCGGTGCCCCGCGAGGCTGTCCGGTACGTCGTCCTTGACGATCTTCTGGGCCAGGCCCTCGACGATGGCTGTCTTGCCGACTCCCGGCTCGCCGATCAGTACGGGGTTGTTCTTCTTCCTGCGTGACAGGACTTCCATGACCCGCTCGATCTCGGCCGCGCGCCCTATGGTCGGGTCGAGCTTGTTCTCGGCCGCCATCTCTGTGAGGTCGCGGCAGAAATGATCCAGGGCGGGCGTCTTGGACTTGGATTCACCCTTTGGAACCACCTCCGTGACCGCGGGCACAGAGCCCGAACTGGGCATGTCGGTCCCGAGAAGCTTGAGCATCTCGGCGCGGGCCTCTTCGAGCCCGATGTCCATCTCACCCAGCACGCGGGCTGCCAGACCCTTCTCTTCCCGCAGGAGGCCCAGCAGCAGGTGCTCGGTGCCCACGTAGCTGTGGTTCAGTTCGCGCGCCTCTGCCATGGCGTACTCCAGCACCTTCTTGGCGCGTGTCGTGTACGGCAATTCACCGATGGGTGTGGTGGAGCTGCCCGGCTTCACCTGTTCTTCGACGAGCCTCAACAGCTCTTCAAAATCGGCCGCCAGATTGCGCAGCACTTCGGCGGCCACTCCGTCTCCCTGGCGGACCAACCCAAGGAGTATATGCTCCGTGCCCACGTAGTCGTGCTGAAGCCGAATGGCCTCCTCGCGAGCCGTGGCCAGCACTCGGCGTACACGATCGGTGAAATTGTAGTTCATCCGCTCCTCGCGCTGGGTTCGTCCGTCGCCAGCATTTCACGTACGAAGCTCGCACGGTAAACATCTGCTTCCGCCTCGTCCAGGGTTCGACCGGCCGCGCGTTGGAGGTGGGCGGTCTGCGCGAAGATCATAACCCGGTTCAGGGTCTCTACCCGAGGCGTATTTAGAAGTTTCAGAGTCAACCCTAACCTCAATCCTGACAGCAGGTTCATCAGTTCTTCCAGAGACAGGCTACGGGCATGGCGAAGGATCCCGTAGGCCCTCCAGACTTTGTCCTCCAGCACTGCCGGTGCTTCTCTTAGTAGCACACCGCGTGCCCGCTGCTCGTATTGGATCACTTGTGAGACAATCCGGGACAGGTGCTCGATCAGATCCTCTTCGCTCTTTCCGAGCGTGGTTTGATTTGAAACCTGAAAGAAATTCCCTACAACTTCGGAACCTTCGCCGAACAACCCACGATAGGTCAGGCCTACCTGCGAGATGCCCTGGAGGACCCGCTGAATTTCCTTTGTGAGCACCAATCCGGCCAGATGAATTAGCACCGAGGCGCGGAGACCAGTCCCAACATTGGTGGGACAAGAAGTCAGGAAACCGAACTCGTGGTGGAAAGCGAACGGGAGCAGGCCGCCAAGCTCCTCGTCGAACGCCTCTACATCCTGCCAGGCGGAAGCGAGCTGCAGGCCCGACCTGAGCGTCTGAAGCCGGAGATGGTCCTCTTCGTTTACCATGAGGCCGACACCGCTCTCACGGCCTAGTACGTAGGCTGCGGAAGCGGGTGGGCCGTCTTCCTCGGACCCGAGCAGTTCGCGGCTAACATGGTGCCGCTCGAGAAGTACCGCCCGGTCGACTGGGTCCAGCTCATCGAGCTTCCACAGGTCCGCCTCACCCAAGACTGTGGAAGAGTCGAGGGTTTCGATCGTGCGGTCCAAAATCCGGCGCTTGTCTTCCGGGCCTGCCCTCTCCGCGAACGGAAAGCCCTGTAGGTTCCGAGCCAACCGTACTCTCGTGGACAGTACTATTTCGTACTCCGGCCCCGGTTCGCCTAGCCACTGTAGACCCTGCAGCTCGAGAGGCTGGTCCCGGATGATCATTCGGCGCCTTCCAATTCCAGTCCGTGAATGAGGTCGCGGAGAGTCGCGGCAGACTCGAAGTCCTCTACGTCCACAGCCCTCTGTAACCGAACTCGCATACTCGCCAGCCGAGCGAATCGATCGCCAGCCGCGGTCGTGCCGCCCTGGTAGAGTTTGCCAACGTGCTGGCTTGCGCCGTGGAGCCGGCGAAGAAGAGGGCGGAGCTGGCCTTCGAAGCGTCCGTAGCACTGGGCGCATCCCAATCGGCCCGAACGCCGGAAATCAGAGTGGGTCGTGCCGCAGAACGGGCAGGGTTCTTCGACAGAAGCAGATTCGCTGAAGTCTTCTGCCGTCGCCATCTGGGCCAGGAAGTCCGCCAGGGGTGCCTTTTCAGGTACAGACATGCCCAAACCCCGAGCATCGGCGCACTCCTGACACAGATTCAGAGTGCGCATTTCTCCGTCTTCGATGCTCGTCACGTTTAATTGAGATTCGCGTTCCTGACAGTCGTCGCAACGCATCGCTGTCGTCTCGTCTCCGTCTAGTCTCCGGTGCCCGTCTCTCCGTCGCTGTTGACGGGATGCAGTACACCTGCGGACAGTTGCAGCATTCGATCCGTACGGCCGGCGAGCGCGAGATCGTGCGTAACGACCACCAGTCCCGTTTCGTGCGTCTCGGCGAGCGAGAACAACACTTCGTGAAGCCGCTCGCTGGTCTCGATGTCCAGGTTACCGGAGGGCTCATCGGCCAGCAAGACAGGAGGCTCGTTGGCCAGGGCACGCGCCACGGCGACCCGTTGCTGCTCGCCACCCGACAACTGACTGGGCCGGTGGTCCTCCCGGTGGCTGAGGCCGACCTGATCCAGAAGCAGACGCGCTCGGTTCCGGGCATCGGTGGAGCTGCGTCCGGCGATAAGCTGGGGAATCATCACGTTTTCCAGGGCCGAGAAATCGCGCAGTAGATGATGGAACTGGAATACGAAGCCCACGTAACGGTTCCGGAGCTCGGCCAGGTCGGTGTCATTGAGTCCGGCCAGCGATCGGCCGGCCAGAAGGATGGTCCCTGAGGTCGGGCGGTCCAGTCCGCCCAGTGCGTGTAGGAGCGTGGACTTGCCAGTTCCGCTCGGACCCACGATAGCGATCGTCTCGCCGGCATGGATATCCAGGTCCACTCCGCGGAGGACGCGAATGTCGCCCCCGGCCACTCCGGCAAACGTGCGGTGCACATCTCGGGCTTCTACGACCGGTTGGGAGCGAATCGCCTCACTCATGGCGGATCGCCTCTACGGGCGTCAGCTCAGCCGCCCGGCGGGCAGGATACAGAGTTGCCAGGAACGAGATAGCCAGGGACGCTACGATAATCACAGCCAGATCAACCGGATTGATGTCCACCGGGAGTCGGTCGATGAAGTACACGTCGCTGGGCAGCTTGATGAATTGGTAGTGCTCGAGGAGAAACGCGAGTAGCAGCCCCAGGGCCGTGCCCACAGCGGTGCCCACCAGCCCGATGACAAGACCCTGCATTCTGAACACCCGGGTAATGCCGTTAGCCGGCATGCCCATCGAGCGAAGAATCCCGATCTCGCGAGTCTTGTCCGTCACGACCATGATCAAAGTCGAGACGATGTTGAACGAGGCCACCAGAATTATGAGCAGCAGAATGATCCCCATGGCCAGCTTCTCGAGCTTCAGAGCCGAGAATAGACTGGCATTCTGATGCTGCCAATCTTCCAGCCGGTACGGGAAGCCGAGGGCCTCCCCCACCCGGGCCGCGACTTCATCCGATTCCCACGGCTCCCGCACGTTGAACTCGACGCCGGTCACCGCACCATTCATGCGGAGCAACGTCTGGGCGCTCTCGAGCTCCACGTAGGCGAACTTGGTATCGAACTGGTACAGCCCTGTTTCGAACACTCCCGTAACCTCATAGCGGCGGAGCTGGGGCTGAATCCCGGTGGGAGTTAGATCGGCACCCTGGGCGGACACCACGACCACAATCTCTCCGGGAAACAGGCCGAGCCGGTCGGCCAGTGTAGTGCCCAAGATGATTCCCGGTTCACCCGAGCTAGTCTCACCAAACGGCATCGTGCCGTCCACCAGACTCTCGTCGATCGACGTGACGGCGAGCGAGGCCGAGTCATTCTGTATCCCGCGGAAAACAGCCCCTTCAGCATAGTCGTTCCCGGGTACGTTGAGGCCCACCTCCGTATAGATGAAGGGGGCGGCGGCCACGACGTCCGGGTCCCTGGAGACCTCGTTCAACACAGAGCGCCAGCTGTCCATGCTGCCGGCGATATCAAGTACAGACACATGCGCGTTGGCGCCCAGAATCTTCTCGCGGAGATCGCGCTGCAAACCGCTCATCACCCCGATGACGACGATCAAGGCCATGACGCCCACCGCGACGCCGCCGATCGCGATCCAGGTGATGAGGGAGAGAAATCCACGTCCGCGACGGCCCGACAGATACCGGCGCGCCAAGAACCACTCCAGTGAACTCTCGCGGGTGCGCCTGGCCACCTAGCTCTCCTCGGGGCGCAGAGCCGGAAAGAGAATGACTTCCCGAATCGTGGATCGGCCGGTAAGGAGCATGGTGAGCCGGTCGACTCCGAGGCCGAGCCCGCCAGTCGGCGGAAGGCCGTATTCCAGCGCCCTGACATAGTCTTCGTCCAGGCTCTGCGCTTCCTCGTCACCGCGAGCCCGGGCCGCTGCCTGGGCTGCGAACCGGCGCCACTGATCCACAGGATCATTCAGCTCGCTGAACGCGTTGATCAGTTCCATTCCCGCCGCGACCACCTCGAACCGCTCTGCCAGACCCGGGTCGCCCCTCTTAGGCTTGGCCAGCGGGCTCAGCTCGATCGGATGATCGTAGATGATCGTCGGATCCGTGAGGTTAGGCTCCACCCAATAGTCATGCGCGATATCGAGCAGCTTGGAACGATCTGCCGTCGCTGCCTCCGCGTGGCCCGTTTCCTTAGCACGGCTGCGAAGTTCGTCTTCGTCGGCCGCTCGCGCGTCGAATCCGGCGAACTCCTGAATCGCGTCATAGAAAGACAGTCGTCTCCATGGAGGCGCCAGGTTCACCTCCCTGCCGGCGTACTCAATAAGAAGGTCTCCGCATACGGTTCTCGCCGTCTCGGTGACCAGGCGCTCCGCCATCTGCATCATTCGCTCGTAGTCCGCAAAGGCTTCGTACAGCTCAAGCATCGTGAACTCGGGATTGTGCGTACGGTCCACTCCCTCGTTGCGGAAATCCTTCCCGATCTCATAGACCCGGTCCAAGCCACCGACAATCAGTCTCTTCAGGTAAAGTTCATCTGCGACGCGAAGATACAGCGTTTGATCTAAAGTATTATGGAAAGTCGTGAACGGGCGTGCGAAAGCGCCACCGTATATCGGCTGCAGGATTGGAGTTTCTACCTCAACGTAGCCTTCCTCATCCAGCAGACTGCGCAGCCGGGACACAATCCGAGCCCGGACGACGAACGAGTCCCGCACGTCCGGATTGGCGGCCAGGTCGGCATAGCGCTGCCGGGCTCGCTGTTCGATGTCAGTGAGCCCACCGTGAACGATCCGCTCTCCGTCCTTTTCCTCCACTTTACCGAAGGGAACAGGGCGCAGAGTCTTGCTCAGCAGCTGAAGCTGCGCCGCGCGCACGGTCACTTCTCCGGTACGCGTTCGAAACAGTGCACCGGTCACTCCAACCCAGTCGGCCAGGTCCAGCTGCCCGAGCAGTGCCGCATCCAGCTCCGCCAGATCCTGTCTCCGCAGGTAGATCTGCAGCCGGCCAGATCGATCCTCGATGTGGGCGAAGGCTGTCTTCCCCATGTCCCGCAGAGCCTGGATTCGTCCTGCGACCTGGACTACGGGACCTTCTTCAAGGTCAGAATCGCCGCTTTCGGCAGCGTCCCACGCGGCAAGCGCCTCCGCCAGCGTGTGGGTCCGGTCGAATGAATAGGCGAACGGATCCACACCGAGCTCTTGGATACGCAGCAGCTTGGCGTACCGGTCTCGGACGGGCTTGGGGCGGTCTTCCGACGCGTACCATGCGTCGATCGGCAGTCCGTCTCGCAGGTCACTCATGGCGACCCTGTCCCACGCTGGCGCAGGTACGCCTCGATGAACGGATCGATCGCACCGTCGAGAACGCCACCCGCGTTTCCGATTTCCACGTCGGTCCGGTGATCCTTAACCATGGTGTAGGGCTGCAAGACGTACGAACGGATCTGGTTCCCCCACGCGATGTCTGTCTTCGACTGCTCCAGTTCCTGGCGTTCGGCTTCCTTCTCCTCGACCGCCCTCTGGTACAGCGCCGCCTTGAGCATCTTCATGGCCTTGGACTTGTTCTTGTGCTGGCTGCGCTCCTGCTGGCAGGACACGACGATGCCCGTGGGTTCGTGAGTGATACGGACGGCCGAATCTGTTTTGTTGACGTGCTGTCCGCCCGCTCCGGATGCCCGGTACGTATCGACCCGAAGCTCGGCTTCGTCTATCTCGATCTCGATGTCGTTGTCCACGACGGGGTACACGAAGACAGAGGCGAAAGACGTGTGGCGCCGCCCCTGGGCATCGAATGGCGAGATACGGACCAGGCGGTGAACCCCGCGTTCGGCCAGCAGGTAGCCGTACGCGTACTCGCCCCGGATCTCGAGCGTCGCCGACTTGATTCCCGCCTCTTCACCCGGCAGGAGGTCGAGAACGTCCACGCCGAACCCGCGCTGTTCCGCGTAGCGAGTATACATCCGCACCAGCATCTCGGCCCAGTCCTGAGATTCGGTTCCACCCGCCCCTGGATGGATCGTGAGCAAGGCGTCGCGGTGTGAATCGGGATCGCGCAGCATGTTACGAAGCTCGAGGGAGTCGAGTTCGGGGCCGAGGAGCGCGAGTTCCTGGTCCAGCTCGACCTGTAGCTCCGGGTCACCACCCTTTTCGTCCGCCAACAGCTCGGCGAGCTCGACCAGCTCGTCCACGCGCTCCGAGAGATCGATCCACGGCTGGGTCCAGGCCTTGAGCTTGTTCGCCTTCTCGATCACGGCCCGGGCTTGATCCGGATCATCCCAAAAGGTCGGGCTGGACATTTTCTCGTTCAGCTTGGCCAGGGCCGCCTGTTTCTCGCCTACCTCAAAGATACCCCCGGAGCTCATCCAGCCGCTCACGGTGTTTGGCTAGCTCGGTGAGCTGAGCCTCAATGCCGCTCATATTTAGCACTCCCACTGAATATCTGATGGAGCACGGGGCCAACCGTCGTGGCCGGCCCCGCAGGCGGCGAGTGTAGCCATGCTCTCACACGCGGTCAAGCGGGCGTACTGAGCAGTTCGAAGTCTATCTTACGGGCTTCCTTGTCCACTCTGGCTACCTGCACCTGCACTACATCTCCGAGCGTGAATCGCCGCCCTGTGCGACGACCCGTCAGCGTGTGGCGCTCCTCGTCGAACTGGTAGTAATCGTCGCCCAGCGAGCTGACGTGCACGAGACCCTCCACGTGAACGGCGTCGAGCAGGATGAACAGACCGAAGGCCGTAACCCCGGCGATGGTGCCACTGAACTCGTCGCCCAGGTGCGCCTGCATATACTCGACCTTCTTGAGGTCCACCGAATCGCGTTCGGCTGCCACCGCGCGGCGTTCGCGCTCCGAGCTGTGCAGCGCGGTCTTTTCGAGGCGCTCGCGTAGGACTTGATCTGTCGACCCCTTCGCGATCTTGCCGGTCAGCCTGCGGACCAGCTGTCGGTGCACCGCCAGATCCGGATACCTCCTGATGGGAGACGTGAAGTGCGCGTACGCGTTGGAAGCGAGGCCGAAATGGCCCACGTTCTTCGTGGAGTAGATCGCCCGCTTCATGCTGCGCAGAGTAACCGTCTGGATCAGCCGTTCCTGCGGCGTGCCGTCCGCCGCGCGGACCAGCTTGGCGATGTGCTTGGGTTTCACGGCGCCCGAGGGAAGCGTGTGGCCAAAAGCCGCCGCAACCGACCTGAGGTTTTCCATCTTGTCCTCAGACGGAGTTTCATGGACGCGGTAGATGAGCGTGAGTTTAGCACCGAGCGCTGACTCGGCCACAGTTTCGTTCGCCAGGATCATGAAGTCTTCGATCAGCCGGTGCGCTTCGAGACGCTCAACCCGCAGAATCGCTTCAGGCTTCCCTGCCTCATCCAGCACCACTCGGGATTCCGGGAGGTCGAAGTCGATGCTTCCCGCTTGTTGCCGGCGCCGCCGAATGACGCGGCTGAGCCGAACCAGGTGAGCAACCGCATCCTCCACGTCGGACGCCGCGCCCCGTAGCACGACGGGCCCGTCCGACGCCCGCTCGCCGGCTCCCTCCGGGGCAGCGCCCCCGTCTATAATAGCCTGGGCATGCTCGTAGGAGAGCTTGGCTCGACTGTTAATCACGCCCCGCACGATCCGCTGGCCGCGAATCGTACCGTCGCCGGATATCTGCAGTACGACCGACATCGTGAGGCGGTCCTCCCCGAGTTTGAGCGAGCACAGGCCGCCGGAAAGAACGTGGGGCAGCATGGGGACAACGCGGTCCACCAGGTAGACGCTTGTTCCCCGGTCGAAGGCCTCACGGTCCAGGGCGGATCCGGGCTTCACATAGTACGAGACATCCGCGATGTGGATGCCGACCGTGTAGTCACCGCCCCGGTTCTTTCGTACCGAGAGGGCGTCATCGTGGTCTTGGGCATCGGCCGGGTCGATCGTGAACACGGTGTCGTCCCGGAAGTCTTCGCGGCCCTCCAGGTCCTCAGGGCGGATTCCTCTTAGGGCGATCTTTTCGGCCTCCTTGTCCACCTCGGCCGGAAACTCGAGCGGAAGCTGATGGCCGATGATGATGGACAGCACGTCCACGCCAGGGTCTTCGGGCGCACCGAGCACGCGCGTCACCCGGCCGATGGGGTTCACATCGCCCTGGCCCCACTCTTCGATCTCGGCCACCACTATCGTGCCCGCGAGCACCTTGGCTGCATCCGAGGCCGTCTCGGCCGGAATGAAAATCTCCAGATTGAGCGCAGGCTCGCGCGGATGTACGACCCCGTAGCCCTTGTGAGGGGTGTAGGTCCCGACCACTTGTGTCCAGGCCCGGGTGAGCACGCGCACGAGGCGGCCCTCCGGGTTGCGTCGGGGACGGTGCCGCTCCACCCGGACCACGATGCGGTCCCCTTCCACAGCTGAGCCCAAGTTTCGTCGGCGCACGAACACGTCTGGTTCACCGGGCGTTTCGCGGACCACGAAGCCGTCGCCCTGTCTGGTCGTCTGGAGAACGCCTACCACGAGATTAAGATCGCGCGGGACCCCGTACCGGCCCTTCCGCTGCCGATAAACCCGCCCCTCTTTCTCCAGGGTGCTCAGAAGATCGCGGAACTCGCGGTACGCGGAGCCAGCCACGTGGAGGGCCTTGGCCAGGTCTTTCGGCTTCAGCGGCCTCTCCTGGAGACAACGGATGATGTCCTCAGGGCCAACCGATGGTGGTGTGATCAGAACTCCAGGCCGACTCGGAATTGGAGGGGTGTGCCATCGTCAAAATCGGCGAAGTCGTCAAAGATGTGGCCGAAGTCTAGGATAAGGCGGTCCACCCGGAGGCCGACTCCCAGGGTGGCGCCCGAGCGTGCTTCTCCGGCCCAGGCGTATCCGCCTCGAACGTACAGGAGTCCGCGAAATCCGACCTCCGCGGCTACCGAACCCTGCATGTCGTCGAACTCGGACCAGGTTTGTTGCACGTCTCCGAGAATACGCACGCTGGGTCCGCCCAGGTCGCGCGGCCCGAGCGGAACACCGTCCATGAGGACGTATGATGCGCCCAGCCGGACGCGAGTCGGAAGCGGGTCGGAGGGGCCGCCCTGTTCGAGGGCCACGGATGAACCGAGATTCCGGAGGACTGCGCCGACTGTGAGGCCAGGAAGCACCGGCAGGGGCGCCACGGCGCCCACGTCGAATACGTGCGAGGTGGAGCTAAGTCCGAACTCCGTGCAGGCTCCGGCGCACGCGCTCTCGAAGCGAACGAGCTTGTAGGTGATCCCGACATCCGCCAGAGGTCCAAGCGGCACCGCCGCGGTCAGGATCAGGATCTGGTTCGATATGTCCAAAACCCCGATGTCGTTGTTCAGAGCGTCGCGGGCATCAATCTGGCCTACCGCCAGATCGTAGTACGCGATCCCGAACTGGCCCATGCCAAGGGGCGTGACTAATCCGAAGACTTGCGCCGTGGTGCCGAAGTCATCCGAACGGATGTAAAACAACTCGCGGTGGTCCAGCCCCGCGATACCGGCCGGGTTCCACAGAACGCTCTCCGCCTCTCCTCTGAGTGCGGTGGTACTACCGGCCAGGCCAATAGCCCGGGCGCCCACGGGGATCAAAAGGAACGAAGCGGCTTCCGAAGCGGAAGCGTCCTCGGCGAATTCCGGTGGGGTCTGGGCCGCAGCTGTGGTACCGGCAGCCAGAAGCGCGGCACCGGCCAGGAGCCCGACGAAGGCGGAGGGCAGATGTCTAATACGCCGTCGCCTCGTCGATCAACATGATCGGGATGTCATCATCAATCGCGTAGTCCAGCCGACAGGCTTCGCAGCGCAGAACTTGCTCCTCCTCCCGGTACTCCAGGTCGCCTTTGCACTTGGGGCAAACGAGTAGCTCGAGGAGGGTTGAATCGAGGGCCATGTCTTGTCCTCTTATGTCCTTTCCGTCACCGTGGTCGGATACCCGAGAAGCTTAAGTTTGCCCCTGCGCTTCCGCCAGTTTGCCAGCACCTTCACCCGCAACTCGAGATACACGGGCTCGCCGATGAGTTCCTCGATCTTGTGCCTGGAGCGCTTGCCGATCTCCTTGAGCGTCTGGCCGCCCTTTCCGATCACAATCCCCTTCTGAGAGTTTCGCTCCACATAGAGCGAGGCTGAGATATACGTGGAGCGCTTCGCCGTCGAATCGCGAAACTCTTCGATCCCAACCGCGACCGCGTACGGTACCTCTTCCGACAGGTGCTGGAGGCACGTCTCCCGTATGAGTTCGGCGGCAAGAAAGCGCACGGACGCCGTAGCGACCTCGTCGGTCGGGTAGTAGGCCGGGGAGAACGGGAGCTGGCTCAGGATCTCGGCCTTGAGCTCGTCGATACCCGCCCCTTTGACCGCGACTGTCGGGATCACTGCGCCCCACGCATCAAGCTCTCGAAACCTGCTGACCAGGGCTGCGCCGTCGTCAGAGGTACGATCCGCCTTATTGAGGCAGAGTACGGTCGGAATTTCGCCCCGAGGCTTGTAGGCCAGGCCGTGCTCGATGCTGGCGCCGAAGCCGCCGTCCACGACGTAGACCAGCACGTCCGCGTCACCCACCGCCCGGTTGGCCTCGGCCAGCATCGACTCCTGCAGGAGATATCGGGGCTCCAGCAGGCCCGGTGTATCCACAAAGACAGCCTGGTGCGCCGCGTCCGAGAGAATGCCAAGAAAGCGCTGCCTCGTCGTCTGCGCCTTGTGCGTGACGATGCTGAGCCTCTCTCCCACCATCACATTGAGCAGCGTTGACTTGCCGACATTGGGAAGACCGATAATGGCGACGAATCCGGACCTGAAGGTCTCTTCGGTGTGTTCAGTGTGCACGCCGCAAGGTGGGACGGCGGCCGGAGCCCAGCAACAGGCTGCTGCCTTTTGTCCGCTGACCCTATAAGCTCTCTCTCCATGATTTCGGTATCAGGCCTCGAAAAGGCTTTTGGCGCACAGACCCTCTTCTCTGGCGTGTCGTTTCTCCTGAACCCGGGTGAGCGATACGGCCTCGTCGGCGCGAACGGATCGGGTAAGACGACGCTCCTCAACATTCTGAGCGGCGATGAAGATCCCACGAGCGGAACCGTGACGATTCCAAAGCGGGTCCAGATGGGTCTTCTTCGCCAGGATCAGTTTCTGTATGAGGAGGAAGAGATTCTGGGCATCGCGATGCGGGGGAATCCAGAACTCTGGAACGCGATCGTGGAGAAGGAGACCCTCATCGCGGGAGACGACCCAGAATTCGATGCGCACCGTTTCTCGGAGCTCGAGGACACGATTCATCGGCACGACGGCTACGCGGCCGAGTCCCGAGCCGCAGAGATCCTGGAAGGGCTTGGCCTCCCGGCTGAAGTCCACCGGCGTCCACTGTCCACGTTGTCCGGTGGGTTCAAACTCCGGGTGCTCCTGGCGCGGGCGCTGGCCGGCTCGCCAGACGTGCTTCTACTGGATGAGCCTACCAACCACCTCGACATCTTGTCGATCCGCTGGCTTGAGAAGTTCCTCCGAAGCTTCACTGGACCGGTCGTCGTGATCTCGCATGACCACCGTTTCCTGGACAACTTCTCGACTCACATCCTCGACGTGGATTATCAGACCGTCCTCCGCTACAAGGGCAACTACACTGATTTCCTGCGGGACAAGCAGGAGGAGCTCGTTCGCCGCGAGAAGGACATCACGAAGCGAGAGCGTGAGATCGCGCACCACCAGCAGTTCGTGGACCGCTTTCGCGCCAAGGCGAGCAAGGCCAGGCAGGCGCAGAGCAAGCTCCGCCTGATCGAAAAGCGGGCTGAAGGTCTGCAGGCCCTGCCACAGAGTTCACGCCGCTACCCGGGGTTTCGGTTCGAGATACGCCGCCCGAGCGGCCAGGAGGTCCTCAAGATCAGGGGCGTCAAGAAGTCTTTTGGCGAGA
>JAZGCO010000100.1:0-100867 GCA_036476995.1 Gemmatimonadota bacterium
CTCGTTGAGGAGGCCCGAGGCCGCGGCGGCCACGAATACGTCGGCCGGCGTGTCCCAGATCCGCTCACGCAGCTCGCGCGCCTCTCCTTCGTCCACGTCGATCGGCAGCGTGTTGCCCGTGCGAGCCGCCAGCAGCCCGTCCACCTCCGCCGCCGTCAGGCCCTGATCGCTGAACAGGCCCCCGGCTGCGTCTGTAATGCCCACGATCTTGAGTCCCGCGCCAGCCATGTAGTGGGCGGCGGCTCCACCCACGATTCCGAATCCCTGCAGGACGACTCGGGTCTTCGTCAGGTCTCTTCCCTGCAGCTCGAGCAGCCTGCGAGTCGAGGCGGCCACTCCGTACCCGGTCACTATCTCCCACAGGCGCGTGCCGGCAAGGGCTTCCGGTCCGCTCACAGGCTGGTTCAGCCCCCGGTCCATCAGCTCGACGCGGCGGTCCAGGGCTTCACCTTCGAGTCCGAAATGGCCCCGCAAGACGCCAATCTGTGGATGCCCCACGCCGACCGCCGCACAGTGCGGAATTACCTCGGTCAGTTCGTTCACGTTGAGGTCGCCCGCGGTACCGTACCGGCTCAACAGCTCAGGACGGATCGCCGCGAACCAGCGGGCCAGCACTTCGCCCTTTCGCGGATCGTTCGGATCGAAGTCGATCCCCGACTTGGCGCCACCGATCGGCGGGCCGGTAAAGGCGAACTTCAGCTCCATGGCCTTGGCCAAAAATGTCACGTCGTCTGGCCTGATCCCGGCCCGCATGCGCGTGCCTCCGCCAGCCGCGCCGCCCTTCAGGCTGTTGATGATCAGCCAGCCCTGCGCCTCGGTCAGGTCATCGTGCCACTCGAAGACGATCTCGGGCTCGCGGCTGGCGAATCGCTCGTAGCGCTTCCACACCGCGTCTGTGTCGGAGGGTCCGACAGCCGCGTTCACGGCCGCTCTTTCTCTTCCGTCTCCGAATCAGCTGTCCACTCGTTGTTCGAGCGATCCACGTCCGGGTAGTACATCTCGGGATCGATCACCACGGACATCACATCGTCGGAAACGGCCAGGGTTCGGGCAACCGTGTTCGTGCGCGCCCAGGCGGAAACCGGCCACACCATGATCGTCTTCGATCCGTCGGCCATTTTCATGTGTAGCTCGATGGGCATCACGGCCTTGCCCTTATTGGCCACCGTGATCGTCACACCTCCGCGTGTGGTTTCGACGGACTCGATGGCCTGGTCCAGGGATCCGGTGCCGAAAAACCAGGACTGCCAGAACCAGTCCAGGTCCACTCCGGCGTGCTCCTCCATGATGGCGAAGAAGTCCCAGGGCAGCGGGTGCTTGTAGGCCCAGGTCTCGGCGTAGTCGCGGTACGCCTCGTCGAACGCCTCGGGACCCATCATGCGCCGCAGGCTGTGCATCAGAGTCGCGGGCTTCGTGTACGCGGCCACGCCCCGGGCGCGCCCTCCCTCGACGTAGTCCGTGTGCTCCATCAGGGGCGCCTCGGCTCCGATGCGCGCGAAGTTGAGATACCGATCCCGATCCTCGGTCCTGGCTTCTTCGTTTCCGTGATAGTCCTGCCGGGCCAGCGACTCGTTGAAATTGGTCAGCCCCTCGTCCATCCAGGCGAAGGCCATCTCTTTGGTGCCCACGATCATCGGCATCCAGAAGTGGCTCAGCTCGTGGATAACCACGTTCTGTAAAGACGAAGAAGATCTGCCCCCGTTGATGAACGTGATCATGGGGTATTCCATGCCGCCCACCTGAGGCGGTCCGAAGGCGGCCGTCGCGTGTGGATACGGGTACGGCAGGACGTAATCGCTGAAGAACTCGATCGAGTGCTTCGCGTAGAGCGTCGCCTCGTGCCAGTTGGCGTCAGACGGGTCGTACAGGTTGTGGATCAGGGCCCGCCGGTCCGGGTGCTCGTCCGAAGCCGTCTCGGCGCTCGTCGCGTCCCACACGTACGTCGCGCCTGCCGCGAAGGCGAAGTCCCGCACGTTCTCGGCCCGGAACTGCCAAGCGAGGGGGACGTGAGAGCCGGCCGTTGCACGACCCGCCGCCCGGTCTTCCTCCGTCACGATCCGAACCACCGTGTCCGACCCTGCCGCTGCCGCCAGCCGCTCACGCGTTTCGGGAAGTAGCACTTCGGCCGGATTCTGCAGCTCTCCTGTGCCCATGACGAGCCAGCCCGGCGGCACCTCGATAGTCACGTCGAAGTCCCCGTACTCCGTGTAGAACTCGCCGTCTCCCAGATACGGAGACTGGTCCTGGCCGTACACGTCGTCGTACACGGCGACCTGCGGGTACCACTGGGCCAAATTGAAGATCTCGTTGTTCAGATGCCCGTGCCGCATGCCGCCGCCGCCCGAAACGGTGAATTCCCACTCGATCTCCAGCTCCTGGCTCGCGCCAGGCGCGAGAGTCGTCGGCGGCAGCACGTAGGCCAGCGTGCCGTTCATGGCGTAGCCGCCCTCGCGTTCTTGCTGGCCCCGCTGCTGCCGGAAGGCCTGAAAGTCGATCTCCGACAGGTCCGAACCGGCGGCCGAAATGCGGTTGATCGTCATTCCGCCGGTGAGGCCGACCGGACGATTTCGTTCGGCGCCCTCGGCGAACACGTTCTGGTACAGGTGGAGCACCAGGCCCGACATAACGTTGGGAGAGTTGTTGTGAACCGTGACTGTTTCGCGACCGGTGAGTAGGGCGGTGGAGGGCTCTAGCTTGGTCCAGATCGAATAGTCGACCCGGTTCTGCCAATAATCCTCTCCCGGACGGCCGCCTTCGGTGCGCGTTCCGTTCTCGATCGCGGTTCGATAGGCGGCAATCGGCTCAACGGGCGCGAATGAGGGATAATCGACGATCAAACCCTCCCCGTTTGCGACATCGTACCCGGTCGGCAGATCGCCGGATGTCGTCTGGGCAAGTGCTACCCGAGCGGTTCCGAGGGCCGCCAGTAGCACCAGCGCCGTCAAAGGTGCCTGTCTTATTGTTCCTTTCTGGAAGTTCCCGAGCATTTGCATTGTAATCCCTTCGTATCGTTAGCCCCACAACACAGTTCAACCCGGCGCCAAGCTACAGCGATACGGGCAGCAGACAACCTTTAAACACGGGGAACGGCGCAGGCGCTAGGAAAGGCGAAGCCCGGGAAACCGGCCTGGAAAAGGATCGAGGCGATGAGAATCAGGCCGTGGTGGTAAAGTACACTCGTAAAGTCGGTGTATTTACTACACTCTACTCCTGGGCGGTGACGAGAACACCGTTAAGCGACGCGCCTCGACGCTGCCAGGCGACCTGGAGTTCGTTGGTCGTCTCCGCCCGCGCGAAGGCCGCCTGAAGCAGCCCGAGGGTCCCTGTCGGAGTGCCGCCTACCTCGGTAACGATATCCCCCGCCTGGAGCCCGATCCATGCGGCCGGCGTGTCGGGCAGAACCCGTAGCACGAGGCAACCACTGCGGGCAGCGCCCAGGTTTTCGGCCATCGCTGGCGTCAAGGAGACAAACTTCGCTCCCGCGATCAGGCCGGATGGGTACCGCGGCGCCAGACTGCGCTGGCGGATCCGGCCAGCCGTAGCCGGCTGGGGTACGACAGTCCGTGCTCTCGTGAGAGCTTGGAACAGCTCGTGGACCCGGATGCGGAGCCTTTCCTTTGACTCCTGCACGCGGCGGACCAGCCCCGCGTCCTCAAGTACATAGAACACCGATCCCGCTTCCGGAACCTGACCGGGCACAAACTCGACCCGAACGCTGTCGATCTCCCCAGGGCCCGCAATGCGTATGGTGAGGCTTCCCCGCTCATCGGGTCCGACGAAAACGAACTGATTGGACTCCGCTCGAGCGGAGTCACGCGGGATCCATCTCGGCACCATGTTCGGCGGAACGAAGAATCGCCGGACAAGTCCAGTTGGAGGCTGCGGAATCGCTTCTACCTGGACGGACTGACCCGCCCGCTCCAGTACGAAATGGACGGAAACGCCGGATACCATGCTGCTGATCGCTCGCACACCCTCTATCGAGTTGATCCGCTGGCCGTTGATGGAAACGAGCCTGTCCTGCAGGCGGACGCCCGCCTTCGCCGCCGCACCCCCCTCGGTCACCTGTACGACCCATGGCGCCCCAGGACAGGACACGACGTCTTCGCCGCTCTCACACTCGATGTGCACGCCGATCACTCCCCGGTGTACTCTGGGAGCGACATCCTGGGTTGCCACCGCGTACGACGGTGCAGCGCCCAAAAGGCCAGCGGCACCCAAAAGGCACGCAGCGACAGCACGCCCGTGGGGTCGTTGAACCCGATTCGCCGTCTGTAGCCTTCTGTCAGTCATCATCTATTCCTCAACCGTCCATATTCCACTGGGTCCTTAGTACTCGACCGAAGCCAACCGAAGTGTCTGGTCCAGCCGGTCGGCGAGGTCATCTCGCTCATCTTGAACGCCGAACACGAAGTCGTTGATGGCCGGCTCGGCGGGAGCCTGCCTGAGGGCAGCCTTGGAGGCTGAGAGAAGCTCGTCGTACTGATTCAGGCGCTCCGTTAGAAGCACCGGGTCATCGGGCCACTCGCCCTCGGCGTTCAGCTCGTCGCGCAGCGCCTCCAGGTTCGAGACGGCACGCAGATAGCTATCGGACCCTCCGGAGGCCACGGGCTGAAACTGTTGTGCGGGCTGATCGAGGAGTGCAGCCTGGTTGCTGGATGCATCTGATTCGCCGTCTACACCGATTCGCGTTCCGACCCACAGGCCACCCGCAAACAGCATGAGAACGGCCGCCGCTTGTACTGGCCAGGCCGCCGTAGCGAATCGGGTCCAGGCCGAGCGGCTGGTCCGAGTAGACCGGGTCGCTCGGTGCGGTTGACTCTCGATCGATACGACCGGCGTAACCGGAAGCATGCGCTCGATACGCGACCACTCGTCGGACGGGGGCTCCATATCCGGAAGCGCGGACAGAGCCATACGCATTCGGCTCATCTGTTCGAACTCCCGGGCGCAGTTGTCGCACTGCTCGATGTGCGCGAGGCCCTCCCGCGCACCCTCGGAGTCATCGATCAGGGCAGCCACCTGTTCGAGTGTCAGATGTTCAGACATGGTTCTCCGCTTCATCAGTTACCCGTTTTGCGTGCATCGGAGGCGAAAGCAGCGTCCGCATGCGCGCCCTTGCCTTATGCAACTGCGACTTCGACGTGCCGGTCGCTATGCCCAGCCGGTCGCCAATCTCTTCGTGCGTCAGACCCTCTACGTCGTGCAGTACCAGAACCTCACGATACCCCGGAGACAACCGGTCCAGACCCATAGCCAGCAGCCGCTGATTCAGCACCACTTCGTCGGCGGGCGGCGTGGCGGATTCCATCTCGGTTTCCGCCTCCAGCTCACTGCGGCGGCTTTGTTTACGGAGCCTGTTGAGCGCCGCATTGACGGCCAGTCGATGCATCCAGGTTCCGAAGGCCGCCTCACCCCGGAACAGGTGTAGCTTCTCGAAGGCGCGGATCCATGCGTCCTGCGACACATCTTCCGCCAGGTGATCGTCGCCGACGACTCGGCGCACCACGGTATACACTCTCCCGGCATGCGCGCGGTAGAGCTCCTCCATCGCCCGGCGGTCTCCCTCTTTTGCCCGGGTGACCAGCCGCTGCTCCTGCGATCGGCTTGAGCCTGGTGAGCCTTCCATTGTCATGAACTTGGATACACGGGTGCGCCGGCAGGGTTGCCCGGTCTCATCCTCAGCTTTTCCATGAGCCAGGGAGTGCTCCGCACAGCCAGCACGGCCACGGCGATCCCGGCCACTGAGTCGATCGCGTAGTGGAACCGGCCGTAGACCGTTCCCAGCGTCAGCGCGATGGCGAGGGGGGACAGGACAAGCAGCGCCTTCCGGCTCTCTCGGCCCGCCGCGAGCCAGGCCGCCAGGGTCGCGGCGATGTGGGAACTTGGGAATGCGGTGCCCTTCGACGAGCCGCTCTCCAGGATCCGGTGGACGAGCGCGAACGCGGGTCCCTCGGTTAGCGGGCCCTCGATGCGGACGAATTCATATCGCGGACCGGCGACGGGAAAGACGGCGAAGCACACGTAGCAGATGAAGAAGGCCAGGGCCACCGTGAAGGCAAACCGCTCCACGCCCCGCGGGCCACCGGCCACGGCGGCCCATACGCCGGCCGCGGGAATGAGCAGATAGTACGAGACATATCCGAAGTGCAGAATTTCTGAGAACCAGAGAGCTCCGTACCACTCGCTGGCCACGATACTCAGCTGGGACCCGAACAGGGTGGCCTCCCAGCCCTGGACGGCACTGTCGAAGTAGCCCGGAAAAGCCAACTGGCTAAGGGTAGCCAGCTCTCCGTACAACACAGGCGTCACCAGCACCGGGTACAGGAGCCGCAGGAAGAGCAGGCCTCGACGACGTGGGCCCGGCAGCCTGCCGATCCACAGGACTACGGCGATGGCCGCTCCGTGTGCGGCGCCGAGAAGCGCGCCCGTCGGACTGACGCTGGCAGCGGCCAGGACGCCTGTTACAGTCAGGTAGGCGACCAGTAGAAGGTCCGCCGGCAAGAGGCCTTCGGCGCTGAGCGGTTGCGTGAGACTCGGGGCGGACTGACTCACCGCCGGAGCCAGCCGATCTCTCGGTACCATTCAGCCGTTTCGGCCATGCCCTCGGCCAGCGGCACCCGGGCCACCCACCTCAGGCCCTCCTCGGCGGCCGTGGTGTCGCACGTCCACTGGAGGCGCGCAATGTCGCGCGCGCGGCGCCGGTCGAACCTGGGCTGCTGCCCGAACAGGCGGGCGCCTATGTCCGCAGCCGTACCGGCCGCTTCGATCAACGCCGGTGGAACCGGAACAGGCCTGACCTTTCGGCCGACAGCCTCCGAAAGCGCTGCGGCCACTTCGTCCCATGTGTAGATGAAGGGCTCCGCGATCGGGAACGTGCCGCCGGTGCCATGTCCCTCAGCGGCGGCCAGCGCCGCGCGCGCGACGTCCTTCACGAACACGGGTTGGAGTCGCCCTCGGCCCATGGGAACGGAGAGGAATCCGAGCCGCGCCATCTGGTACATGGGGAGAAGATCCTCGTCGCGGGGCCCGTATATGCCGCCTGGCCGGAGGATTACGAACGCCATTTCGCTCGTGTCAGCAGCAGCACGCAGTCGGCGTTCTCCCTCGAGTTTACTTCGGCCATACGGACTGACAGGCGAGTCCAGCGCCGCTGGCGCGGCCGCTGACGTGACCGTCGCGGCGTCCGGGCCGCGGGCCGCCAGGCTGCTGATCAGTACGAAGCGGCCAACGCCGTTGCGCACGGCTGCCCGGGCCAATTCGTCCGTCGCCTTCGCATTCACCCGCTGGAACGTCTCTTCGTTGGGAGCGCGGGTCAGGCCCGCCGAGTGCACCACGACCGCCACTCCCGCCAGGACCGAATTTAATTCGGTTTCGGCTAGATCTGCTCGAGCCAGGTCCAACTCTACGGTCTCGGCTGACAGGGCCTCGAGCCAGCGCAGATTGCTCGTCTTCCGCACCGTACATCGCACCGTGGCACCGGAGGCGCACAAGCCCTCCGCGATGTGGCTGCCCAGAAAGCCCGTCGCGCCCGTGAGCAGTACGCGCCGGCCGGTTAGATCAGCGGGGTTCACTGACCGCCCAGGTCAGAGAGCGCGGTCATATAGCTTGTATCGCTTGTAGATTTCGCCGCCCAGCCGCTCAAGCGGCTTTCTAATGGCATGGTTGTCTTCCAGTACCCAGGAAAACTCTCCACCGTTGAGACCCTTCTCAACGCAGGTCTGGAAGAGACGGTAGTACAGCAGCGTGTCGATGCCCTTCCCCCGGTACTCCGGCACGATCCCGAGCGTCAGCACCCGGACCATGTCGATATAACGCGCGTGCCAGAGAATTTTGAGCAGACCGAGCGGTAGCAGGCGGCCGCGGGCCGGTTTGAGGGCCACGTTGTAGTTCTTCAGGGACAGGGAAAAGCCGATGGGCTCTCCGTCGGCGGAATCCGCCATGACGACAAGCTCCGGATCCTTTTTGACGATCGGCTTCAGTTCGTGAGCCATGAAAGCCAGCTCGGCATCCGTCATCGGCACGAACCCCCAATTGCTCTCCCAGGCGGCGTTGTAGACGTGGCGGATGCGCCCCAGTTCGTTCTCGAAGTCCGCGATCCGGATGGGGCGGACCCGGACGCCGGTACGGGCCGTGATCTTGGCCTCGAGCCGGGGCATGTACGCCGGCGCCTGATTGTGCCTGATTATATAGGCGACGAGAGTCATCGACTCCGAAAACCCCGACCCGAGGATCAGATCTATGTAATAAGCCGGGTTGTAAGTCATCATGATGTAGGGAGACTCGCCGAACCCCTCCACCAGCAACCCCGCAGGGTCATTGGTGGAAGGATTGACCGGGCCCCGCATGGCAGTCAGTCCGCGTTCACGCAGCCAGTTTGCCGCGGCTTCGAACAACGCAGCGGCGACCCCCGGGTCATCGATGGCTTCAAAGAAGCCGAAGAAGCCGATCTGCTCTCCGTGATGGCGGACGTGATTCCGGTTATGGATGGCGGCAATCCGGCCGACGACCCGGCCGTCGTGGTAGGCTAGAAACGGCTGCAGCTCCGAGTGTTCGTAGAAAGGATGCTTGGCCGGATCCAGGAGCTTTTTCTGATCGATGAGAAGGGGCGCGACCCAGTGCGGGTCGTTCTCGTAGACTCGGTATGGGAAGCGGAGGAACGCGCGCAGCCCGCGGCGGCCGCGCACCGGATCGACCTGAATGTGGTCAGGCGATCTGATCAACCGAGCCCACGATCTCGTACTTGCGCCCTATTCGGCCCACGGTGTCGAGCACGAAATCGAGCTGCTCGTCCGTGTGCGTCGCCATGCAACTCGTGCGCAGGCGGCAGCTTCCTTCGGGAACCGCGGGCGGTACCACGGGATTAGTGAACACGCCCGCCTCGAACAGATCCTTCCATAGCTGGAAGGTGGTTTTCATGGGACCCACAAGAATCGGAATAATGGGTGTTTCGGTAGGGCCGGTCTCGAAACCCATCTCCCGGAATCCGTCCCGGAGCTTTCGCATGTTGGCCCAGAGTCGTTCACGCCGCTCGGGCTCCTTGCGCAGAATGTCCAGCGCCGTCAGCACTGTGGCGACGGAGGCCGGCGGCATGCTCGCACTGAAGATCAAAGCCCGGGCGTTATTGCGCAGGTACTCGATTATTTCGGCCGAGCCAGCTACGAATCCACCGATCGAGGCGAGCGACTTGCTGAAGGTCCCGGTAATCAGATCGACTTCGTCCGTCATGCCGTAATGCTCTGCCGTACCCGCACCGGTTGCGCCGAGTACGCCTAGCGAGTGTGCGTCATCGACGACGAGCGCGGACTCGTGCTTCTTGGCCAGCGCGCTGACAGCCGGGAGGTCTACGATGTCGCCTTCCATGCTGTACACACCGTCTACGATGATCAGCTTTCCGCGGTCCGGCTTCGTCGCCTGGAGAAGACGGTCCAGATGTTCCGCGTCGCCATGCCGGAAGCGCTGCACCTCTCCAAAGCCCAATCTGGCCCCGTCCTGGATGCACGCGTGGGCCAGCTTGTCTACGAAAATCGTGTCATTGCGGCCGATGAGAGCGCCGAGAGTACCGAGGTTGGTCTGGTACCCGGTGCTGAACACGAGAGCTTCCTCTTTCCCGATGAAGTCCGCCAGCTCTTCCTCGAGTCTGTCGTGAAGATCCAGATTGCCGTTCAGGAACCGACTGCCCGTATTGCCGCTTCCGTACCGGTCGAGCGCCTCCTTGGCCGCCTTAATGATGCGCGGATCATGGGTTAGGCCCATGTAGTTGTTCGACCCGACCATCACTTTTCTCTGGCCATCGATCACGACTTCGGTGTCGTGGGACTCCTCGATAGGCTGGAAATAGGGATACAGCCCTAACGCGCGGAGGTCTCGCGAGGTCGTGAAATTTGCGCACTTGGCAAAGACGTGCATTACGGTCCTCTGGATGGGTGCGATGCAGCAGCCCGGGACGCAGCGGGCAGAGTAGGCCGGAAGCTACCCGGAGCCACAGAAACGGGCAAGCAATCCGGGCCGATTCCGCCGGCTTGCCGGTTCCGCGTCCGAGCGCCATTCTCTCAGCATGCGCGATCGGGTTGGGGCAATAGGGACGGCGGGAATCGTGCTACTCCTCGCGGGCGCGTGTTCTCCGAGAGTCGAACCCGGTACGCCGGAGCGGGGCCAGGCGGCGGTGCCGCAACCAGCTCGCGGGGCCGAGCCGGAACCTGCGGACTCGCTGCACGTAGCGGCTGAAACCCCGGATTCACTGTCGGCACGGATTGAGCCGGTTCTTCTGGATGGCGCTGCGGCCGAGCCGATACCGGTTCCGATTCTTCCGGCCGGGCTGTTATGGTCCCCGGCGGAGCCAGAGGAAGGATCAGCCTTCGGGATTCGGATCCTGCAGCCGGCCGGCGGCCAGCGGGTTACGAGCGTCGAGGGCTGGATCGCTGACCGCCCTCTTAATTTCGCGCTGCTGGCTGATCGCTGGTTCGCGATGGCCTCGGTTCCCGTCGGAACCTCAGGAACGGAAACGCTGAGTGTGACGGCAACCTATGCGGATGGATCCCAGATGGATCAGGAGATCACGATCCGGTCCAGGCCACGGGAGTTCGCCTCCAGGCAGCTGAGCGTGGCGCCGCGTTTTTCGTCGCCGCCGCCGGAAACGCAGGCCCGGATCGCTCGAGAGAGAGAACGGGTGCAAGCGCTTCTGGCAGACGTAACTCCGGAGTGGTTCTTGGAGAGCGACTTCGAGCCGCCGCGGCCGGTACAAGTAACCAGTCCATTCGGTCAGCGGCGCGTGTTCAACGGGGAACTTCGAAGCCGCCACTGGGGGCTCGATCTGTCAGGCCAGACCGGCGCTCCGATCGTAGCAGCCGGGCGCGGACGCGTCCGGCTGGCCGAGAACCTGTACTTCGCGGGCAACGCAGTCTACGTGGATCACGGGAGCGGCGTCTTCACGGCCTACTTTCACCTCTCCGCATTTGACGTTCGGGAGGGCGAGATGGTAGAGGCGGGCCAACTGATCGGACGGGCAGGAGACACGGGCCGGGTCACCGGAGCTCACCTGCATTGGTCGGCTTACGTGGCTGGTCTGCCGCTCGACGCGAGCAGCTTTCTGGCCATCGAAGTGCCGGGCGGCTGATCCAGGCGACTGATCCGGGCGGCTGACCAAAAAAAAGGCCGCCTGCCCACCTTCTACAACCGCGCGGCGAGGCTCGGACCGCTAAGGCTTCGAAGAGACAGACGGCCATATAGTCATGGACATCTCGTATGTCTGCTCTTCAAACCCCGCCGACCATCGGTCGGTTCCCAGGCCGCTCAGGCTTGGAACGAAGTCTGCCGCCAGGGGCGCGCGGCGACGACGACGTCAGGTGCTCTGCGGTATCTCTTCTCCCTTAGGGGCTGGCTCGAATGCTGCTACCCGACCTTCGAACGCCGAGGCGATCGTCGTGTAGGGGCTGGCTAAATATACCTTTCCAGGACCGCTGCGGCCCGGAAAATTCCTGTTGATCGAGCTCACCGTCACCTGATCGGGGGTCACGCTTACACCCGGACCGGCGTTGATGCAGGCTCCACATCCCGGAGCCAGCACGTTGAACCCGGCCTCTCGGAACAGCTCGTCGAAGCCCTCGCGGCGTGAGTAATCCTCCACGTCCAGCGAGCCATACTGAATATAGGCTGTGACACCAGGCGCTACGCGCCGACCGGCGTTTGCCATGTAGCGAACCACACGCGCCGCCATCTGTATGTCATCCCGCTTGGCCGCCGTACAGGAGCCCGCGTACACGATGTCCACGTGGGCGTCCTCGCCCAGCTCCTCGACTGGCACGCCGCGCCCCGGATCACCCGGTTTGGCCACCATCGGACCGAGAGCAGACGCGTCAATCTCCAGGGTCCATTCGTATTCGGCATCCGGGTCGCTGAACATCGGCTCCACGAGCGCGCGAGCCTCCTCCCGGTCCATCCCGCGCCGGTCGACAAGCCAGTCTACGGTCGTTTCGTCGGCCGCCACGATCCCGGTGAAGGCTCCGACCTCTGCCGCCATGTTGGTCAGCGTCGCCCGCTCATCCACGCTCAGCTGCTCGACGGCCTCGCCGCGATACTCGAGGATTTTCCCGATCGCGTCGCCGTTGCGAACGTAGGGGTGCCGGAGAATCTCCAGTATCAGATCCTTGGCCGTGACGTTATCGCCGACCCGGCCGCTGATCTCGATGCGCACGGATCGCGGGACCTCGAGCCGCACATCCCGCGTGGCCCATGAGTTGACGATAGCGGTGGTGCCGACACCGAAGGCCACGCAGCCGAGAGCGCCGGAGTGTGGCGTGTGGGAATCGCTTCCTACGATGACTTGACCCGGGAGCGCGTAGTCACCAAGCACTTTGACGTGGCATATGGCCTCGCTGCCCACGCGATCCGGCAGGTCGCCGTGCAGCCGTACGCCCTTTTCTTTCGCAAACTCGCGCTGGCGATCGTTAAGGGCATGTGCCGCATCCAGCAGTCCCATCTTCTTCTTCTCGTCGCTGATAACCTGATCCAGAAAGGCCAGGTGGTCGCGGAAGAAATAGATGCTGCCGGGATCGTTGAGGTCCGCATCGCCGCCGAAATCCTCCCAGAAAGTAGACGCCATCGGGGTAACGTACTCATGGCTGAACCGAATATCGGCCCGCACGAACCCGGTATCGCCAGGCTGTACGGCCGGCACGCCTATCTCGTCGGTAGATACGTCTTTCGACCAGTGCGCGGCCAGAATCTTTTCCGCGATCGTCATGGGACGGCTGGGAGCCGTCTCGATGTGTGGCACCTGAACAATGCCTTTCAGTCGAGCCACGGCGTAATCCAGCAAACCCCCATACTCGATGATGTCGCGTTCGATCTGGCCGGCGTCCCCAATAAACGTATCGAGCGACATCTCCTCGCCGCGGCGGATCTTGTCGATGACCGAGAAATCCGTGGTGGTCAGAACACCTATGTTCTCACAGTTTTCGCCGTAAATTCTCTCGATGTTCTCGGCGATCACGATGCGGATGCCGGCCGTCCGTTCCGCGTACGGAGACGCCTCCCGGCTCGATCCCTTGCCGCGCCGCTTGCCCGAAACTGACGCCACGAAGCCGCCTCCGGCCACGTCTCCGCGCCCGATAGGATGCTGGCCGCCACACTCGAGCCCGACGTACGGATACTGACCCAGTGTCTCATCGAAGTAGTAGCACACCCAGGCGGGCGTGATCTCGTCCGTGCTGATATCGTTTCTCAGCGCGATAGACGGATCCCAATCGAGATCCTCGCCCGCCAACTGTCTGCGAATCAGCTCCGGATCTTCGGTGAGAAAGAGAATGCGCCCCTGAAGGCGCACGGTGTCGGGACGTCGTGCGACGTCGCGTTCGAGCAGTTTTGTAAGCATCAAGCCCGGATTCTGGTGTGTGAGCGTTTACGTGCTAGGCCGACCTCGCCGGAGCGTCCTGAGCCCGTGCACAGGACGTGTTTAATCTATCCAGCGAGTCGAGGTGTAGCGAGTTTCAAGCCGGGGCAACTATCATCTGGGACGGGGCTGACCCCTGGCCCTGTCTTTCTGGAGACTCGCATGGAACCAATATCCATCGTCACGGCCTTCGTGGCCGGCCTGTACATCGTGGGCCGAGGCCCCCTTCTCGTCGCACCCGCAGCCACGCGTGCCCGCCTTAGTCGCCTCCACTCGACTCCCCGGCGCATACGGATCCTTGGATGCGTACTGCTAGTCCTGGTCGCCGCGCCGCTGATCGTCACGGCACGCCAGGCCGCCGCCGGCCAGAGCGACATCACCATTTGGCTCGAGGGGTTTGGCTGGTTCGCAGCCGTAATGATGGTCTGGGTCATCGCTGCCCCGAGGCGGTGGCACCGGTTCGCGGACTCATTCTGGGGTGCAGCCTCGCATCCGACTCTCCGGGCCATCGGCGCACTCAACGTGGCCGTCGGGCTCTTCCTCGGTTGGGTCGCTTTTGTCGTCCTGTAGCGGCGCCGGCTTCTCAGGCTCAGACGTCTAGTCCTTCGAACACATCCAGCGCATACGCGACCCGGCCAAACGGAGCGCTCACCTGAACTCCCTGCACGCGATCACGCACTGCGGTGACCATTTCCCGGGCGATGGCGCAGCCCTCCGCCCGGGCGAACTCCGCTCCTCGCTCCTGCGCCGCTCGCATCCGAGCCATGATCGGCTCCGGAATTTCGATCCCGGGGACTTCGTTGGCTAGAAATTCGGCATTGCGGAGACTCGTCAGCGGCCAGATACCGGCGACGATGGGGATGCGTGTACCTTCGTCGTCGATTTTGTCCAAGAAATCGAGCAGGCTTTGGACGTCGAAGACGGGCTGCGTAACGGCAAACTCCGCGCCCGCCTCCACTTTCCAGTGCCAGCGCTCCAGCTCCCGGTTCATGTCTACGTCGCTCGGATTGACACCCACTCCAATGACGAACGATGTCTGCCCGCCAATCGCGTGTCCGCTCGGATCCAGCCCCCGGTTGAGGCCGGCCACCAGGTTGGTCAGGCCGATGGAGTCGATATCGAACACAGCGGTGGCGTCCGGATACGGGCCCATGCGGGGAGGATCGCCTGTAATGAGCAGGAGATTACGGAGACCGAGGGCCTGGGATCCCAGCAGGTCGCTCATCATGCCGAGCAAGTTGCGATCGCGGCAGCAGTAATGAATGACCGTTTCGATGCCGGCTTCACGCTCGATGAGCAGCGATGCGGCTATTACGCCCATGCGCATCATGGCTCGCGCGCCGTCGGGGACGTTGACGGCGTGGACTCCGGCGGCGGCAAGCTGTCTGCATGCCTCAACCATCTTGTCTGCATCCGAACCGCGGGGAGGCAAGATTTCGACGCTGGTCACCGGGAGCCCGGCGGCCAGCCGCTGCCCCCACTCTGATTTCTCGGAAAGAGGCACGGGCGGAGTCGGCTCCGGCTGGACCTCGACCACCGGCTGTGCCGGCGGAGAGTTAGCCACCGTAGCGGCTCGTGGGGCCACCGCCCTGATCTGGCCGGCCATTTCGGCCGTGTGATCAGGGCTCGTTCCGCAGCACCCGCCGACGATCTGCGCGCCCGCCTTAATCAGCTTCCGGGCGTAGCTGGCCATATAGTCGGGCGAGGCCATGTACATCTTCCGGTCATCCAGGTCTCGCGGAAGGCCCGCATTGGCTATGGCCGCCAGGGGAAGGTCCGTGACCGAGGCCATCTCCTGGACGACATCCACCATAATGGCAGGCCCCACACTGCAGTTAATGCCTATGGCGTCGACACCAAACTCGGACATGGCCTTCGCCATGCTCACGGCGGATTCCCCATATGAAGACCGTCCGCCCTCGCTGACTGTCATCATGGCCAGAATCGGCAGATCGCAGACGGACTGGCAGCCGCTAACGGCCTCGATCAACTCCGCAAGATCCGAAAACGTCTCCACGCTAAGCAAGTCGGCCCCACCGGCGACCAGGCCCGAAGCCTGCTCCGCAAATATGTGACGCGCTTCTTCTCTGGAGGTCGGCCCGAAAGGCTCCATTCGTACGCCCAGCGGCCCGATGCTCCCGGCTACAAACAGCTCGTCACCCGCCACCTCTCGGGCCAGCCGCGCTGCCGTTTCGTTGAGCTGTCTTACCTCCGAGTCGAGACCATGCGCTTTGAGCTTGAGCCGGTTGGCACCGAAGGAGTTCGTTTCCAGCACGTGGGCGCCTGCCGATCGATACGCCTCGTGAATCTTGCGTATCAGGTCTGGAGAGGAGCGACACAGATCATCGAAGCAGGCGTTGACAAACACGCCGCGCTGGTAAATTTCGGTCCCCATGGCGCCATCGAACAGGATCACCTGGCCGGCTGCGAGTGCGCTTCGAAAATCGGGCATGGGAGAAGCTACTTTAGCCGGCTGGTGGAGCACAGATGCCTAGCGTGTTGATCACCGGAGCCAGCGGTCTGGTCGGTAGCCACACCGCCGAGCTGTTTGCCTCGAATGGGTGGCACGTGCGCACCCTGGTCCGGGCCTCCAGTGACCGGTCGTTTCTTCGCAACCTGGGGTGCGAGCTTCGAACGGGCGACATCGAGGACGGCGACAGCCTTTCCGGGGCCGCTGAAGGCTGCGACGCCGTGGTTCATTCGGCGGCAAGATTGGGCTCGTCAATGTCCTGGGATGAGAGCCGAGTGGCCAACGAAGAAGGTACCCGAAACATCGTTCAGGAAAGCGTTCGGGCGGGCGTTTCGCGCTTTGTGCATGTGTCTACCGTAGCCGTCTACGGACATCCGGCCGATCATGCCACGCATCCCATCACGGAAGAAGCCCCTGTCGACATCGCGGTACCCGCCGCTTCGTACTACGAACGTAGCAAACGGCTCGCGGAGATTGTGGTGCGGGGTGTACCTGCCGAGGTCATGAGCTGGACCATCGTCCGTCCGGCACTCATCGTGGGCGAGAGGGACCGCCTTTTCACGCCCCGGCTCGTGGCGGCCGCCCGTAGGAGGTGGATACTTCTCCCGGATGGGGGCCGGCATGAGCTTCCCGTCGTGTACGCCGGAAACGTAGCCCTCGCCTGCCTGTTGGCCGCGACCAGGCCGGAGGCGGCCGGGGAGACATACAACGTAGCGGATGACGGGCCGTTGACCCTCCGGCACATGCTGTTGACCGCGACATCGGAAAAGCGGCCGATTCGGGTCGCTGGCGTGCCCGGTAGAATGTTTGCGAGTGCGTTCGCCTTGGGGCAGGCGTTGATCGCACTCATCCCGGGCACGAGCCTACCGGTAAACGCTCGCAATGTTTGGTTTATCGCCAACGACAATCCGTTCTCCAGCCACCGGCTTCAGTCACTGCCGGGATGGGAACCCACCATTTCCACGGAAGAAGGCTGGAGGCGCTCTGTCGCGTGGTTCGAAGCGCGCTCGAGCTAAGCGACAACAGCCCGGTTCGACTGGCGGAGTGATCGCGCGGGGTCGCGAAACCGGCGGGCTGACACTATATTCTGGCCTCCATGTCCTGCCTGCTGCCTCAGGTTCTGCCAGCCTGGGGTTATCCTATACGTACCATATTTTCTGCTTTCTCGTCGTGCTGCCGGGACAAGCAAGAAGACGCAAGTCAAGGAGAACACGTATGTTCCGGACGAAATCTGTCGTTGTGCCGGCTTTTGCGGTGCTTCTGGTATCCGCCGGCTGCAGTCATGTGGGACAGGACGATTTTGACACATCGATCGCCGATCTGCGATCAGAGCTCAGCGCCCAGAACTCCGCGATTGAAGAGAACCAGCAGGCCATCTTTGAGCTGTCCAGCATGACCGAAGAGATGCGCGGTGACATTGCCAGCCTGAGGGACGAGTTCCAGGTTGCCGTTGAGCAGCTCAAGGACGGGATCCGCTTCGCGGCGCCCGTGCACTTTGATTATGACCGTGCCGATATCCGGCCCGAGGATGTGCCCCTTCTGAAGCGCTTCGCTTCCGTGATTAACGAGCACTATCCGAATAGCGTTGTCACGGTTGAAGGCTTCGCCGATCCGGCGGGATCGAGAGCCTACAACGAGCAGCTCTCGCAGCACCGCGCTGAGAACGTCGCCAGCTTTCTGAAGACGGAAGCGGGACTTATGGTCGCCGAGATCAAGTCCGTTGGATACGGCGAAAATCGGCTCGTCATCGAGGGCGCGTACGGTCCTGGTGCCTACGGCCTCGAGAATCGCCGTGTTGCCTTCGTGGTAGAGCAGGCAGGCGAGATCGAGGAGATGGAAGAAGAGGAGCCGGAGGAGAACGCTGAAGAGGCGGTCACAACCAGCCTCTAGGCGCGCTCATAGGCGCGTTCCTTCGACTTTCAACGGCAAGTCCTGGTCGCCTCGCCGGTAGACCGCTTGCAGCACAACGAAGCTCCCGGAGATACAATCCGGGAGCTTTTCGTTTTCCAGGACACTGGTTGATCGTGCTGTTCAGCCAAGGAGCTGCGCTGTGCCCATCGCTTACGACGAATTCGACCGGATAGAGATTCGGGTCGGGACTATCGTCGCGGCTGAGGAATTTCCACGTGCCCGCAAGCCGCTCTACAAGCTGCGGATCGATTTCGGAGAACAGGTGGGCGTGCGTCAGTCGGCGGCCGGCCTACCCCCTCGGTATACACGCGGAGAACTTGTCGGCCGCCAGGTGCTTGCGGTCCTGAACTTGGAACCTCGAAACATCGCGGGATTTGAGTCGGAGTGCCTCACTCTGGGAGTACCCGACGCTGAGGGTGAGGCGATACTGCTTGAGCCGAACCGACCGGTGCCCAACGGCGGACGGCTGTTTTAATGGGAGTGAACGGCGCTCCGGCTGTCCCGCCAGCGGGGTACGAGTCGTTGGGCTCCGGCGTAGGAATATTTGCCGACAGCTCGCGTACCTTCCTGCGCGTTGAGGGGCCAAGAGGGGTGCAAATGCTTGCGGGCCTGGTTAGCAACGATCTCGCCTCGCTCACCCCTCCAGCGGCTCAATACGCATTCGTGCTGAACCCGAAGGGCCGGCCTATCGCTGACCCGCGTGTGATCCTCCTCGATGACCAGGTCGTGCTGGATGTCGCTTCCGCCAGTGTGCCGGCCCTGACCGAGCACCTGGGCCGCTTCCTTCCCCCGCGGTTTGCGACGTTGACGGAGCCAGAAGGCCTAAGCCGGCTATCGCTGCTTGGGCCAGACGCGGAAGGCGTGTTGGCCGGGTTGATTCCGGACGTGAAGCCGGCCGGGCTCCCGCCGCTGGGTGTCGCTGTCACGGGCGCCCCGGCACCCGTCGTGGTCGTGCGGCGGGAGGCGATCGAGGGTCCGGGTTTCGACCTCTACGGCGATTTCGGCCAGGGCTCGCTGGGGGAGGACCTCCATGAAGCGGTGCTCCAGGCCGGTGGGTCTGCTGTGTCGGAGGAAGCCTACAACATCTGGCGCATCGAGCGTGGCATTCCATTGTACGGTCCGGACATCAGCCTGGAAAATCTGCCCCAGGAGACAGGGCAGGAAGAACGCGCCATCAGCTTGACGAAGGGCTGCTATACAGGCCAAGAGGTCGTGGCGAGGATTCACTATCGCGGACACGTGAATCGCGTTCTCCGGGGTCTTCGGTGTGCAGAGCCACTGGCTGCCGGAATGGAGCTGCATGCGGGCGAGCGCCGCGCCGGCCATGTCACCTCGGCAGTGGCCTCTCCCACGTTCGGCCACATCGCGCTAGGCTATGTGCGGCGCCAACTCGAGCCTGGAGCGGCACTCACGGGCCCGAGCCCGGTCGAATCTCCTATTCAGATGGTCGAGCTACCCTTTGCAACCTGAAGGAACGCTTTACGTATAGGTAAAGCGAGTTGCCATTGGGCTTTTGTGCGATAGGTTCGGGGTTCCTGCGCACACCGGAGCCACTCGCGAGGATCGTACGCTGAGTTCTTTGACCGGGCCGGACCTGCTGAGACTTTGCCGATTCATGCACGTGACGCGCGCGCTGGAAGAGCGTCTTGAGATTCTGTTCAAGCAGGGACATGTCGTCGGCGGTCTCTACCGCAGTCTCGGCCAGGAGGGCACGGCGGTGGCCAGCGCCTTCGCTCTGCAAGATGGGGATTGGCTGGCGCCTTCGATCCGGGACATGGGAGCCCTTTTCGTTCGGGGGCTGGATCCTGCAGAGATGCTGCGCCAGTACACGGCCCGGCGCAGCTCGCTGTGTGCCGGGAAAGACAACACCACCCACTTCACGGTGCCTGACCTCGGGCTCGTAGGGCCCGTTAGCCCGCTCGGTACGCAGCTCTGCGTCCTCAACGGTGTCGCGCTGAGTTTCAAGATGCGGGGCCAGCCTCAGGTGTGCATGACGTATCAGGGTGAAGGGGCGAGTCGCACCGGAGCTGCTCATGAGGGAATGAACTTCGCCGCTGCGCTCGAACTCCCCATGGTCGTCGTCCTGGAGCACAATCACTGGTCATTCGGCACACGTAGCACGAGTGAGGCTGCGGTCGAAAAGTGGGTGGATGTGGCCGAGGCCTACGGCGTCCCGTGTGCAGAGGTGGACGGAAACGACGTTCTCCAGGTGTACGACGAGGCTGTCATCGCCGTCTCCAGGGCGCGCCGCGGCGAAGGAATGACGCTCATCGTGGCTGAAACATATCGCATGCTGGGACACGCACAGCACGATGCGCAGAAGTACGTGCCGCCTGAAGAACTGGAACGCTGGCGCGACCTTGACCCGATCGCCCGGTTCGAAACCTACCTGGAGGAGTCCGGCTTCGCCGACCGAGCGGAACTCGACCGGATGAAAATCGATGTTGAGAAGGAGATCGCTGAGGCAGCCGCGGTGGTGGTAGCCGAGCCCGCTCCGGAGCCTGAAGAGGCTCGAACGCGTGTGTATGAGGATGAAACGCTGGCCCCGCCGGCCCCGTGGACGCGGCGAGATGCCGTTTACCCTGACCTGGCGACCGTCACGCCGAGCCAGACGCGAGGATAACCGACTGTATGCCTGAGCTGCGCGAAACCACTTATCTCGAAGCGATTCGAGAGGCCATGTGGGAGGAGATGACGACAGACGAGTCTGTCTTCGTGCTCGGGCAGGATATCGGCGTCTACGGCGGCGCCTTCAAGGTCACGGCTGGTTTCCTGGAAGAATTTGGGCCCGAGAGAGTCATCGACACGCCGATCAGTGAGGCCGCGATCGTGGGCGCGGCCATCGGCGCGGCGCACATGGGCCTGAAACCGGTGGCAGAGATGCAGTTCATCGATTTCATCGCCCCGGCGTTCGACATGATCGTGAACTTCGCGGCCAAGTCCAGATACCGTACCGGGATCGGCGCGGGCCTGGTTATCCGGGGACCGTGTGGAGGAGGAGCCCGGGCGGGCCCGTTCCACTCTCAGAACGTCGAGTCGTATTTCGCCAATGTAGCGGGTCTCAAGATGGTGGCGCCGGCTACGGCGCGTGACGCGAAGGGGCTGCTTCGCTCGGCGATCCGCGACCCGGATCCCGTTCTCTTCTTTGAACACAAGTTTCTGTACCGAAGGATCAAAGAGGATCTCCCGGTAGATGAGGAAATCCTCGTTCCGCTTGGAGAGGCGAGGATTCACAGGCCGGGCAGCGATCTGACGATCGTTACCTACGGCGCCATGCTGTATAAGGCAGGAGGCGCCGCTGAACGAATCGCGGACGAGGACGGAGCTCAAGTCGAAGTGATCGACCTGCGTACGCTGCGGCCGCTGGATACAGATTCGATCATGGACAGCGTTCGGCGCACCGGTCGGCTGCTCATCGTGCACGAAGCGTCGGGTTTCGGTGGCTTCGCCGGCGAGATTACGGCTCAGGTGTCCGAACAGGCGTTTGAGTGGCTGGATGCTCCGATTCGGCGCGTCACGGCACTGGACACGCCGGTGCCCTACGCTCCGACTCTGGAGGACTACTACCTCCCGCAGGAAGAGGACATAGTTGCAGCCGCCAGGTGGCTGCTGGCCTATTAGAAAGAGAGTAGTGAGATGCCCAAGGTAGACGTGATCATGCCGCAGATGGGGGAGTCGATCGCAGAGGGGACACTCACGAGATGGCTGAAGAATGTGGGCGACGCCGTAGAGCGCGACGAAGATCTGTTTGAGATTTCGACCGACAAGGTGGATGCGGATATCCCGTCCCCCGCGACAGGCACACTCGCGGAAGTCTTGGTCCAGGAAGGGGACACGGTCGAGGTAAATTCGGTCGTGGCGCGGATCGAAACTTCCGGCGAGGGCGCCGGCGAGGGCGGCGGCGGCGCGGAGGAGGAAGCGGCCACAGCCGCCGTGACCGAAGAGCCGGCTGCGGTGGTACCGGCAGAGGCGCCCGCCCCGGCGGTCGCGGAGACCATACCCGAGCCTGTAGCTCCCGCTGCCGAGGCCGATACTTCGGCCGGGGCCGATACTCCGGCCGGGGCCGGCGAAGTGATGACGCGTGAGGAACGGCTCCGCACGAAATCCACGCCTCTTGTCCGGAAGCTGGCTGAGGAGCACGGAGTGAAGATCAGCCAGATCACGGGCACGGGCATCGCGGGCCGTGTGACACGCGACGACCTGCTGGCGTACCTGGAGCGCCGGCCGGCCGGCGCCGAGGCGGCGGAACCCTCAGCACCGGCTGCGACGCCGAGCGCGCCGGCTCCGGTGCCCGGAACGCCGGTTGCCGCGCCATCCATAGGCCAGCCAGGCGTGATGCGGGTTCCGATTCACGGAGCCACACTCGATATCAAGATCCCGGGCGTAACGATTCGAGAGGGAGACCGGGTCGAGGAAATGAGCCGCGTCCGGCTCCGCACGATGGAACACATGCTTATGTCGAAACGGATTTCAGCTCACGTGACGTCCGTGTCCGAGATCGACTTTGAGCGAGTGGTCCAGCTCCGACGCAGGCTGAAGGGGAAGTACGCTGATAAGGGCGTAAAGCTGACCTACGGTCCGTTCATCATGAAGGCCGTGACCGAAGGTCTGCTGGCCTATCCCATCCTTAATTCGTCCGTCAACGGCACCCAGATCGTGTACCACGGCGACATCAACCTGGGCATCGCCGTATCCATCAACGACGGCCAGGAACTCATCGTCCCGGTGCTCAAGAATGCCGACCAGCTTTCCCTGATGGGACTGGCCAGCGGCGCCAACGATCTCGCGGAGAAGGCGCGCACGAAGTCGTTGGACTTCGACGACATTCAGGGCGGGACGTTCACGATCACCAACGTCGGTGTGTTCGGGAACCTGTTCGGAACGCCTATCGTGAACCAGCCGCAGGTGGCCATCCTCGGCACAGGCGTGATCGAGAAGCGGCCAGTGGTCCTCCAGGACGCGATGGGCAACGATGTGATCGGAATCCGGCACATGTGCTACTTCGGCCTGAGCTACGACCACAGGGTCGTGGACGGCGCGATGGCCGCGTTCTTCCTCAACAAGGTTCAGGAGGTCCTCGAGAACTTCCCGGAGGACGGCGTCTAGTCCTCATGGACCGGCAGGGCCGAGTCCGCCCACCAGTAGTTCGGGATTATGGCCTTGCCGGCGATATGATCGGCCGTTAACAGGCTTCTCGCCGAGAAATCAGCCGCAATAGCAGTCCCCCGCGCCCGTTATCGTTCGCTTTCGGGACAGTATGTGCGATATTGAAGACGCGAATAGCCCTCGACTAAAGAAGTGACATAACGTATATGCGGGCAGCCAAAGAATTTACCGTACGACACGGTAACGGCACAGCCGTTGCATTCTGTGGCCATGATTCGTTGGGCGGAAACCTGATCGTTCATCTTCACGTACGAACACTCGCGGTGGATCCGGGAAGTCGGAGCACGGATCTGAAATCAATAGCAGAGAACCAGGGCACGGATGTCTGAACCAAGTCAGAAAACCGGCGGCGAGCCATCGGCAAGGCCGCGGCGCGAGCGGCCGGGAGTAGCCGAGAGCCTTCGTGGCCCGTCCGGCATGGACATACGGCGGGAGCCGAAGAGCAAGCGCCCGCGGAACATCTTGATTGCGGCCGTAGTTGTTGCGGCAGTCTTGATCACCGTCTTCCTGGCTCGTCTGGAGCCGGCGGCGCCATCGATCGACAGGAACACGATAGTCCTGGGCCAGGTGGAGCGAGGGAACATGGTTCGCGCCGTGCGTGGATCGGGCACCCTCGTCCCGGAAAAGGTTCAGTTCGTGGCCGCCGTAACCGCTGGGCGCGTGGAGTCTGTGCACTTCGAGCCCGGCGAGACGGTCACCGCCGACGACATCATTCTCGTCCTTTCGAACCCGGACGAAGAGCTGAACGTGTTACAGGCGGAGCAGCAATGGACGGCGGCCAAGGCCACACTGGTGTCTCTTCAGCAGAGTCTCGGTACGCAGGAGCTCTCACAGGAAGCCTCCGTGGCCACCACCCGGGCTCAGTACCTGGAAGCCAAGCGTCGCTCCGATGCCTTCGCCAAGCTTGTGGGGAGCCAGGGAGTGTCGCGCGACGAGTACGCCACCGCGTTGGGGAACACGGAGGCGTTAGCGACGCTGCTTCGGACATCGGAGCAGCAACTCGAGTTGCTGAACCGTACGACTACAGAGCAATTGGCCGTTCAGCGGGATCAGGTGGCCCGGCTTCGGTCCATCTTAGACTTTCGGCGCGCCCAGGCCGCATCCATGCAGGTCCGCGCCGGCGCGGACGGTGTCCTGCAGGACTTCTCGCTCGAGACGGGGCAGTGGGTCCAATCCGGGACGACTCTGGCCCGCGTCGCGCAGGCGGATCGTCTCAAGGCCGAAATTCGCATACCGCAGACGCAGGCCCGCGATGTCCGGGTCGGGCTTCCGGCTACCATCGACATGAGAACCGACACGATTCCGGGGCGGGTCCGCCGCGTAGACCCGAACGTGCAGAACGGCTCAGTACTGGTCGAGGTGACGCTGGAAGGTGAGTTGCCAGCGGGCGCACGGCCCGACCTGAGCGTGGACGGGACCGTGGAGCTGGAGCGACTCGAAGACGTACTGTTCGTCGGCCGGCCGGCCTTCGGACAGAGCAACAGCACGGTGACAGTATTCCTCGTTGACGGTTCTGCAGCTGAGCGTAGGACCGTAAGTCTCGGCCGGAGCTCAGTGAACCACATCGAGATTCTGGACGGGTTGGGTGAGGGGGACGAGATCATCCTCTCAGATATGTCCCGGTACGACAACACCGATCGTGTACGGCTCCGCTAGCTGACTTCGATCGGACCGATTGGATTACAACACGGAGGGGTAACGAGAATGAGTGAGCAGATGCCGCTGATACGGATGGAAGAAATCCGGAAAGTATTCACGACGGACGAGTTGGAGACACACGCCCTGTCCGACATCCACCTGGAAGTCCAGGACGGTGAGTTTGTAGAGGTGGTTGGTCCCTCGGGCTGCGGAAAGTCCACTCTCCTGTCACTTCTGGGATTGCTCGACACGCCGACCGCCGGGGATTACTGGCTGGACGGCGAGCCGGTAGCGGACCTCACCGCTTCGGAACGCGCCAAGGTGCGCAACCAACATATTGGGTTCATTTTCCAGGCGTTCAACCTGATCGGCGACCTGACGGTGGAAGAGAATGTGGAGCTGCCTCTGACTTACCGCGGTATGGCGGCCGCTGAGAGAAAGCAGCGGGTACAGAATGCCCTGGAGAAGGTTGGGATGTCGCACAGGATTGATCACTTCCCGTCGCAGCTGTCAGGCGGGCAACAGCAGCGCGTGGCCGCCGCCCGGGCGGTATCCGGCGACCCGCTGATCCTCCTGGCCGACGAGCCGACCGGTAACCTGGATTCGACCAACGGCAACGCGGTCATGGAATTGCTCCAGGAGCTTCACGAGAGCGGCTCGACGATTCTCATGGTAACCCACGATCCGCGGTATTCAGCCTATGCCCAGCGGACGATCCGTCTGTTTGACGGTCAGGTGGTGGAAGAAGAGGAAGCTCTTGCCCCGGCCTAGAGACGCGCGGGAGGCGGCGGTCCGATGAGCGAGTCTGCAGTCGATATTTTGATCGCGGATGACCAGGCGGATGTCCTGGCCGCGCTGCGCATTCTGCTCAAGAGCGAGGGCTTCAGAGTCGAATGCGTGTCATCACCGTCTGCGGTGCTCGACTCCCTGCAGACGAGCGATTTCGACCTGGTTTTGCTGGACCTAAACTACACGCGGGATACCACCTCGGGCCGCGAGGGCCTCGATCTCATCAAGCGCATTCGAGATATTGACGGTACGCTGCCGATAATCGTTATGACGGCCTGGGGGAGTGTCGAAGGGACTGTCGAGGCGATGCGGAACGGGGCGCGTGACTTTATCGAGAAGCCTTGGGACAACGGCCGGTTATTGGCCACGATTCGATCTCAACTCGAGCTTGGCACCGCACTGCGAAAGGCCAAGTTCCTGGAGGCGGAGAACGAGTTTCTGCGCGAGAGCGGGCTGCCCAGCCTGGTAGCGGAAGCCAAGAGCATGCAGCCTGTGCTCAAGCTCATTGAGCGCGTGGCTCCGTCGGACGCCAATGTCCTGATTAGCGGCGAGCCGGGAACTGGGAAGGAAGTCGTGGCGCGCTGGCTGCACCATCGCTCGAACCGGAAAGGCCGGGCTCTGGTCACGGTCAATACGGGCGGACTCTCGGAGGGCCTGTTCGAGAGCGAGATGTTCGGCCATGTGCGCGGCGCCTTCACGGACGCCCGCAGTGATCGGGTGGGGTACTTCGAGCTGGCGGACCACGGGACCCTTTTCCTCGACGAGATCGGTAACGTTCCTCTGGCGCAGCAGGCCAAGCTTCTGCGGGTCATCGAGTCCGGCGAACTGCAGAGAGTGGGCTCTTCACGCACCCAGCACGTGGATGTGCGGCTGCTTTCCGCCACGAACTCCCGTCTCGAAACCGCGGTGGCGGAGGGTCGGTTTCGAGAGGACCTCTACTACCGGCTTAATGCGGTAGAGATCGATCTACCGCCCCTGCGTGACCGCCGTGAGGACATTCCTCTCCTGGCCGCGCACTTCCTCCGGCAGCGCGGAGAGAAATACGGACGGCCTGACGTTTCCTTTTCTCCCGGCGCTATGGACGCGATACTCAGGTATCCGTGGCCTGGAAACATCAGGGAGCTGCAGCACGCCGTAGAGAGATCTGTCCTGATGACGGAAAGCGATCGGGTGGACGCTCACCATCTCGGACTCCGGGCGTCCCAAGACGGGACGCTGCGCCTTGAGGGTCTTCCACTGAACGAAGCCGAGCGTGTGTTGATTCGAAAAGCGCTGTCCAGGAATCGGGGCAACGTGAGCCGGGCGGCGCGAGATCTCGGGCTCAGCCGCAGCGCTCTGTACCGGAGGCTGAAGCGGCACGGCCTGCACGTGTGAACAACCGATTGGAATGGAAAGGCGGGCGGCTTTCCTTCCAGCGGCACATTCCGCTTCTCGCCCTGTTATCCGGCCTACCGGCCGTCGTTATCGCCCTGGTGCTCATCTGGAACGGCGAGCTGGCAGGCCGAATTCAGACCACCCTCACGGTAGTCATCCTTGGAACCTGGGTCGGTCTACTGGCTGCTCTCCGCGACCGGCTCGTCCGGCCCTTGCATGCGGTCTCAAACCTGCTCGCGGCGCTGCGAGAGGGTGACTATTCGCTTCGAACGAGAGGCTCCCGGCCGGATGATGCGCTCGGCCTGATCCTGACCGAAGTGAACGCGCTGGGACAGTCGTTTCACGACCAGCGTCTGGAAGCGCTGGAGGCGGAGAATCTTCTCGAGCGCCTGCTGACTGTAATCGATGTCGCCCTCTTCGCGTTCGACGATCACGATCAGCTCATCCTGGTCAACCCGGCCGGCGAACGGGTGCTCGGACAGACTAAGCTAGAGCTCGAAGGCCAGCACGCGGAAGATCTCCGGCTGGCCGATTGCCTCGCGGGCGATACACCGCGAGTCATGGAACTTGCGTTTGCCGAGGGGCTGCGCCGGTATGAACTCCGCCGCCGGTCGTTCCGGCAGAACGGGCGGCGTCACCGGCTGGTCGTCCTGGCGGACCTGAGCAAGATTCTTCGCGAAGAGGAACGTATCGCCTGGCAGAGGCTGATTCGCGTGCTCAGCCATGAAATCAACAACTCACTGACCCCGATCAAGTCGATCGCCGACAGTCTCGACGGCTTGCTCGATCGGTTGCCGGCTGACGCGCCCCTGCGGGAAGACCTGCAGGAAGGTCTACAGGTCATTTCGGGCCGATCGGCATCCCTCGGCCGGTTCATGTCAAGGTATGCACGGCTCGCGAGATTGCCGAGACCGGCGCTGGCCGATGTCGATGTCGATGCCTGGGTGCGGCGCGTGGCCGACCTGGAGACACGTAGGCCGGTCACCGTGGAGGGCGGGCCGCGTGTGACGATCAAGGCGGACGGGGACCAACTCGACCAGCTGTTGATCAACCTGCTCGACAACGCTCTAGACGCAGCCGATGTTACGGATGGAACTGTATCGGTCTCCTGGCGGGCGGATTCCCACCAGATCCAGGTGGATGTTACCGACACCGGGCCTGGCCTGGCGGAGACGGCCAATCTCTTCGTGCCTTTCTATACGACGAAGCCGGAGGGATCCGGCATTGGCCTCGCGCTCAGTCGGCTGATCGTGGAGGCGCACGGAGGCGTCCTTTCGCTCACAAACCGCACTGACGGTCCGGGCTGCGTCGCCAGGGTGCGCCTGCCGCGAACCCTGGAGTCAGCCCCAGAGTAGCTGGACGGTCGCCTCGAGGTTCGCCGCCACATGGTCTGGCTTAAGGTGAGCGTCGGCTCTGTCGAGTCGGCCTGCGTCGAATTTTCCTGTCTGCACCAACACGGTAATCATGCCGACCCCATTCCCACCCAAGATGTCGCTCGCAAGATCGTCGCCCACCACCGCCAGCTCAGCCGGCTGGATGTTCAGACGCCGCGCGGCTGCCTGAAAGAAGGCGGGCGCCGGCTTGCCAGTTAGAACGGCCTGCGTTTCGGCCGCATACTCGAGTGCCGCGACGAAAGGGCCCGCGTCGAGCGTTGGTCCTTGCTCGGGGAGCCAGAAGCGATTCTTGTGCACGGCTACGAGACGCGCTCCGCCTCTTAGGCTCGTGAACGCCGCGTTGAGCACTTCGAAGGTGAAGCCCGGTCCCATGTCACCGACCACAACGGCGTCGGGTGACCGGTCGGTAATCTCGAAGTCTTCGAAATCCTCCCAGGTGGACTTGCTCAACAGCGGATGCACCCGCTCCAGCGCCTCAGAAGCAAGCCACTCTGCCGTAGCGACCGGTGCCGTGTATACGTGGTCTACACTCACTTCGAGTCCCATGGCTGCCAGCGATCGAACTACGTCGGCCCGAGATTTGCGGCTGGTGTTCGTACTGAACAAATGCGGGATGCCTTGCTCACGTAGCTGCGACACCGCCTGCCGAGTACCCGGCAGCAGCTCCCGGCCCAGGTAGACAGTTCCGTCCAGATCGATGAGTAGCCCACCAGGTGAGTTCATGTCCGCCCTTCCTGTCTTCACTTGCCGGCAACCGAAGCCGGAACGAGGTTCCTGCCTGCAAGCTAGAATCGATATCCCTTCTGTCAAAATTCGGAGACTCCATGCCCGAGCTTCGTCCGCTCGTTGGCCTGAGATACATGGATCCAGCCGGTTCGGCTGAGGAATTGCTGGCGCCGCCTTACGATGTGATTGATGAGGCGCAGGCGGCAGAACTGCGGAGCCGGAGTCCGTGGAACGCGGTGCGGCTCGTTCTTCCCGAAGGGGAGGGCGAAGCCCGCTACCAAAACGCATCCCGTCTGCTTCAGAAGTGGAAGCGGGAAGGTATCCTGGGCCGAGACCCGGAGGCGGTGTACGCCTGTCGGCAGACTTTTCCCTGGAATGGTGCTGAGGAGCCGGTAAGCCGAGTGGGCCTCTTCGCCGAGCTACGCCTGACACCTTTCGCGGACGGCGAGGTGCTCGCTCACGAGGAGACGCAAGCAGGTCCCAAGAAGGATCGCCTCGCTCTTACGCTCGCGTGCCGGACTCAGCTCTCACCGGTATTCATGGTGGCGCGCGATCCTGACGGACGCCTGCAGCAGCTGCTCGGCCATGCTACAACGGGCCAGCCCGTGCTCGTAGCGGATATGGACGACGGAGTTCGCCACGAACTCTGGCGCATCGATGACCCCGATCTCCGGAACGCAGCGTGCGAGGCGGCCGCTGCGCAGTCTCTGATGGTTGCAGATGGACACCATCGCTATGAGACGGCGCTGGCTGCTTCTGAACTGCTAAGCGATCTGGTAAAGTCTCGTTATCTATTGACGTTTGTGGTTAGCGAGGCGGATCCCGGCCTCCGAATTCTCCCGACCCACCGGGTGCTGGCGGGCAGTTCCGAGGGCGTCCTCCAATCCAGCTGGAGTGAGAGTCTCGGGTCTGACTTCTCCGTAGAAATGATTGACAGCTCCGGAGCGGCTGAGACCAGTTTCCTTCCGGAGGCAGAGGAAATTATCGTACATGTTCCGGGACAGGAGACATTTAGGATCAGGGCCACAGCAGAAGCCTGTGAGCGCGTGGAGCTTACGCCGGTGACGCGCCGAATCGCCGCGGCCGTCTTCGACCGGCTGGTGTTGCGGCCTCGTCTCGGGATAACGGCCGACGAAGCAGCCAGCCGGTCGCTCCTTTCCTATCATAGACTGGCCGAGGATGCAGCCCGGGAGGCGGCAAGAGTTTACGGCGGAGCCGCATTCATTTTGCCGCCTGTTTCCCTGGACGATGTGTGGGCGGAGGCAGAGGCGGGCCGACGGATGCCCCCAAAGACCACGTATTTCGAGCCGAAGGTGCCTTCCGGCCTACTGTTTCGGCCTCTTGAAGAGTAGGAAATGGAATCGCAGCGCACGATCCACGTAGCCCATAGTCCGGACTCGGATGACGCGTTCATGTTCTACGCCCTGGCCGAAGGCATCATCGATACGGGAGATCTTCGGTTCGTTCACGAGCTGGAGGGAATCCAGTCACTCAATGAGCGGGCCATGAAAGGCGAACTCGAGGTTAGCGCGGTCTCGATTCATGCGTACGCCTACCTGACTGACCGTTACCTGCTGCTGCCGCACGGAGCCAGCATGGGAGAGCGGTACGGGCCACGCCTCGTCAGTCGCAGCGCGCTCGATCTGTCGGAGGTGAAGAAGTCCGTAGTAGCGGTGCCCGGCAAGCTGACGTCAGCCTACCTCGGCCTCAAACTGTGGGCTCCCGAGATTCGGACCGTCGATGTTCCGTTTGATGAGATTCAGGAGGGCGTGGCGGCTGGAGCATACGACGTGGGCCTGATCATTCATGAAGGGCAGCTAACGTACGGCGATAGCGGACTTCATATGCTCCTCGACCTGGGTGAGTGGTGGCATGAAGAGACCGGTCTTCCGTTACCCCTGGGCGGCAATGTGATACGACGCGACCTGGGCGACGAACTCATTCAAAGGGTTTCGAGACTGTTGTTCGAGAGCATTCGGTACTCGCTCGAGCATCGGGAGGCCGGAATGAACTATGCGATGCAGTTCGCGCGCGGCCTGGAGCCGCAGGTGGCGGACGAGTTCGTGGGCATGTATGTCAATCAACGCACGCTCGACTATGGTGCCGATGGGCGGGCCGCGGTCAGCCTATTCCTGGAGAAAGGGTTTGAGGCGGGCATCTTTCCGGGTCCGGTCCACGTCGAGTTCGCTGAGATGGCCCATGCCAGCTCTTAGGTGAAGCCGTCGAGCGACATCACACTCATCCCGGCGATTCTCCGCAGCCCCGAGTGCGGCGTAAGGTATGCGTTGGCCTCTGAGACGAGAGCTGTAGCGATCTGGATAGCCCGCTCTGTGCGCCCTCCGAGCTGTGCCCGCACCTGAGCCGACTGGGTCGCGATCAGAAAGGAAACCGGCACTATCTCGAGACCCGGCAGGGCCGAAATATGGGCGCAGGCCTTCAGTGCGAGCGCATCGTCGCCTCTTCGGTATGGTTCAACACCGATCTGAAAGATGCTGATCACGGATGTCTGAGCCGTACAGGCTCCCGTGCGCAGGCTCGAGAACAGGAGACGCGTGAGATCCAGGTACGAGGAGTCACCTAGCAGGTGGAGCGCCAAGACCCCGGCATCGACATGAATGCGGCCCGCCTCTGAAAGTTGCGAGACGAAACGGCTGTGACTACTCAACTCCCAGCTCCTCCCACAGAGTGGGCTCGGTCCCGCCGACCGAGCTGAGCATTCCCTCCATTTCCGCAGCCACGTCCACTGGTTCCGACTGCATCTCGACACCGCCGTCCGGACGGACGATGATCAGCAGGCGGCTTCCGGCCCGAAGCCCCAGAGCCCGCCGGGCCTCCTTCGGAACCACGATCTGATTCTTGCTGCTGAGCTTCACGGAGCTCGCCATAAACTACCCCTCTCCCTCTATACAGGGCTAACGGTGCCAGCTTTACGTTCTTACTTTACAGTGGAAGGCGGGTGGTCGAAAGGAGGGGCCAGACCGGGCGGGTCAGACGAGCCAGACCACAAACAGTCCGTAGGCAGTGAGAAGCAGCACTCCCTCCGCACGTGTGATGCGCGAGCCGGAGTACGCGATCGGGAGCAGCGCCACACTGAATATCAGGGCCGGGATTACCTCGCGCCCGACAGTGATCGGAGAAAGGGGCAGAGGCTTGATCATCGCTGCGCCGCCCAGAACGAGTCCAAGATTGAAGATGTTCGAACCGATTACGTTTCCCACCGCAATGTCCCCGAGCCTGCGAACAGCGGCCGCCACGGTCGAGGCGAGCTCGGGAATCGAGGTCCCAACGGCCACGACGGTAGCTCCGATGATCTCTTCTGAGACGTTGTAGTGCCGTGCGCCCGCAACAGCCGCTTGGACCAGCCACTGCGCCCCAATCAAGAGGAGGGCAAGGCCGGCCACGATGCGTGGAACCGGCGGGATCTTCCAGCGGCGCAAGGCGGAGGGCAGGGGAGTGTGGTCCGGTAATCCTTGTGGTTCGGACACGGTAGCGGAGGCCTCTTCCGCGGAGGCCTCCTCTTTCGTCGCACTTCGACTCAGTCGGTTTTCATCTTTCATGCCCCAGCGTATCAGGCTGGCCAGGTATATGGCGAAACCCGTCATGAGGGCCAAGCCTTCCAGCCTGCCCAGCATTTCGTTCCACGAGAGAAGCACCACGATGGCAAGGACGAAAATCAGCAGTGGCCCCTCACGCTCAATCAGGCGGCGGTGAACCGTGATGGGTCTGATGAGAGCGGCGATACCAACGATCAGGCCGACGTTCGCGATTGTGGAACCCATCACGTTTCCTACGGCCAGGCCCTCCCGGTTCTGGAGCACCGCGGTGAAGGACACGACGAGTTCCGGAGCCGATGTTCCGAACGCGACCACCGTGAGACCCAGCAGGAGGGGATTGACCCCACGCTTTTCGGCCAGGCTGGATGTGCCGGTGACGAGCCAGTCAGCCCCAATGGCGAGCGAGACGAGACCGAGAATGAACAGGCCTAGCTGGATGATCACAACCCGGCCGCGTCTCCCGTGCAGTGTGGATAACCCGCCCTCAGCTCCCACACGCCCAATCGCATGTGGACAGCCGTGGACAATCTAGTCGTCCATATCATCTCATCTGTAACTACATACGAAATCTAGAGATGTACTATCCTGTCAGTTTTTCAGCCTTCGCGGGAAGCTCTGCCGGCATCGGTTTGTCCCCAGTGGGGAAATCAGCATCAACTCTCTCGCTATCGACTTTCCGCTTGGACTTTGGCTCGCCCATGTGGAGGCTACCATCGACCTGCCCACCTTCATCCAGTTTCACGCGACGGCTCCTGATGTCGCCTTCCACTCTGCAGGTGGCCTGAAGTTCTACACGGCTGTCCGCTGACACACTGCCTTGTACCCTGCCAGCCACAATGCAATCTTGCGTCTCAATATCGCCGACCACGATGCCTTCCTGGCCGACAACAACGCTCTTGCCAGCTCGAATGGATCCCTCCACTCGACCTTCCACGCGGATCGTGCCGTCGCTCGAGCAGTCGCCGACGATCTTCATACCGGGCCCGACGATCGATACGAAATCGCCCGCGTCCCGCAACCCATTCTCGCTTCGAGGCTTCATCTCCACAGCTGCCTTTCTCCTGATTTCACCCTGCCTGTCCATCCGTGCTTGGCGCGCTCAGCCGCCGCTCACGAACCCAAGGGGATCCAAAGGCTCCCCATCTCGCTCGACTTCCAAGTGCAAATGCGGTGCCGTCGATCGACCCGTGTTTCCGGTCAAGGCGATGACCTCTCCCCGTTGTACAGAGTCGCCAGAAGTGACGAACAACCAAGAATTATGCGCGTACAGCGTCGACAGACCATCCGCGTGCGCAATCCTCACGTATTTCCCGTAGGATTCCTCTTCTTCTGCAGCCTCGACGACTCCAGCTCCTGAAGCCCGTACATAGGAACCGATCGGCACCGCGATGTCGAGTCCCACATGTCCCTCGAACGGAGCCGACAACGTGTCACCGAAGGAGCGGGTAACAAATCCCTGCGCCACTAGTGGCCACAGGGAAGGAATGGTCGTCTGCTCTGATGAGCCAGCGGCACCGCCACCCGGCATTACTTCCGGAAGCGTAACGTCCCGTTGACCCGGTGCCAACTCGCCGCCCATCACCCGGCGCACCTGGGAATACTCAGCCTCCAACCGCGCGAGCTGGTCTGAGAGGACGGCGATCTTCGAGTTCTCGCGTGCCAGGGACACGATTCTCTCTCGCTGTGACGCGACCAGGTCGGCCCGCGAGAAGCGGCCCAGCCAAATTCCGAACGTAACGAACGCCGCGATTACAACAAGTACTGCCCCGGCGACGAAGAGTGTCTGCCTGCGTTCCCCGAGTTCGAATCTGTGGGAGCGGGTGGCGCCCCCTCGAATCACCAGGATCGTGAACCGGCTTCTCTGAGTCGCCATGTAAGTCTAGGTGAACAGGTCGGTTCGGGCCTGCGGGACCAGCTTCGTCACCAGACGCTCAAAATCCGAAGAGTCGTGGAAGGCGAGCCGAATCTCGCCCGAGGTCGCCGTGCTGAGCCGTACGGCCACCCGGGTGCCGAGCTCTCGGGCCAGCAATGTCTCCGCTCGCCTGGCTACTGGATCCTGCTTCACCGGGCTGCGAGGCCGCTTCTTTCCGGCGCCGGCGCCAAAGTTTCGCGCCTGGTTCTCGGCCTGTCGGACGGACAGCCGCTTCGCGACGATCTTCCGGGCCAGCTCGAGTTGATCCTTCCGAGCCTCTACGCTTAGGATCGCCCGTGCATGACCCGCCGTGATTTTCTCCGCAGCCAGAAGCTTTCGGATAGCCTCGGGGAGGCCCAGTAGTCGCAGCGAATTGGCTACGGCGGGCCGGCTTTTGCCTACCCGTTCGGCCACCTGCTGCTGTGAGAACCCGAAGGTCTCAACGAGCGTTTGGTAGGCCATCGCTTCATCCAGCGCGCCCAGTGACTCTCGCTGGAGATTCTCGACGAGCGCGCTCAGGAGCATTTGCTCGTCCGAGAACTCGCGTACGACGGCGGGGGCCGCCTCCCAGCGGAGACGCTGAAGGGCGCGAAAACGCCTCTCGCCAGCTACGATCTCCCATTCGTCACCCGCAGCCCGGACCACGAGGGGCTGTAGTAAGCCGTTGTGCTTGATCGACTGCTGCAACTCCTCCAGCGACTCGGACTGAAACGCTGACCGCGGCTGAAACGGATTCGGGCGAAGGCGCTTCAGGGGTATCTGGCGAACCGACCCGGCATCCGGAGCAGGCTCGTCCATGTAGTCACCCAGGAGCGCACCGAGACCCTTGCCGAGGCGGGTACGGTGGTTGTCAACCAACTTTGGCTCTCCTGTAGTCCTTGCGAACGATCTCACCAGCCAGACTCAAATAGCCTCGCGCACCGGTCGACAGCACGTCGTACACAGCAATTGGCTCCCCGAAACTCGGAGCCTCTGCAAGACGGACGTTTCGCGGAATATACGTGCGAAAAACGCGGGTACCGAAGTATTCCTTCACATCCCCCGCGACCTGCTTGGACAGGTTCAGCCTGGAGTCGAACATCGTGAGCAGTACGCCCTCGATATCGAGCTCGGGGTTCAGGCCCCGTTGAACGATTCGAACCGTGTTCAGGAGCTGACTAAGGCCCTCCAGCGCATAGAACTCACACTGAATCGGGATGAGAACAGTGTCGGCTGCGACGAGGGTGTTGAGTGTCAGCAGGCCCAGTGATGGCGGACAGTCGATGAGAATGTACTCGTAGCGATCCCGAATGGAGGCGATAACATTCTTCAGCACTCGCTCTCGGTTCGGCCATTCGATCAACTCTACTTCAGCGCCGGTTAGATCTCGGTTGGCGGGAATCGCGTCTAAGTGCGGGAGGTGAACCCCCTCGTAGATGGCGTCTTGGGCTGGCCTACGGTTTACCAGACAGTCATAAACGGAGGGCCTGCCTCCCCCTTTCGAAATCCCCAGCCCGCTTGTGAGGTTGCCTTGCGGATCACAATCGATCACCAACGTTTTTTTTTCGTGGACGGCCAGCGAGGCTCCGAGGTTGATGGCAGTCGTTGTTTTTCCGACCCCACCCTTCTGGTTGGCAATTGAGATTACCCGAGCCATCTACCTCTAACCGATTGTCTGATACTAGTTTATGATATTCGCTACGTCCAGCAGCAGCTGGGTGCACGCCTTGGTTCCGGGTAGCCCCTGCCTGGCCATCCGGCCAGGCAGGGGCTCGGCGACCGCAATATGGCTGCGCCTGAATAGAGCCGCAATATTTTACGAATGTTTCCCGTGAAACATCTAGTGCAGCCTCTAGCGAGCCTCAAGAGCGCGCGGCCGAAGGTGACGCGGCAGCTTTGCCCTGCGCTCTGAACTTACGGACCTCTACCAAGAGTGCGAGCAAGTCGGCTGGGGAAATCCCCGGGATTCGGGAAGCTTGACCGAGCGTCGAAGGACGGATTTGGTCGAGCTTCTGCCTGGCCTCTGTAGAAAGGGAGACCAGACCTCGATACGGAAGGTCCGACGGCAAGGGAAGCGACTCCCGTTCGCGAAGCTGCCCGGCGCGTTCTTTCTCGCGGCTGATGTACCCGTCGTATTTGGTCTCCATTTCCAAAACCGTTACAGCGTCCGCACCGAGGGCCGATTCGATTGTCGGCTCCAGTAGTTCTCCCAGTACTCCCAGCTGAACGCCTGGCCTCTTCAGCAAGCGCTGGGCGGGCTGCGTTTCGCGAAGTTCGGCGCTTCCGATCGACACCAGGTACGAATTGACCCGAGCGGGTAAGGCGCGAGCCTGTCCAAGCCAGTCCCGGCCACGATCGAGCGCCTCCAGGTGCGAGTCCAGGATTCTCTTCTCGGCGTCCGTCAGAAGGCCGAGTCGCGTGGCCGTTGGCCCGAGACGCTGGAGACAATTGTCCTGCCGAAGTATCAGGCGAAACTCGGCCCTGGAGGTGAACAGGCGATACGGCTCGTCCACTCCGCGGGTGACCAGATCGTCGATCAAGACGCCCAGGTATGCTTCATCGCGGGCCGGGACCCAGGGTTCCCGCTCGGAGACCGCGAGAGCAGCGTTGATGCCGGCTACAATGCCCTGTCCGGCCGCCTCCTCGTAGCCTGTCGTGCCGTTGATCTGCCCAGCGAGATAGAGGCCAGGAAGAGGCTTGAGCTCCAGGGTCGACGTTAGCTGCGTAGGCGTGAAGAAGTCGTACTCTATCGCGTAGCCGGGCTGGGTCATCCGCGTCGCTTCAAGGCCTGGGATGCGGGCCAGAAACCGGCGCTGAACGTCGGCCGGGAGTGAGGTTGAGAGGCCGTTTACATACAACTCGGCAGTCTCAAGTCCTTCAGGCTCGAGAAACACCCGATGGCTCTCCGCATCGGGAAACTTGAGCACCTTGTCCTCGATCGACGGGCAGTAGCGGGGGCCCTGGGCTGAACTAGCTCCGGAGTACATCGCCGATTCTGCCAGGTTGTCCGCGACCACTTCCTTGACGGCAGGACCCGCCTGAGTGATCCAGCAGGGCCGCTGAGGGAGGATTTCCGCGAGCTCCCAATGTGAAAACCGGAGGCCGTTCAGCTCGCCGTCCTGCCGTTCGAAACGGCTGAAGTCCACTGTACGGCCATCGATTCGCGGTGGTGTGCCCGTTTTGAATCGCCCCGACTCCAGTCCCAGATCGAGTAGTTGCTCGGCGAGCGGCACCGAAGGAGCGTCTCCCGCTCGCCCTGCTCCTATCTTCACCGAGCTGCCCATCAAGATCTGGCCGCGGAGAAATGTTCCCGCGGTCAGAATAGTGCAGCGGGCCCTAAACACTGTCCCGTCCTGGCACTCGACCCCTGCTGCACGACCTCGATCCGTATGGAGCGCAACCACACTGCCCTGATAGAGATCCAGCCCGGCTTCCAACTCTAGAAGTGTTCGTACGGCACGTGAGTAGAGACCGCGGTCACACTGGGCCCTTGGCGCCCAAACCGCAGGACCCTTCGACCGGTTGAGCATGCGGAAGTGGAGCGTCGTCTGATCTGCTGCGCGCCCCATGATCCCGCCGAGAGCGTCCACCTCCCGTGCTACCGTACCCTTGGCGATTCCACCGATGGCCGGGTTGCACGACATCTGTCCAACACGGGCGAGAAAAGACGTTACCAGCAGTGTCTTCGCTCCCATCCTGGCGGCGGCTCGCGCCGCCTCGCAGCCGGCATGGCCTCCCCCGATTACCAGAACGTCGTACGACAATTTCTTCGCCCCTCTCCCGATTCCGTCCATTTGCGTTAACTTGTAGCCGCAATATCGGCACTGCACGGTGGCGGGGCTAGTTCAGGACAGTCAGGAATCGCGGTAGGCGTGAGCAAAGACGACAACGTCCAACAAGGTTTCGTGGTCCGTGGACGGGTGCAAGGCGTGGGATATCGCTACTGGGTGGCACGGTTGGCTCGCCGCCATGACATGGCCGGGACCGCGCGAAATACCGCTGATGGTGCTGTCGAAGTCCACGTGCGCGGCCCTGAAGCCGACATGCCGCGCTTTGAAGCACGGTTGCTTGAAGGGCCTTTCTCGGCGCGAGTTACGAGTGTCACCCGAACCGAATCGGACCAGGACTTGCCGCTGGAGTTTTGGATCTTGGGCTAGCCACTGGTGTAAGAAGTCTAGCTGCTGTTGCGTGACTATATAGAAAGGGAGGCGACCGCATGATTGAACTGCCTGATGTCGAGCGAATGATTGAGGGTTTCGCCGGCTACGCGACTGGCAAAACCGTCAAGCGAATCCATATAGATGACGATTCGATCGATATCACCGCCGAGGAGGCGCAGGAACACCTCTCCGGCCAGGTAATAGACGCCGTCACGAGACAGGGAAAGTTCGTCGTGATCCGGTTCCGTTCGGCCCACAGTCTGGTAGTTGATATGGGGTCTGCCGGCAGGATTTATCTGGACTCTCAGACCGCACCGCCGGAAGAGACAAGCAAGATTAGGCTCCAGTTTGCGGCCGGCAAGGAGCTTCGATTTAGCAGTCCAGGCCAGGAGGGAACGGTCTACATGGTGGCTGGAGACGATTTCTCGGGGCTGGGCTCGCTACAGAGCCTTGGACTGGATCCGCTAAGTGAGGAGCTCACCGCTGAGGCGTTTGTACGCCTATCACAGGCCCACCCGCGGAGCACGCTCAAGGGACTGCTGATGAACCAGGAGGTGGTGGCTGGGATCGGCAATGAGTATGCCGATGAAATCTGCTTCCAGGCTGGATACCGGCCGGATCTGAAGATCTCGCTTATGAGCTCGGATCAGTTGGAGAAAACGCACCTGTATCTCCGGCGAGTTCTGCGCCGAGCTACCCTGCATTGGCAGGCAGCCCATTCTGATCCCGGCTGGCTGATAAATCACCGTAAAGCAGGCACGGCGTGTCCGAGATGCACCAACGCCCTCACGTCGATGCGCGTCAGCGGCCGTGCCACTTTTGTGTGCACGCGCTGTCAGCGAGCCGCCTGAGCTTGAGCGCCTAAACCTACTTTCCAACGCAGAAGCTGCCGAAGACAACGTCCAGTATGTCGTCGGTGGCTACTACGCCAAGCAATTCCTCCAGGGCAAGGGTTGCTTCGGCCACGTGTGTAGCCGCGATCTCGGGAGGCCCCGTCTGTAGGACCTCCTGGAATGCTTCGAGTTCCGTTCTGGCGCGCTCAAGAGCTCGCGATTGCCTTATCTTTGTAATAAAGGGTGGCGAATCTGCGCTCCGGAGACCGCCGAAGGCCTCCTGAGCGAGGCGCTCCCTCAGCGCGGCCAGACCCTCGCCTGTCACTGCGGAAACAGCAATAGATCCGTCCGGATGCTCAGGTCCGGCAGCGCTCCCTGGCAGCATATCCACCTTGGTCCACACCCTGATCACTCGCCGGGCGTCTCCTACCGGCCGCTCCTCCTCGAGTTGTGCCAGGAATCGCTCCTCTTCGGGGTCCACGCCCCCTCCGGCCTCGGCGCATAATAGGATCACGTCGGCCGCGGCCAGGTAGCTTCGCGCTACCTCTACGCCCATTCCTTCCACCTCGTCTGTGGTCGAGCGTAGGCCGGCCGTATCCACCAGCCGGAAGGGGTATCCGTCTACCGCGATCACGGACTCGATAGCGTCTCTTGTGGTACCCGGAACCGGCGTAACTATAGCACGTTGCGTTCCATGTAAACTATTGAACAAACTAGACTTACCGACGTTCGGCCTGCCGGCCAGAACGACCAGGGCGCCGTCCCGTAGGAGCTCCCCCTCGGGAGCCAGGCTCAGGAGTTCTAGCATCTGAGCATGTAGTTCCCTGGCCGATGCAGAGATCGTCCCCACGTCCAGGACGCCGTCATCTTCTTCAGGGAAGTCGATATCGTAGGCCAGGAGGGCCTGTAGCTCGAGTAGACCGCGGCGCAATTGCTCCACCCGGCACGAAAGTCCTCGCTCCAATTGATGGACAGCTGCGCGCTGCATGGCTGGCGATCGGGCGTCGATAAGGTCTAGGGTGGCCTCCGCCTGTATCAGATCCAGCTTCCCGTTGAGGTATGCCCGGCGGGTGAACTCTCCACGAGCGGCGGGCGCTGCTCCGGCGGCGATCACGGCGTCCAGCACCCGGTGCGGCACGATCGCTCCACCGTGCGTGCTGATTTCCAATACATCCTCTCCCGTGTAGGAGGCGGGCGCCGAGAATAGCGTCACCAGGGCGTGATCCAGAACCTCGCCGGTCTCGGGGTCGTGTAGGTGACGCTGGCTGCTGTGTCGGGGTTGGAGCCCGGAGAGACCGAGCTGTGAGCAGATTTCAGATACGTCCGGACCGCTGACCCGGATGAGCGCCACTCCTGCTCTTCCGGGCGCCGTAGATATTGCGGCTACCGTCCGGTTCACAGCGACCACAGCCGCTCTTCCTCAGCCCGTTTGCGAGCGGGGCTTCCCTCGCTGCTTTCCAACACTGTCCTCACGCGAGGCTTTCATCTTGGCGTGCGCCGCCCGCCGCTCGCGAGACAGGTAGATCTGCTGGGGAAGCGAGGCGAGGTTGCTCGTCGTGTAGTAAAGGTTCAGCCCGGACGCAAAATTCAGAAAGATGAAGGTAAGAAAAACCGGCATCGCCCAGCCCATCATCTTCATCTGGGCGTTCATCTCCATTCCGCGCTGGCTGATACGCTGAACCAGGAACATCGACGCACCCATGACGAGCGGAATGATATACAGAGGGTCTTTCAGCGACAGGTCCGGAAGCCACAAGAACGGCACTCCCCTGAACTCAATGGTGCCCTGAAACACGAAGAAGAGCGTAAACAGGATCGGCATCGGCACGAGCATCGGGAGACAGCCCGACAACGGATTGATGTGATGCTCCTTGTAGAGCTTCACCATCTCCTGCTGCAGCCGCTGCGGGTCCTCCTTGTATCTCGCCTGGATATCCTTCATGAGCGGCTGAACCGCCATCTGCTCCATCTGCGACCGCATCGATTTCTGATACAGCGGGAACAGGATAACCCGCATCATCACACCAAATACGACCAGCACCCAGCCATAGGCCAGACTAAGTGTGCTGTGGAGCCAGGTGAGCACCACCAACACGATCGCCACCAGGGGGCGCATGATGGGCTGGATCCAACTAAAACCGTATGGGTTTACATTCTGCAGGCCTTCGCCGACCGCTTCCAGCCGGCCGTAGTCCTGCGGTCCGAGATACGTCTCGAACGCGAAACCGGCTGTACCGGCGGGAACTGGCATTGAGGCGGTGATCGCTGCCGCGTGCTCTTGTTCCACGCCCTGCGCCACGAGACCTCCGAAGTCACTCCTGTCCGGATCCGCTACGAGCGCCACCAGAAAATACTTGTTCTTTATGGCCACCCACCGGAACGGGCCTCCGTCGGCCATGCGGATCTGACCCGCCTTGACCTTGTCCAGGTTGGTTGCACGGATGCCACCACGGCGATCCTTTACCACATAGGCGAGCTCCCTGTGATCCTCGTCCGGGTTCTTCTCGTTGGTTCTGAGGCCGTTTCCGAGCGAGACGAGAACGGTATATCCCCGCTCAGGAACACCTTCCAAGCGGCCTTCCGTCTCGATCACGTAAGACCCGGGTGTAAACCGGTACGTGGTCACGAAAGCCGCATCGGAGCCCGGAAAGCGGTATGTGAACTCCAGCTCGCGGGGCGAATCGCCAGGCCTCAAGAGCAACTCCCGCTCCGACGGCTCGAACGTCGCATTCTGGAGCGGAACGGTGTCTCGGCCGAGTGTAATGGCGTACTGGAGCAACCGATCGCCGGCACGCACCAATTCCACGCCGGTGAGCCCATTCCCGTTCTCTACGTATGAATCGTACTGAGTCAGCTCCGCTCCAATAACCGCTGCGCCGATCGTTGAAAACCGGAGATTGAACACGTCAGTTTGAACACGGATTGTGTCCGCCGCCTCCCCAGGGCCGCCTGGCAGCGCTGGCTCCAGCCCATCAGCCGGGACGACGGCCGGACTCAGTTGTTCATCTACCGGACGGCCGAGGACGTCAGCCGCCTGCGCCAGTCCTGGAGCGGTGGGTTCCGCTTCACGTGGGTCTACTCGGGGCGGAGCGGTCGCCTCTGGAGAGTCGGCCCTGAAGGTTTCCGGAGGGGGTGCTGCCGGCGGAAAGAGGACGTTGGAGAGGATAACTACTCCAATCATCAAGACCACCGCCAGCAGCGCTCGTCTCTGCATCCTATTTGTGCTCGTGACTCGGGTCGGAGAGCGGCACCGGGTCAGGGCCAAGTCCGCCGAACGGATGGCATTTGAGGAGCCTGCGGACACCCAACCACGCGCCCCGCCGGACCCCGTGCGTGTCGATCGCGATACGCGCGTATTCGGAGCATGTCGGGGTGAAGCGGCAGGCCCCTGGTAGCAACGGCGACACGCCGGCCTGATATGCCTGAATAACCAAAAGCAACACTCTCTTCAGCACCCCACCTCCCGCGTGCAGCGTTCAAAATCGGCCGCCAGAGCCGCAGCGCTCGCGCCGTACGCCTCGGCACGCGCTCTCACTATCATGTCTCTACTACCACCCGCGTGTCGCCGTGCCGGAAGCCAGCTTGTGCGAGCGATCTCACGCAGCAGCCGCCGGACCTTGTTTCGCTCGACAGCGCTATGGCCGCGCTTGGCCACGATCACGGCCAGCCTCGATTCGGACCCGGGCGAGCTGGTTTCGATGATATCAACGAAACGGCCCCGTACGCGTTTCCCGCCGCGAAACACGGCAGAGATGTCCGTAGTTCTACGTAGCCGGGACTGTCGGGGATAATCGTAGCGAGCTTTCACCGGATCCTCCGGCGCACGGCTGGCCGCGCGCCCGCCTAGCGGCGGCGCTTCCAGTGGGTCTCGTCGCTCACCGTCAAGGAGTGACGGCCTTTTTTCCGCCGGCGGGACAAGACCGCACGGCCTGCGCGCGTTTTCATTCGAGCGCGGAAGCCATGATCTTTCAGTCGTTTTCGCCGACTCGGATTTCTATATGTCGGTTGCATTATCTATTTCGCTCTTGCGGCTACTACCGTCGCCACGACACTCGCTAAACAGCCGCATATGCTAGGCGCAAAAAGGTTTGTTGTCAACGTGTTTTCCGGCACCGGTGCTGGGGATTCGGAAAAGTTTGACAGCCTCTGACAAGCGATCTACGTTGCCCGACCGCCAGTCCCCTTCCGCTCACATTACTACGATACGAAGGTCTTGGATGGAGCTTACGGCTAGCGAAGTCTGGTCTTCCATAACCGATGCGGCGCGCGAGGTTCTGCCCGAGCAGACGTTCCGGACCTGGCTCGCAGCAACGGAAGCGCTGAGCCTTTCCGATGATACCCTGGTTGTCGGTGCGCCGACCCGATTCGCGGCTGAATGGATCGAGGACAAGTACGGCGGACGCCTCTCCGAGCTTGCAGGTCGCGTCTTGGATCGCCCTCTCGAACTCACCTTTGAGCACCACGGAAGTCTTGAGCGACCCGATTTTCCGGAGTTGCCACCGCTTGGCGAAGTAGGGGGAGACGGTCCGGGCTCAGCACCGGCGTCTGCGGTCTCTCGGCGGGGCGCGGCCGGTAGCGGCCTGAACGAAAGATACCGGTTCGAACGATTCGTTATCGGCTCGAACAACCAGTTCGCCGCCGCCGCCTGCCAGGGCGTAGCCGATTCGCCCGCTCAGTTGTACAACCCACTCTTTGTGTACGGCGACACAGGGCTTGGCAAGACGCACCTGATGCACGCCATCGGGCACGCGATCCTCGACCGTTTGCCAGACCGGCAGATCGCGTACGTGACATCCGAGCGCTTTACGAACGAAATGATCTCGGCCATTCAGAGTGGCCAAACCGCGGAGTTCAGGCAGCGGTATAGGTTGATTGATGTCCTCTTACTGGACGATGTGCACTTCCTCGGAAACAAGGAGGGGACTCAGGAGGAGTTCTTCCACACGTTCAATACGCTCTACGATGCTCACAAACAGATCGTGATTACGAGCGATCGGCCTCCTTCCGAAATCCCAGGCCTTCAGGAGCGCCTCGTGTCCCGGTTTGAGTGGGGCCTGGTTACCGACATTAAACCTCCGGACTTCGAGACGCGTGTCGCCATTTTGCAGAAGAAGGCGGATGAAGACCGGCTTGTTCTCGAAGAAGAGGTGATTACGTACATCGCGCGCAACAGAAAGACCTCTGTGCGACAACTCGAGGGCGCTGTTATCAAACTCCTGGCCTATAGTTCGTTGACTCGACGCGAAATATCGTTGGACCTGGCGCGAGAAGCCCTGGGAGCTCGGCCCGGTGAAGAGCGGGGATCGCCGGTCACCGCCGAGGAAATCCGGCGGCGCGCGGCAAACGAGTGGGCGGTATCCGTCGAACAGTTGGTCTCGAAGCGGCGCACCAAAACCCTAACGATCCCTCGCCAGGTTGCGATGTATCTGATAAAGACATCGCTCGACCTTCCCTACACGGAGATAGGTACCCTGTTCGGTGGCCGGGATCATTCCACGGTGATTCACTCGGTAAACAAGGTGGAGGCAGCAATGGTGGGCGACCGAGAGTTACGCTCGCGAGTTCAGCGACTGCAGGACGACCTCGTTCGGTGATTCGGGGTGTCGGTAATTCTGTGGACAAGCGTGGAGCGCTTGGGACAAAAACCGGGTTACGCCTCTTCGCTGTGGATAGCTGTGGAACACTCGACCACGATCCACAGTTCGTCCACATGGGACATCTAGCCGAAAAGTAGCTCGGAATGTACGCCTTGAAGCCACCGGTGAGTCTTTTTCAACATACCCACACAGCCTACTATTACTACGTATTTTAGATGTATAGAAGGAAGTACTAACACCGTCTCTTGAAAACGTGACATTCTGCCCGGGAAGAAGGTTCTAGATGAAGTTGTCGCTTACCCGCGAGTCGTTGCATTCCGGCCTCGGGGCTGTTGCAGCCACGATTCCCACGAAAACGACGTTGCCGGTCCTATCCAACCTCCTGATGCAAGCCAAGGATGGGAAGCTGACGATCCGAGGCACAGATCTGGACATGACGGTATCCGTAACGGTCGATGCTGAGATTGAGAATGAGGGTGCGGTAACAGTCCCGGCACGGAAGCTGGCTGAGATTACACGCGAACTTCCTGAAGCACCGGTACATATCGATGTAGATGGTGTTCAGATTCAGGTAAGCTGCGGGTCCAGCCGGTTTAAGCTTTTCGGAATACCAGAAGAGGAGTTTCCGGCCTTACCGGAATTTGACTTCGCCGGAAGCTGGAAGATACAGGCCCATGTTCTCCAGAATCTGATCAGCCATACAGCGTTTGCCGCCTCCAACGAGGAGAGCCGTCCGATACTTAACGGTGTGCTGTGGCAGATTCGGCCGGGCACGCTAGCCATGGTCGCGACAAACGGCCACCGCCTGGCGAAGATGATCGTGAAGATCGACGGGGCGAGTCCGCCCGATGCCGATCTCATAGTGCCACCGAAGGCGCTACTACAGGTGCAAAAGCTATTTGACAAGGATGCGGAGCTGGAAGTCGCAGACTCGAAGAACCACCTCGCGTTCAGGTCACCCGGAAGGTCTGTATATACTCGGCTGATAGAGGGCCCGTACCCGAATTACGAGCAGGTTATTCCGAAGGACAACGACAAGCAGGCTACAGCGAACAAAGACAACCTGGCAGCTGCGATACGGCGTATGGCAGTTCTTGCGAGCGACCAGACACATCGGGTCCGTATGGCGTTTTCGGAAGGAAACGTCTCCTTTCGTGTCCAGACGCCGGATCTAGGCGAAGCAGAGGATGAGATGCCGCTTGACTACTCGGGCGACACTCTCGAGATCGGTTTCAATGCGAACTATCTTCTCGAGGTGCTCCGGTTCATGCCGGATGACGACGTGATGATCGGATTCAAGGCGCCTGAGCGGGCCGTGACTTTCAGGCCCACAAGTAACGACTCCGATTACTTGTGCCTGGTTATGCCGCTGCGGCTTCTCGACTAGCAATATCCGATGCGAGCTTGCCACCACTGCGGCTTCGAGTTCGCGGCCGCAGCTGATGAGTGCCCCCTGTGTCAGACACCGGCCAGTAAGACAGAGCCGAGTCGGGCCAACTCCGAGAGAGCCGACAAGGTCGCCTGGGAAGACGCCAGCGAAGGTTTCCCCGGCAATCTTTTGCAGACGTGGCTCGACTGTGTCACCCGTCCTACCGAGTTCTTTTCCAAGGTTGATCTCTCGGCCTCACTGGGCCGGCCGGTTCTGTACTATCTCATCGTCAGCATGTTGTCTGCCTTCTTCTACATGGCATGGGGTTCGCCCGGCTTCGACGAGAGCTGGAGTTCAGCCCTTGGCGTGCAGGCAGACCAACTGGGTCCGATATCGTCGTCCTTCAAGTTGCTGTACTTCTTCGCGACACCGTTCGCCAGCCTGCTCGCCCTCTGTATCGGGACACTCGCCTATCACGTCTTCAGGCTATTCTTGGCCCCAAACGGGCGGCGTTTGTCGGACACGGCACGGGTCCTCTGTTACGCCGGTAGTCCCGGGATTTTGAACGTTATTCCCTGGGTAGGCGGCCTGGTCGGTGGCATCTGGTCGCTGGTGCTGCTCGTCGTCGGGATCCGTGAGATGCACCGGACCACGACCGGCCGCTCCGTAGCCATCGTTCTTCTCCCCATGGTAATCTTGATGGTGGTCGCTGTGTTGTTCACTCTCCTTCTGGTTTTCATGCTCGCCGGCGTGCCTGATGGATTCTCTCGGTAGGCAGGTGCTAGCACTCTGCCTCGCAGATCGGACGGCAGCAGAATGACCACGCCGCGACCGAGGGATAGGGAGCACCTGGAGCGACTGGAGTTGTCTCGCGGGCATATTCCGCCCGGGTCCGAGCCCGTCGAGCCGCGGCCCGCGGCCCCGATCATCACGGCCCGGCGTTGCAACACAGGGTTCGAGGTGCTCCTGCTGAAACGGCCCGACACAGCCCGTTTCGCCGCCGGCGTGTTCGTATTCGCCGGGGGGGTTGTGGACGCGGCCGACCACGGCGATACCCTCCTGGAAACTCTTCCTCCCGGTTTCGCCGGCCACGAAAGGGCGGCGCTGGCCGCAGGCCTTCGCGAGCTGTTTGAAGAGACCGGATTTCTCCTGAGTGATGAGCCGGTTTCGCCGGCCGACGCGGACCGGGTCCGGAGGGACCTGCTGAGCGGGACCACCTCGTTCACGGACATTGTGACGCAGATGCGCATCAGCTTCAGGAGCCTCCGTGTCGCCTACATCGGGCGTTGGGTCACCCCGGTGAACCTCGCGCGCCGATACGACGCTCACTTCTTCCTGACTGAAGCCCCGGGCGATGACCCTCAGTTGACGGGCGAGCTGACCGGTCATGTGTGGCTTCAGCCGGCTGAGGCCGTCCACAGATTCGAGACCGGAGACCTCCCTATGTTGTTTCCGACCCGGCGTACCCTCGAAGACCTCGCCCGCTTCGCAGGACTGGATGAGGCCTTGGACGCCTACGTGAACCGCCAAGTCGAAGCCGTTATTCCGAGGCTGCTGGTGAGGGGTGATTCGGTGGTGCCCGTCCTACCTGGCGATCCCGGCTTCGAAGAAGCGGGCTGATGACCGAGGTCATCCCAGGAGTGCTTCGGCTGTTGGCCGACAACCCGGGTCCGATGACGCTCAGCGGCACATGCACGTACCTGCTGGGCGCGGAGACCGTCACCATCGTGGACCCCGGCCCGGCGGGACAGCAGCAGATGGGCCTGCTCGAGCGGAGAGTCGCTGGTAGGCCTGTAGGCGCAATCCTTCTGACGCACGCGCACCTGGATCACTCCGGATCGGCAGAGAGAGCCGCCGAGTTCTTTGAGGCCCCGATTCTTGGATCAGCGGCTACGCTTGAGCGTCTTAACTTGACCGGCCGGCCACTGGCCGACGGCGCGCCTGTCGTGCCCGGCGACCTCGACGGGTCTATCGTCGCGATGCACACCCCCGGCCACTCCTCCGATCACGTTTGCTTCTTTCTCGAGGGAGCCAGGGCTGTATTCACGGGCGACCTTGTTCTAGGTACCGGTACCAGCGCGATCCTGTATCCCGATGGCTGCGTGACGGAGTACCTGGCTAGCCTTCAGCGCCTGGAACGTGTGGATCCGGTGTTCCTGCTACCGGGTCATGGGCCGCTCGTGAAAAACGCCACAGAGAAGCTTCGTGAGTATTCAGAGCACAGACTGAACCGAGAACAGCAGATCCTGGGCGCGGTTACGGCTGGCGCAAGCACCCTGGCGGCTGTGCGCGAAGAGGTCTACGGCTCGCTCGCCCCAGGGTTGGACACCCCGGCCGAATTATCGATCTGTGCCCACCTGCAACGCCTGGGGGCCGGCGCGTCTTCTAGTCGAGACGGAGAGGACCGGCTGCGGTCGTTGCTCGAGGAGTGTGCTTGCACTTGGGGCAAACGGCCGGCAACGGACCCCTGATCCGGCGAGTCGACCGGCCACCTGGCTGCCGGTCGCCGGTTAGACCCCACGATCACGTGGCGGCAACGTGCCGCGGAAACAGGCCTGCGCACCTCCGGCAAGGCCGATTCGCGAGGTACTTCGGGCTCCCACGGGAAGATCCTCAGGGAGCGTAACGGTGAGCGTGTCGCCTCCTCTGACACTCAGGTGCAGCGTGCGGCCACATCGCTCGGCGGCGAATAGGGCCAGAGCTGCGGCCATGCATCCGCTCCCACAGGCCATCGTCTCTCCCTCCACTCCGCGCTCGAAGGTTCGAATCCGAGCCCTATCGGAGCTGGAAAGAGTGACCAGGTTCACGTTGGTTCCGTGCTCGCCGAACTCGGGAGCGGTTCGAATCGGGCGGCAAATCTCGCCGATATCCTCCGTCGGCAGGACCTCGAGGGGCAGCACGAAGTGAGGCGTTCCAATCCTTACGAGCCAGCCGGCCGTGGTGGCTCCACCAGGACCTGGCATCGTATGCTCACCGACCACTTCGGCAGGAATCTCGTAGCCCAGTTCAACGGAACGGCCGGAGACAGAGGCCCGCACCCAGCCGTCCGCCGTCTCGATTCCGAACGGACCGTTCGGCACCAGGTCTTCATCGCAGGCGTAAAGGGCGGCGCAACGGGTCCCGTTCCCGCACGTTCCGAATTCCGAACCGTCCGGGTTGAAAAACCGCACCCTGATTCCGCCTTCAGTCTTACCCACCAGGATGAGCCCGTCTACGCAAACTCCGAGCGTTCGCGAACACACCCACCTCGCCAGGTCGTCGGCAGCCATATCCTGGAGTAGATCCTCGCGGATCAACACGAAGTCGTTTCCGGCCCCCGAGTACTTGGCGAACGGCAACACGAAGAATTCCGGTCCTTCCCTTATCGGGGTTGAAGCGGCAAGGGCCGCCGGCGCACTGCCTGCGGCCCTACCGTACTTATCCGGTCGTAGCTCGGCACAGGCACAGTGCCGGCCCGTTGGCCTTAGAGGCGACCGCCGTTCTGTGCCACGCTCGGCACGGATCTACATCCATCAGACACGAGATCACCTCCTTGTTTCTGGTTCAACAAAGGGCCTGGTCAAAGCTAGAGACGCCAGTCAAGGCTCGCAACGGACGCCTGGACCAGGCGGACTCCGATTCTGCAGGTTGTCTCCTGCGCGACTATTATTCGCCATCGATCCAATGGATCGTCAAACACGGACAGGACCTTGCAAGGACAATGGCAGTGAGCGAAAAGCTTCCATACCAACTTTCAGACCAACCAGCCGGCCAGCCCGTCGCCCTCGCACGGGCGCGAGAAGAGGCCGTCCGCCAGCTAGTGGCCCAGTACGCCGGCGACAACCTGACCGTGGAGGAGTTCGAGGCGCGGGTAGACGCTTCGTACCAGGCCTCAACGCGGCAGCAGTTGGAGGCTCTGACCGCCGATCTTCCCGTCCTGCACGGCGGCGCGGCGGTGGCCCCCGCTGCGGTCAGCGCAACCACTGCGACGGTGCCGTCTCATACAGTGTCCAAACGCAGCGTTCAGATCGCGGTTTGCGGGGGATCGAAACGGCAGGGTGGCTGGCGACCTGGTCGTCACCACTTCTCTTTTTCCGTGATGGGCGGTTCTGATATTGACTTTCGCGAAGCCCTACTACCGCCAGGCGAGACCGAGGTGACGATCTTGAACCTGATGGGCGGAACCACAGTTATCGTTCCCCCGGGCCTGGACGTGAAGTCGCACGGATTCGCTCTCATGGGGGGCTTCGATGGAGTGGACCAACAGGGCGATCTGGCTCCGGACGCTCCCCGACTAACGATTAGGGGCTTCGCGCTCATGGGCGGGATTTCGATCGAGGTGCGAGGGCCGGGAGAGTCCCACCGCGACGCGAAGCGCCGGCGGAGGGCCGAGCGCAAGGCTTTGCGAACCTCGCACCGGGCGCAGTTGCCGGGCGGCGAATAACCCTACCTGACACACATTTCAGCGTGCTTGACGCCCTGAGCCGCGCCCCGGTATTCTGCTCACCCGGCGGCACGTGGAAGCCCCCGCGGTGCCAGGCAAGCCAACCCCCTGGAGGCAGTGAATGTCAGAGATCCCAGACGGACTCAAGTATTCTGAGGAACATGAGTACGTTCGCGAGGCCGCCGAAGCTGTCGTAACGATCGGGATCACGGACTACGCTCAGGGAGAGCTGGGGGACGTAGTCTTCGTGGAACTTCCGACCGCGGGCGACGCACTTGAGAGAATGGATGTATTCGGCACGATAGAGGCCGTGAAGGCGGTTTCCGAGCTATTCGCGCCGCTCGCCGGCGAGGTCATCGAGGTAAACGAAGCTCTCGACGAAGATCCGGCTCTGGTCAATTCTGATCCGTACCAGGAGGGCTGGATGATACGTCTCCGGGTTCGGAACCCCAACGAGTTGGACGACCTCATGTCCGCCGCTGACTACGCAGCCCACATCGACGCCTAGCATGTCCTTCGTCCCACACAGCGAAGAAGATCGGCGGGAGATGCTGGAGCTCATCGGCGTGTCGAGCGTGCGAGATCTCTATTCCGATGTCCCGGAAAATCTCATCCTGGACCGCGACCTCGACATCCCGGTTGCGCTGTCCGAGTGGGAGGTCGTCCAGCGGCTCGAGACCATCGCCGCGGAGAACGAACACCTTGTGAGCTTTGCCGGTGCCGGTATATACGATCACTACGTACCGGCCGCGGTGGATCACCTTATCCGCAGAAGCGAGTTCTACACCGCGTATACTCCCTACCAGCCGGAGGTCGCGCAGGGGACTCTGCAAGTGATCTATGAGTTCCAGTCCATGACCTGCGAGCTCACCGGTATGGACGTGGCCAACGCCTCGATGTACGACGGGCCGTCGGCTGCGGCTGAGGCTGCGATCCTCGCCAGGGCCGTGACTCGCAGAAGCCGGGTTGTAGCCGCCTCATCCCTCCACCCGCACTACCGGAAGGTGATTGAGACGTACCTGTCGGGACAGGGAGTAGCCCCACACCCGGTTGCCTGGACCGAGGCTGGTTCTCTGGACAGTTCGGAGCTCGCAGCGCAGCTAGGCGACGACACCGCCTGCGTGATCGTCCAGCAGCCCAATTTCTTCGGACTCATAGAGGACCTTGAGCCGATCGCCGAGCAGGTTCACTCAGCCGGAGCGTTGCTTGTCGTGGTCGCGGACCCGATGGTCCTGCCAATCCTTCGGTCGCCTGGTGAGTGTGGAGCGGACATCGTCGTGGCCGAGGGACAGCCGTTTGGCAACACGCCGAACTACGGCGGCCCGGTCGTGGGCCTGTTCGCCGCTCGAGAGAAGTTTATTCGTAAGATGCCGGGCCGAATTGTCGGTGCGACCGTGGACGCAGAAGGACGCCGAGGTTACGTGCTGACGCTGCAGACGCGGGAGCAACAGATCCGCCGAGAAAAGGCGACGAGCAACATCTGCACGAACCAGGGGCTGAACGCGCTGGCAGCCACCATTCACCTGGCCTTGCTCGGACGCGCCGGCCTGCGGGCAGCAGCTGAGGCTTCGGCACAGAACGCGCACTACGCCCGGCGGTTGCTCGTCGACGCTGGTGTGGAGTTGATGTTCCCGGATTTGCCGTTCGTGCGCGAATTCGCGGTTCGAACCGCTGATCAGTCTCATGAGATCCTGGAGCGGGGCATCAAACGCGGAATCTTGGCGGGTGTCAGCCTGTCCCGATTCCCCTCGCTGGAAGCTGGCGACGGCCTGCTCCTGGCCTTTACCGAAAAACGCAGCCGTGAGGAGATTCAGCTCCTGGCGGACGTAATAGCAGGTTAGTTTCCGCCCCGGCAAAGAGGCAATCATGGGACGAGTAGTATTTCACGGACATGCGACCTTCGAGGTGGCGCTCTCGGACGGGACACGTCTTTTGATTGACCCCTTCTTTACCGGCAACCCGGCCGCGACCGTCGGGCTCGAGCATTTCGATGATGGACTCGACTTTCTTCTGCTCACGCACGGTCACGCGGATCATGTCGCGGACGCCTGGAACATAATCGAGCGGACCGGGTGCACCGTGATCAGCAGCGTCGAGCTTTGCACGTATGTGAGCGACGTGCTCGGCCACGGCGATACTCATCCGATGAGCATCGGTGGAGGGTTCGGTTTTCCGTTCGGCCGAGTGGAAATGACGCCCGCTCTCCACGGCGGCAGGCTGGACGCTCCGGGTGGGGAAGGCTACACGTGCCCCCCGGCGGGCTTCCTGCTCGAGATTGAGGGCGCCGGACTGTACTTCGCCGGTGACACAGGGCTTACACGCGAAATGGAGCTACTGCGTGATCGAGTAGACGTGGCCATGCTCCCTATCGGCGACAACTTCACAATGGGGCCTAGAGACGCCGCCAGAGCCGTCGGGATGATCGGACCGGACATCGTCGTTCCGTGCCACTACAACACATTTGACGTAATCCATCAGGATCCGGCCAGGTTCGCCGACCTGGTGGGCGATGCGGCGGAAGTCAGAGTGCTAGAAGCGGGGGAATCTCTGGAGTTTTGATGAATCGATTTCCGTTTAAGGGCGACCACACGCCGACGATCTTCGAGAAGTCGAGGCCCGGAAGGCGCGGGACATCCGTTCCCGCGCCGAACGTGGATGTCAGGGCCTTGGCTGACCTGATTCCGCAGCGATTTCTACGGTCCGATGACCCGCGTCTCCCGGAAGTGCCTGAGCATGAGGTAGTCCGACACTACACAGAACTGTCGCTCAAGAATCACCATGTGGACCGGGCCATGTACCCGCTTGGCTCGTGCACGATGAAGTACAACCCGAAAGTCAACGAGGCGATGGCCCGCCTGCCGGACCTGGCCGGCCTACATCCCATGGCGCCGCATTCGGCAGTCCAGGGCGCTCTGCGCCTCATGTTCGAACTGGCGCAGATTCTGGGTGAGATTTCCGGCATGGACGACGTCACCTTGCAGCCGGCGGCCGGCGCTCAGGGAGAGATGACCGGTGTCCTGCTAATGCGTGCCTATCACCGTGCCAACGGTCAAAGGCAGCGCACCAAGGTGCTGATTCCGGACTCCGCCCATGGGACCAATCCCGCTACGGTCGCTCTGGCGGGATTCGAGACGGTGACGCTCAAGTCCAGCGAAACAGGGCGTACCGACATGGATGCGCTCCGCGGGGCACTGAACGAAAACGTCGCCGGGATGATGCTGACCAATCCCAATACGCTCGGCGTTTTCGAGCCCGATATCGCCGAGATCTGCGGACTGGTGCACGAGGCCGGTGGTCTCATGTATATGGACGGCGCGAATTTGAATGCGCTCATGGGGGTCACCCGGCCGGGTGATATGGGATATGACATCGTGCACTTCAATCTGCACAAGACGTTCAGCACGCCACACGGCGGGGGTGGTCCCGGCGCAGGGCCCGTAGGCGTCAAGAGTCACCTCAGTCCGTTCCTGCCTGTGCCCCGTGTAGTCGAGGCGAGCGGAGAATTCCGGTTCGACTGGGATCTGTCAGAGTCGATTGGCAAGCTGCACGGATTTTTCGGCAACTTCGGAGTACTGGTACGAGCCTACACCTACATCCGGATGCTCGGCCGACAGGGCATAAGAGATACGGCCGAGGCGGCGGTCCTCAACAACGCATATCTGACCGCGCTCCTGGAAGGTCACTACCCCGTTCCTTACGGTCGCGGAATGCACGAATCTGTTTTCTCAGGTTCCGACCTGAAGAAGAGAACCGGGGTGAAAACAACGGATATTGCAAAGCGTCTGCTGGACTATGGCTTCCACGCACCGACCATCTATTTTCCGCTGATCGTGCCCGAGGCGCTGATGATAGAGCCCACGGAGACGGAGACGCGCGAGGAACTGGGCCGCTTTGCCGAGGCCATGATCGCGATCGCCGATGAAGCGGAGACGGACCCCGAAATGGTTGCATCCGCTCCTCATTTCACCCCGGTCAACCGGATGGACGAGGGCAGGGCCGGCCGCGAGCTGGACGTGAGATGGAGCTTCCCGGACAGCTAGGAGTCTTGCTCGCAGCCACCAGCCTCCGGGTTCTTCGCCACGGGCCGCAGTCGGGGGCGTTCAACATGGCTGTTGACGAAGCGCTCCACGACTCCGCACGAACCGGCCAGGTAACGCTTCGATTCTACGCCTGGCGACCCGCATGTCTTTCTCTCGGCCGTAACCAGACTGCCAGGGGTCGATACCGAGAGGACGAAGCACTGCGACGCGGTATCGACATCGTGAGACGTCCGACCGGTGGCCGAGCGGTGTACCACGACCGCGAACTCACCTACAGCGTTACGGCCCCGGCCGATCTATGGGGCCCGCTTCCAGACAGCTATCGCCGCATAAATCGAGCGCTGAGTGCGGGTCTCATCGCTTTGGGAGTGCCTGCTTCGCTCGCACCATCGACCATATCCGCGCCTCGTCCTACGACCAGAGCTTGTTTTCGAGATCCTTTGGAAGGCGAGATCGTAGCTGGTGGTGCCAAACTGGTGGGTAGCGCTCAGTGGCGCAGCAAAGGCGCCCTGCTCCAGCATGGCTCTCTCTTGCTGCACGACGACCAGGATGTCGCGGATGAGCTTCACGTGTCGTCATCGCCTGCCATCCGGGCGGCTAGCCTGACCGACTTTCTCGGCCAGGTGCCGCCCACAACCGAAATCGCCGACAATCTCAGCCAGGCTTTCGGGCACGAGTTCGGGATGGCTGTGAGTGACGAATGTCTCACGACCGGCGAACGAGAAACCGCTGTCCGGTTGGAAGCCAAGTACCTCTCACCGGACTGGACCTGGCGCCGCTGAGCCAAGGTTACATACCTTCGAATCGTGGCAAATCTTAGGCGCTTTCGGCGTATTTGCATTGCTACGGCGACCGCTCTCGCGGCAGCCTGTGGTGGCAAGGATTCCGGCTCCGGTGCGGACCGTACACTGATCCTGGGCTACGCATCCGAGCTTCAAACACTGAATCCGCTCGTCAGCACCGATCAGAACGCCAATGAACTGATCAACTACCTCCTCTTCACTCCGATAATCACGTTCGATTCCAATTTCGAGCCGGCACCCGGACTTGCCGAGTCGTGGGAGCAGACGGACACGGAGGTCGTTTTCCACCTCCGCGCGGACGTGAACTGGCACGACGGACGACCCGTGACCGCCGAGGATGTCGCGTTCACCTTCGAGCGGGCCAAGGACCCTGCGCTTGCCTCGCCCTTGGCTTCGGCCTTCCTAGAGAATGTGAATTCGGTGGAAGTGCTGGATACTCACACGATCCGGTTCACTTTCAGCGTGGTCCACGCACAGGCTCTCGAGGACTTCTTCTGGGCCCCAGTTCCCAAGCATCTGCTCGAAGACACTGCCCCGGAAGAGATGATTCGAGCCGAGTACAACCGGTCTCCAGTCGGCAGCGGTCCATACCGGTTCGTTAGCTGGGAAGTGAACCGAATGCTGGTCTTTGAGGCGAACGAGGACTTTTCACCTTCCCTTGGCGGCCCGCCAAGTTTCCCGCGGGTCGTATACCGCATCATTCCTGACGCGACAACCCGGGCGGCCGAGTTGCAGAGCGGCGGCATAGACGTAGATGGTCCACTCGGGCCGGCCAGTGCCCGGGCGATTGACGCCGACGAGACCACGACGCTGCATCGTTTTCCGTGGAGGCAGTTCAGCTATATCGGCTGGAACACGAAACGGCCAATCCTCGCTAATCCGGCCGTTAGGAGAGCGCTCACCATGGCGATCGACAGGGAATCGATCCTGGCGTCGGTGCTGCAAGGCTATGGCTCCGTGGCCAGTGGCATAATTCCTCCGTGGAGCCCGTACTCACCGGGGCTGACGCCGCTCCCGTATGCGCCTGATTCGGCTGCCGCTATTCTCGAGCGCGAAGGCTGGAGCGACTCGGACGGGGATGGGGTCAGGGACAGGAATGGAGTGCCGCTGCGTTTCGAGCTTCTCACCAACCAGAGAAGTCCGATCTACCCGGACATGGCGCAGATCGTCCAGGCTCAGCTGGCGGACATTGGAGTAGTAGCGGTGCCACGCATGCTAGAGTGGCAAACCGTGCTGGCCATGCACCGAGCCCGAGACTTTGATGCTGTTTTGACCAACTGGGTCTTGGACAATTTTCGAGTAGATCCGCGTATATTGTTCCACAGCAAGTATGCGACGATGCCCAACTCCGCGAACCGAAGCGCGTACCAGAGCGAGGTGGCGGATCAGCTCATGGACGAGGGCGCCGGTACTACAGAAGCCGAACCGGCCAGACGAATCTGGTCCGATTTCGCACGAGTCATCCAGGCAGATCAACCGCTCACCTTCCTCTTCTGGCAGGACGAACTGGCCGGAGTCTCGGCCGATCTTGAGGGTGTCCGCATGGATGCACGAGGAGAGCTGGTGACGATTACGGAGTGGCACCGGGGGAGCGAGTGACGAACCAGCGGTCCTCGAACAGCAGACCGGGATTCACGACCAGAGGCACGCCGTTTTTTCTGATCGGTCTGTTCGCTCAACTGGGATGTGGTGGGACCGATGCCGGATCAGCGTCAAACGGTCCACCCGTAGCCGAGGAGGACAGGTACGGCGGTACCGTCGTGGTGTCCGGCGTCTCTGACATCCAGACGATGAACTCTCTGGTTACGACCGACTACACAAGCGATCAACACCAGGCCTTCGTGCTCTTCGCGCCGCTCGCCCGTCTGGACGAGGAGTTCAAGGCGCAGCCTTACCTGGCCCGCTCCTGGGAGATCAACGCCGACACGAGCCAGGTCATTCTCCATTTGCGCGAGGATGCCGCCTGGCACGACGGCGTGCCGGTCACGGCAAATGACGTGATTCTGACGTTCAATCTGGCCAAGAATCCGGCCACCGGATTCCCCAATGCATCCTACTTTGACTTCTGGGATGCCGCGGAAGTCATAGACTCACTAACAGTCCGGTTTACTATCCGCAGTCACAACGAACCCTTCTTCGGCTGGGCCCGAACGGCTCTCGTTCCGGCTCATATTCTCAGCGGGACGCCGCCCGAGGAGCTGGCCAAACATCCATTTGGAAGCCAGAGCCCTGTCGGCAACGGCCCGTTTCGATTTGTTGAACGGACCTCAGACGCGTGGGTGTTCGAGGCCAACGAAGATTTTCCGCAGGATCTAGGTGGCCGGCCATACTTAGATCGACTGGTATACCGCCAAATCGAAGACCACGTGACTCGGGCCGCGGAGCTTCGGGTGGGGGGCATCGACCTGGCCGTCGACCTGATACCGCCGGTTCTGTCGGGTCTGGAGTCGAGTGCGGAGGTCCGAGTCGTAGATATCGATGCTCCTGAGTACGACTTCATCGCCTGGAACTCCAAGCGGCCGTTCTTTCAGGATCCGCAGGTGCGACGCGCCCTGACCATGGCCATCGACCGAGGCGCGATGGTGCGCGCCCTGAGGTCCGGCCACGGGTCAGTGGCGACCGGCCCGTTGGGTCCGTGGCATTGGGCGTATGATGCGACATGGAGTCCGCTTCCCGTTGATCCAGACTCCGCCAGAGCGTTGCTTGACGCGGCAGGCTGGAAGGACAGCGACGGCGACGGGATCCGGGATCGAGACGGACAACCGTTTCGCTTCGACTTGATGATTGCCCCCAACCCTGAGCGGGAGGACATAGCAGTCATCGTTCAAGCAGGCCTGGCGGCGGTAGGAATCGATGTCCAGATCGCCATCCGAGAGGTCGCTGCCATGATTCCGGCCGTGACGGGGCCTGAGCGCCGATATGATGCTGTTCTCGTTGGCAACGTGAGCGACATGATCGTTGACGAGCGCGATTCCTGGGCCTGCGACCAGATCGGACAGCCGAACCAGTTCACGAGCTACTGCAATCCGAGCCTGGATGTGGTGATGGACTCGATTCCCATCGTACAGGACCGAGAAGTACTGGGCGGCCTACTTCGGCGTTTCCACGAGATTATCGCGGCTGACCAGCCCTATACTTTCCTCTTCTACTTGGACCGGATCAACGGAGTGCGAGGCGTACAGGGCGTGGAATTCGGAGTGCGGGGGGACTGGTTGTCCGTACACGACTGGTGGGTGCACCCGAACGACCGCAGATGACGCGCTGATCAAGTACGCGCTGCGCCGGCTCCTGCAGTCGATCCCCCTGCTTCTGGGGATCGTGACGCTCATCTTCGTTATTCTGCATCTGGCCCCAGGCGACCCCACTTCAACCTACTTCAGCCCGCGAATTCCTCCCGAAGTTCTAGAGCAGATGCGCCGAAACATGGGCCTCGACCAGCCCATCCACGTCCAATACGTCCAGTGGCTGCGGCTGTCACTGAGCGGCGATTTCGGTTACAGCTACAGCGAGTTTCGGCCGGTGACGAGCGTACTGGCCGACCATCTCCCCAACACTCTTCTTTTGGGCACCGTATCCCTAGTGTTGATCTTCGTGGTAGGCTGCTTCATCGGCGCAGTGCAGGCTGTCCGCAAGTACAGTAAGCTCGATTCCGTCCTTACGTTCTTCGCGCTACTGATCTATTCCGTGCCTGGCTTCTGGCTGGGCCTCATGCTCGTCTTGTTGGTTTCTTCCGGCGCACTTGGCTGGCTGAACCTGCCGGTGTCGGGAATGCTGGACGTCAACCACGAATTCATGAGCCCTATCGGCCGCATGGCCGACATCGCGCGCCACCTCGTCATGCCGACGATCGCTCTGGGGTTGGCCTCGGCGGCTGGCGTAGCCCGCTACATGCGCGGCGAATTGCTCGAGGTCATCGGTCAGGACTACATTCGGACCGCCCGCGCGAAAGGACTGCGCGAGAGCAGTGTCATCTGGCGGCATGCACTTCGAAACGCGCTGCTCCCGGTGATCACTCTCCTGGGCCTCTATCTACCGCTACTGATCGGCGGCACAGTCGTCATCGAGGTTGTGTTCGCGTGGCCGGGGATGGGGCGACTGCTGTATGACGGCATTCTAGCGCGCGACTACCCCCTGGTGACCGCGGCAAGCTTCTTGTTCGCGGTGATCGTGTTGGCGGGCAACCTGCTCGCCGACCTGCTCTACGCGGCCGTAGATCCCCGCATTCGCCTTGGGGCACGCGAATGACGGCGGGGCTGAAGTGGTACCTGGGTGCCGGGCTGCTCCTGGCTCTGGGCTTGTGGCGCCGTGGCAGAGTGGCGGCGACAGTGGTCGGTGGCGATGTGGCCGGCTGGGTTGCGCTAGCCACCCTGGTCATCGGCATTGTCCTGTGTGCGCACCTAGGCCTGCGGGCTCGGCGCGCTCTGCCCGCGGTCCGCGGCCACTCATGGTGGGAGATCGGCCTGCGTCAGTTCAGGCTGCACCGATCCGCGGTGCTCGGACTGCAGCTGCTGCTGCTCCTTAGTCTGGCCACGCTGCTCACGCCGCTGCTCAGCTCGTTCGACCCGAACGCCATCGATCCAGCTGCGGGACGACTCCTGACACCGTCGTTGACTCATCTAATGGGTACCGACCACCTGGGCCGAGACGTTTTGAGCCGTGTGCTATACGGGGGGCGAATAAGCCTGTCGATAGGGTTTCTAGCCATCCTAATCTCGGTAACACTCGGCGTCGTCGTCGGAGCCACCGCCGGCTATGTAGGTGGATGGGTCGATGGGCTGCTCATGCGTATCGTGGATCTGTTTCTGAGTTTCCCCCGCCTGATTCTGCTCATGATGATCGTCGCCGTGTTTCCTCCCTCTGTGCTCCTGATCGTGGCCATACTCGGTCTCACGGGCTGGATGGGAGTGGCGCGGCTCGTCCGCGGCCAGGTGCTCAGCCTGCGGGAGCGCGAGTACATTCTAGCCGCCCGTGCCCTGGGCTTTCGCGGCACGCGAATCATGGCCCGGCACATACTGCCCAACGTACTCACGCCGGTAATCGTGGCTGCCACCCTGGGTATCGGAAACGCGATTCTGGCCGAGGCCGCACTGAGCTTCCTCGGCCTGGGCGTGGCTCCTCCTACCGCTTCGTGGGGCAACGTGATCCGCGACGGAAGCCGCTTCATGGTCGATGGCTGGTGGATCACGAGCTTCCCGGGCCTGGCGGTCGTACTCACGGTGATGAGTTTCAATCTCGTAGGTGACGGCCTTCGCGATGCCCTGGACCCGCGGCACAGCGCATGAGCGTACTCTCTGTCCGTGATCTACGGACGTACTTCCACACCGATGATGGCGAAGCGCGGGCCGTAGACGGCGTGTCGTTCGACCTTGCGGATGGAGAAATCCTCGCCCTGGTCGGTGAGTCAGGCTGCGGCAAGTCCGTCACCTCCCTGTCCATTCTCGGACTGATTGCTTCGCCGCCCGGTGAGATCATTGCTGGTTCCAGCGTACAACTCGGAGGCCGAGAACTCCTGGACCTGACCGAAGACGAAATGCGACACGTCCGCGGTGGCCAGATCGCCATGATTTTCCAGGAGCCCATGACGAGCCTGAACCCCGTGATGCGCGTAGGCGAACAGGTCGCAGAGGCAATCAGAGCTCATTCGGATGACCCGGAGGGTGCTGTGCGCAAACGAGTGCTGGAGCTTCTCGGGCGCGTTGGAATCCCAGACCCGGACTCTCGTTACAACGCTTACCCGCACCAACTGTCCGGCGGAATGAGGCAGCGGGTGATGATCGCAATGGCACTCTCAAGTAAGCCCGCCGTGCTCATTGCCGATGAGCCAACCACGGCCCTGGATGTAACGATACAGGCCCAAGTCTTGGAGTTGCTTCGTGGACTCCGCGACGAACTGGGGATGGCGATACTTTTCGTAACGCACGATTTGGGCGTTGTTGCCGAGATAGCGGACAGGGTCGCCGTCATGTACGCGGGCCGTATCGTTGAGGAATCCCCCGTGGCTGACTTGTTCCGGCGCCCCCGGCACCCCTACACCGAAGGCCTGCTTCGGGCTGTTCCCGATCCGCAGGCGCCCGGCCGCCTGATGTCCATTCCAGGCGCTGTGCCCAGTCCCTTGGAGAGGTTACCGGGCTGCACGTTCGCGCCACGGTGCCCTCATGTCTGGCCGAAGTGCCGCGACGCGGAGCCGCCATCCATAGCGGACGGACAGACTGCCGTGCGTTGCTGGCTGGCAGAAGAGCCGGAACGGAGGCACGACACGTGACCTCTCCGGATATTCTGTTCGACGTCGACGAGCTGACACGGACCTTCCGAGCAGTTCGAGCCCCCGGTCGGCCTCCAAGGGTCGTTCACGCTGTGCGTGAAGTGTCTCTACAGGTGCGCGCCGGCGAGACCTTGGGTCTGGTGGGCGAATCGGGCTGCGGCAAGAGCACGCTGGGGCGGCTCATGCTCCGACTGGACCGTCCCACGTCCGGCACCGTGCACTACCGGGGCCAAGATCTATTCGGTCTTTCCGGACCCGAGCTACTAGCGTTCCGCCGCAAGGCCCAAATTGTCTTCCAGGATCCGTTCGGCTCCCTGAACCCTCGTCTCACGATAGGCGGCGCTCTGCGGGAGGTCCTGGCCGTACATGAACTGGCTCAGGGGCGGGCGGCCGACGACCGGATAGATGAGCTACTGGACCTGGTGGGCCTCCCCATCTCCGCTCGCCGGCGTTACCCACATGAGTTCTCGGGAGGCCAGCGACAACGCATAGGAATTGCCCGGGCCCTTGCCGTGGAACCGGAATTCCTTCTGGCCGACGAGCCCGTGTCGGCGCTGGACGTATCCGTGCAGGCACAGGTCCTCAACCTGCTGGCGGAATTGCAGGACAAACTTGGCCTAGCTTACGTGCTCATCGCCCATGATCTCGCGGTCGTACAGCTCATGAGCGACCGGGTCGCGGTGATGTACCTGGGCCGGATCGTGGAAAGCGGTCCGACGGACAGATTGTTCGAGAACCCGCTACATCCCTACACAAAGGCGCTGATAGCGGCGGTACCGCGTGCGGAAGTGGCAGAAGACCGGCCGCCGCGAGAGCGAATCATATTGAGAGGCGACGCATCCACCGGAGCCACGTCTGCGTCTGGCTGCGCTTTCTACGCACGCTGTTTCCACGAGCGTCGCGATTCTGACTGTCTGGCAGCTGTGCCACCGCTGCGGACACTGGAAGCCGATCACGAGGTACGGTGCCTCAAAGTCTAAGCCACCAGGACATCGCTCACGCGCCTCTACCTGCGCTCCACGGCGGCGAATCCGAATCCGTAGCGGACCGCGTGCAGTACCGCGCAAAACTTGACACCGTATCAAGCGGCGAAATAGCTTCCCCAGCCCCGATGTCCGGGACAGGGGCGGTCCGGCGGGTAGCCCACTCAGGATCCCGGACACCCTCACGCTGGAGGTCACATTGGTTAGCATGACCGGTGCGGTTATTTGGATGGCTCAGGAGACACCTGGCCTTGGGCAAGGGCAGGAGTTCGACATTCTCGACATCTGGTCGTCGGGTGGGTTCATGATGTGGCCCCTCGGCATATGCCTCCTGATCGGAATCCTCATCATCGTCTGGAAGTTCTTCGACCTCAATGTGAAGTCCGCCCAGAACCGCAGCCTGCTCAAGGAAGTAGATGAGCTGGTTGCTGGTGGACGGCTCTCGGAAGCACTCGGCGTATGCGAAAACTCGGCCTCGCCGGCCGGACGCATTCTGGCTGCCGGTCTGCAGAGGCATGACGAGGGAACAGAACGGGTGACGGCTGCCATCGAGCACGCCGGCGCCGTACAGGTTGCTCAGCTCGAACGTGGCCTGGTATGGCTCGCCACACTATCCAACGTGGCTCCGCTGCTTGGCTTCCTGGGAACCGTGATCGGAATGATCCAGGCTTTCCAGGCGATCGAAATCGCCGGAGAGGTGGAGGCCACACTGGTCGCTGGCGGAATCAAGGTCGCCCTTATCACGACCGCAACTGGTCTGACGATCGCGATTCCGATCAACATCTTCCATAACTATTTCGTGTCGAAGGTCGATCGGATGGTGATCGACATGGAAGAAAGCGCTCAGAAGATGATCGACGCTGTTCACGCTCGAGAGCGCGAGGCCGTCTAGATTCTGGAAGAAGCTCACTTTGTACTAGCACTGTAGTGGGTGAGCAGCCCCGGGGGGTACGCGCCCCCGGGCTGTCTATTCCCAACTCACGAGATGCGAGGCTTTAAATGCGCACTTTGATTGTACGCTTCCCCACGTTTCGTATGCTCCTCGCCGGTCTGGTTGCCGTTTCCTTAAACGCCCGGCCGCTGGCTGCTCAGGAAGGCGCTATCGCCGGAACGGTCAAGGATGCTAAGACCGGTGCGGCTCTTTCGACGGTCCAGGTGGAGATTCTGGGCGCTGACGCGGCCGTGATCGCCGGGGACTTTACAGCCTCTTCGGGCACCTACCGGATTCCCGTTCCCGCCGGCGTGTACTCAGTCACGTTTACCAGTCCTGGTTGGGACATTCTGACGCAGGAGGGTGTTACGGTCGCGGCGGGTCAGACCACCTCACTCAGCGTGGATCTGATCGAGCGGGCGTTTAATCTGAATCCGATCACCGTGACCGCCTCGAAGCACGAAGAAAAGATTCTTGACGCTCCCGCCGCCGTGCAGGTCGTCTCGACTCAGGACATCCGGGAAGCGAACGCGATCACCTCCGCTGACCACGTGAAGGACCAGGCCGGCGTGGACGTGATCGTCACGGGCCTGCAGAGCAACTACGTAGTGGCTCGCGGCTTCAACAATATTTTCTCGGGTGCCACCCTTTCGCTGACGGACAACCGAATTGCTCGGGTACCGTCGCTGCGTGCCAACATTACCTGGCTTGATCCCACGAATAACTGGGATCTCGACCGGATCGAGGTCGTACTGGGCCCGGGCTCGGCACTATACGGCCCCAACGCGGCGAACGGAGTCATCCATTCGATCACGCGGTCGCCGATCGACGACCCAGGGGTGGATGTTTCGGTATCAACCGGTTTCCGGAATCAGGCGGATCAGCCGTCGGCCGGCCTGACATCAAGCACGGAATCCATCGTGCTGACCGAGGCGCGTCTCGCGACTCGTACCGAGGACGGGAAGTTCGGGTTCAAGGTCAGTGGCCAATACTTCGAGGGGACGGACTGGGAGACCACGGATCTGGTCGAGCAGGCTCAGCTGTCGCTCGCGCAGGCGTGTCAGGCCAGCAGTTTCAATCTAGCGGATCCCTCCTGCCTGAATTTCTCGAATGGTCTCGATCTTACTGATCCGAACCAGCAGGCTCTTCTTCAGACGTTCGTGAACAACGTGGCTGGTGGCCGGGATTACGACCTTAAGCGTTGGTCTTTGGATGCTCGATTCGACATCCGGCCCCGCGACGGAACGAGCGTAATCATCAACGGCGGCTACACGAATGCGGTCAACAGCGTGGACCTTACCGGTCTCGGGGCTGGCCAGGTCGACAACTGGGGGTACTACTACCTGCAAGGCCGGCTGCAAGTAGACGATTTCTTCGCCCAGGCGTTCTTCAACAAGAGCAACAACGAAGACACGTACCTGCTCCGGTCCGGTCGGCCACTTGTGGACAAGTCCCAGATCTTCGTCGCGCAGCTTCAGCACTCGGCGCTTCTCGGAGATAACCAGCGGTTCGTATACGGCGTAGACTTCATCAGTACGCGACCCGACACCGACGGGACGATCAACGGGCAGAACGATGCTGACGACGATGTCACCGAAGTCGGTGGGTACGTTCAGTCGGAGACAGCGCTGAGTCCGATGTGGGACTTGGTCCTGGCGGCGCGGGTGGACCATCACACAGCGCTCGAAGATCTAGTGTTCTCGCCCAGGGCGGCGCTAGTCTACAAGCCGACGCAGGAGCACAGCATTCGGCTCACGTACAACCGGGCGTTCTCGACCCCGACCAGCCTAAATCTGTTCCTCGACATCTCGGGCGGTACGGTGCCGCTCGGCGGTCCGTTCCGGTACGACATTCGGGCACAGGGGGTCACTGAGGACGGGCTTCAGATGCTCAGGGACGCCAATGGTGTCCCAATGCACCAATCGCCGTTCAATCTCTTACTGGGTGGAGCGACGAACACGTTTCTCCCGACCACGACGGGACAGCTATGGGCTGAAGCCGTGGCCGTGGTAGCCGCTCAGGATCCGGCTGCGGGCGGGCTGCTGGGGCTGATCGCGCCGCCGAGCGGCACGGATGTTCCGGTGGTGGCCGCCACGCTGGATCTAGGCTCTCAAACGTTTGTGCCGGTGCTCACGCCGCTATCCGAGGTGAGCGATATCAACGTTCTGAAGCCGACTATCACCCAAACGATCGAGTTCGGCTACAAGGGACTGATCAGCGGGAAACTGCTTCTCGGAATCAACGGATACTGGTCCCACATCTCAGACAACGTGTCGGCCCTGCGTCTCGTCACGCCGAACGTGTTCCTCGAGGGCACTGCTCTCGGTGGCTATTTGACGCAGCAGTTCAGGGGGCTGGTCGGACTCGTTTTCCCTGACGACCCCACCGCTGATGCGACGGCGGCGGCGCTGGCCGGAACGATCGCCACCATTCCGCTCGGCGTGCTGACACCAGGACAGGCGGGCGGAAACGACGCCACGATGATTCTGACCTACCAGAACATCGGCAGCCTGAATCTCGGCGGCGGGGACTTGTCGCTCACATATCTGGCCAATGAGAACTGGGAAATCTCGGCCGGCGCGGCCTTCGTGAGCGATGAAGCGTTTACGGCCGGTAGCGAAATTATCTCCCTCAACGCACCTACAGCTAAGGGCGCGCTGTCAGTGCGGTATCGCAATGCCGCGAGCGGTTGGTCTGGCCGGGTTCGGTCCCGGTTCCAGGACGGCTACGAGGCGAACTCCGGAGTGTTCGTCGGAACCGTTGACGGATTCGCCGTTGTAGATCTTGGGCTGGGCTACACGTTCCCGCGCAGCGGTGTAACGGCGCAGCTGGACATCCAGAACGCGTTCGACAACAACTACGCCAGCTTCGTGGGATCTCCGGCGCTCGGCCGACTTTCCACACTGCGGCTGTCTTACTCGCACTAGGCTCTACCCAGCGAGCGGGCTCCCGCTCCGCGTGAAACAGTCCCAACGGGGCGCCGATCGGCGCCCCGTTGTTGCAGCGGGCTCCCGCTCTTTACCCGCGCTCGCCGTCGGCCTATTTAGTTCTCATGAGCAGCTCTTGCAGGGCCTTGAGATTCAGGTCGGCGTGGCGTCCAAGCCGAACTCTTTGCCTGGTGGTCGCCGCGTGGTTGCTGACCCTTCCAGCCCGAGCCGGAGCACAGGGCACGAACGCTGACATGCTAGCTTCCTTGGAGCAGCGACTGGCTGAGGGCTACGCGCTCTCAGTGAGCCGTGAACTGGCCCGGGAACTATCGCTTCACCCGGACCAGGCCACCCCCGACGAACTGCTTCTGGCGGCGCGCGCACATGCGCAGGCTGGCTTCTGGAAGGTCGTCGATCGGTTGCTCTCCGATCGGGCGTGGATCGATGAATTGGAGTCGGGCGGCGGCCGCCTCCTTCTAGCCCGGTCGGCTCAGGAGCAGGGCCGTCATGACGAGGCGGACGAACACTTCGCCCGCTTTGCCGCTTCGGGTGCGTTGCGCGGGTCACCGCCGCCGGCGGAGACTCACGTCCTGTGGGCCAGAAGCCTGGCAGCGCTGGGGCGCCACGCAGAGGCCGCCCGCCGGTATGAGGACGCCGCTGCGGACGCGCCCGAAGTCGCCCACTGGCTGAGATTGAGCGCCATGCAGGAACTGGCGGAGCTCGGAGAAGTGGACGCACTGGTCGTCCTGGCTACACTGATAGGGCGAGGTTCTGCCGTGCCGCGTGACTCGATCTGGCTCACCGCCGCCACAGCCGCGTTTCGTGCTGGTGAGACAGACCGTGGCATCCGCTTCACCGACTCTCTGAGCGTTCGGGCAAAGACGCGGCTGGCGGGCGATTGGGTGGCGCCGGCCCTGCTCGCGGCGGGTGATACGGTCTCCGCGCGTTCGGTCCTGGACGCAGCGATGAGGGTTGGAGGGGGCGGCCGGACGGTTGGAGACCTGATCCTGAGGCTGGATGACTCGTGGTCCGCTCGCCACGCCGTCGCGCAGTCAGACCTGGCAGAGGGTCGGTATCGGAGGGCGGCCGAAGGCCTCTCCGCCGCGCTCCAGGCCGCCCCGCAACCAACCCAGCCCGCCATGGTGCTCGAGCACGCCCGGGCCCTGTTCGGGCAGCGGAAGTATGCAGACGTACACCGCCTGCTGATGCCGTGGATCGAGCCTACGCGCCGCACAGGGGAGCGGCCAACCGTGTATGCGCCAACGCTAGCGGCGATGTGGTTTCTCTCCGGCCGCTCGCTGTATCGCCGCGGCCAGAGAACGGCGGCGCTCGAAGCCTTCGAGCGGACGTCGGAGATTCCGAACTCCCGAGACGGGGCCTACGCCTCCTTCCTGATAGCCGATACGTGGCACGACCGAGGCAGACTGGACGACGCGCTCTCCGCGTATGAGAGAACAGTGACCCGGTTCCCTCGTTCCGGCTACGCCGGTACCGCGCTCATACGTCTCGGTCTCCTCAAACTTGCCCAGGCTGAGCCGACGACCGCCCGCGAGTATTTTGAGCGTTACCGACAACGCTTTCCACGCGGAAACTGGTACCAGGCGGCCACCTACTGGTCTGCCGCGGCGGTCGATCAGGCGGGCCAGGCTTCAGAAGCCCACGTCCTGTACCGGGAAACGATCGGGTACGACCCGATAACGTTTTACGCGATGCGGGCAGGCGAACGTATAGGAGTGGATACTTGGGAAGAGATTCTTCGGCATCCTGAGCCGCAGATGCCGGACCTGGCCGCCCGGCACGACCGGTTGCTTGAGCAAATGGACCTCCTGCGGTCCATGGGTTGGACGGCCCGCGCGAAACTGGAATTCAGACAGCAGCGCCGTTCGGTGCGAGGTCTAGGCCAGTCTCTGGCTCTGGCCACGGCCCTCAACCAGGCCGGCTGGACGCGGGAGGGCTCCGCGATCGGCTGGACCCTCTATGGCAATCAGGCGGGCAAGTGGAACCGGGCGCTCCTACGCACCGTGTTCCCGCTCAACTATGCCGATCCCCTGATGGAAGCCTCCTCCCGGGAGGGCCTGGACCCGGCCCTCGTGGCTGCCCTGATTCGGCGAGAGTCGATTTTCGACCCGAACGTGGTTTCGAGCGCCAACGCGATAGGTCTCATGCAAATCATCCCCGCCACTGGGACCGAGCTGGCCAGAAGGATCGGACTCACCGAGTTCACTTCCGCTCAACTGACGGTGCCCGAGATCAATCTCGCTCTGGGGACTCGCTACCTGCGCGACCTCCTGCGTCGCTTCCAAGGCCAGCCCGTGGCCGCACTCGTGTCATACAACGCAGGGCCGCATCGCTACCTGCGTTGGCGCGAGTTTCCGGAGTTCAAGGCCGGCGGCGACATTGAAATCGACCGGATTCCCTTTGCGGAGACACGCCGGTACGTGAAAGCCGTTCTTTCCTATCGCTTTCTGTATCGCCGCCTTTACGGACTGGAACCGGACCAAGACGACGGATCATCGGGCCCGTAACAGGCCTTCAATGCCGATTTCAGAGGCTGTCACCGAGCGACCAACCCTGTTCTTGGTGGACGGGTACGCCCTGATATACAGGGCTTTCTTCGCCATGATCAGCCGTCCGCTGACCACCTCAAGTGGCGAGAACACCTCTGCGCCCTTCGGTCTCGCCCGCTTTCTCATGGCCCTGATCGAGGAGCAGCATCCCGACTACATCGGCGTAGTGTTCGACGCGGGAGACAGCGGACGTGAGGCCATCTATCCTGAGTACAAGGCGACACGCGAAAAGATGCCGGACGAACTCAGGGCATCCCTCCCCCGCTGCCGCGAGATCATCGAGGCCATGCGGATCCCGGTGCTGGAAGTGGAAGGTTGGGAAGCGGACGATATCATCGGGACGCTGTCCAACCAGGCCTCGAAGGCAGGTCTCCGAACGATCATCGTGTCGGGCGACAAGGACTTCTACCAGCTTATCGACGAAAACACGTGGCTTCTGAATCCGGGGCGCCGCGGACCGGCTGCCGTGGACCCGGAGTGGGTAACTCCGGCGAACGCTGCGGCTCGGCTCGGCGTGCCTCCCGAGTACGTCACGGACGTTCTGGCCCTGCTCGGTGACGCCTCCGACAACGTGCCGGGAGTTCGCGGAATCGGCCAGAAGACTGCGCCGGGACTGATCGAAGAGTTCGGAAGCATCGAATCCCTGCTGGAGCGCGTTGATGAAGTGAAGAGCGGCCGGGCCCGGAAGGCGCTCGAAGCCGGTGCCCACCTGGCTCGTCTGTCCAAGCGGCTTGTGACCATTCGGGACGACGCTCCGGTGGAACTAGATCAGGAACTGCTCCGTACTGAGGCGCCCGACCGACCGCGCCTGAAGCGCATTTTCCTGGACCTCGAATTCCGGACCCTGGCCCGCGAGATGGATCAGGCTCCGGAGGCCGGTGGAGCTGTAGAGCAGGCCGATCTGTCTGTCCGAGTGATCGAGAGCCTGACGGAACTCCACAGCCTGACGGAGGAGCTGCGGACGGCTGGACGGTTTGCTCTCGACGTCCTGGCCGCTCCCGCCGGACACCTTCGGCCGAACATCGTAGGAATCGCTCTCGCTACCCGACCGGGTGAAGCGTACTACCTGCCGGTCGGACACCGAACACCTGCCGCTGTCCTGGATAGCGACGGGAACCCCGAACTGGCACTGGCAGCGGAACGGTCAACCAATCTCCCGATCCTGTGCCAAGAGTCTGAAGAAACCGCTGAGGTGACCGGGTTCCGGAGGCTTCTCTCGGACGCCGCCTCAGCCAAGACGGGCCACGACACGAAAGCACTCCGTCACGCGTTCGAATCCGTCGGCGTCACCCTCGGGGGAGTTGAATTCGACACGGAAATCGCGTCGTACTGCCTCGATCCGGGCCGCCGTGAGCATGACCTGGCGTCGCTGGCGCGGGACAAGCTGGGTGCTGAGCTGCGGCCCTTGAGCGAACTGACGGGCTCCGGGCGGACAGCGCAGCCCCTCGCCGAGTGTGCCCCGGAATCAGTGGCCCGATATGCGGCGGCCAGGGTAGACACAATTCTCAGACTCCGTCAGCCGCTGGATGAGGAACTGAAGGCGCACGAGACCCTCTCTCTGATGCACGCCGTTGAGATGCCGCTCGTACCGGTGCTGGTTCGGGTGGAGCGGACAGGAATCCTGCTGGACACGGAGGTGTTTTCGGGCCTGGCCGAACGCATGGCCAGGGAGATCGCCCAAATTCAGGAGGAGATTTACAAGCTGGCCGGGGGAGAAGTGAACCTCAGGTCGGTACCGCAGCTTCGTCAGCTGTTGTTTGAACAGCTAGCGCTGCCAGTGGTACGGAGCACTAAGACCGGACCCTCCACCGATGAAGCCGTCCTCTCTCAGCTGGCAGCCGAGGGCCACGAGGTTCCCCGGCTCATTCTGGAGCATCGCGAACTCGACAAGCTCAATTCCACGTACGTGCTCAAGCTGCCCGAGCTGGTGGATCCTGTCACGGGCCGAATTCACACTCGGCTGAACCAGACGGTAGCGGCTACGGGCCGGCTATCCTCATCGGACCCCAACCTTCAGAACATTCCGATTCGGTCCGCTTTGGGCAGGGAGATTCGGAGAGGGTTCATAGCCGCTCCCGGCGCGGTGCTCCTCTCCGCCGATTATTCGCAGGTTGAACTAAGAATCATGGCGCATCTCTCGGGTGACCCGGCCTTCGTGGAGGCGTTCCGGGCCGACCGCGACATTCACCGCGAGACTGCCGCTCTCATCTTCGGTGTTTCCTCAGATGCGGTAAGCGCCGGCATGCGGGCACAGGCCAAGACGATCAACTTCGCGACGCTGTACGGCCAGGGACCCGTAGCGCTCGCCGGCCAACTCGGAATATCGCGTCAGGACGCATCAGATTTCATTCGTACTTACTTCGAGCGCTTCGCGGGCGTTAGCGCGTATCTCGACAGCATGAAGGCGCAAGCTCGCGAACGGGGATTCGTGGAGACTCTGCTCGGCCGACGCCGCTACATTCCCGAAATCCGTTCACAAAACCCGGGTATCCGGGGCTTTGGCGAGAGAACCGCCGCCAATTCCCCTATCCAGGGAACCGCGGCTGACCTGATAAAGCTGGCCATGATACGCATGGATGATCGTCTGTCCGGATCGGGCGGGCGCCTGCTGCTACAGGTACACGATGAACTCCTGCTCGAGGTGCCGGAGGCGGAACTCGCCACCGTATCGTCTTGGGTGCGAGAGGAAATGGAAGAAGCGATCGAGCTAGACGTGCCACTCCGGGTCGACATGCGGAGCGGAAGAACCTGGTATGATTGCAAGAGCAACGAGTAGTTTGCCTGAGCACAGAGGGCCTGGTGCGCTTGAAGCGCCCCAGCTAGAGGACCTCCCGGAATGCTTTGTTGAGGGAGATCATCCACTCCCAATCGCCGAACTCACCCAGTCCCCGCATAGCGTCGATCCGGAGCAGGTCGTAGAACAACGCCACGCCGCCTCCCAGGGACGAACGAAAGCCATTGGAATCTCCAACGCCTGCCAGGGCGCCAGCCGGTTGACCTACGGAGGAGAGATCGGACCAACCGGTAGCACCCAGGAGGCGAAGCCGCACCCACGGAAACCGCGTTTTCTGTGATATCGCAGCCTGAAGATAGAGCGCCTTGTCGCCTCCCCAACCACGGAATGGCCAGCCGGGAATCGTCCCGCGTCCGCCAATAAGGAGTGTCTGTTGGGGCGGCAAGACTCCGGTGGCGAGCGCTACTTCCGCGTCCATTTCGAATGTCCACTCCGACCCGGGCCCGCCCGGCGCTGCATGAATTCCGAATACCCAACGTGAGTATCCGAAGTCGCCGAGCGCGACCAGCCTGCTTCGGGCCCGCGCGGTCCACACGCTTCCAAGTCCACTGCCCAGAAACTGCCCGGTACTCAGGGTGACGGCGAACTCCTTGCCTTCTTCAATCGGCCTGACCGGGCGCGCTACTGCTCCTCCTATCGGATTCCCCAGGAGGGCTGCCTGTTTGTGGTCCTCGAAATTGAGACCGAGTCGTGTACGCCCACCCCACAGCGGCAGGTCAATTACCAGCTCGACACCATCTGCGAAATAGGAATCCAGAAAATCGTCGCCTCGCAGAGCAGCGCCGATACTCGAGACGAGTCCCGACGATGCCCTAAACGGTCCGATATCCTTTAGCCGATTGAAGTACGCGCCAACGGAGCCTCGGACCCGGACATCGTCGAACGCGATCCGTACCTCCGCCTCCGGCTCCTGCCGCTCGAACGGGAAGGCCGCCCAGGCCGTGACGTTCTGCGCCCCACTCAGCTCCGCGCGCATGCCGGAACCGACGACGATGCCCTCGGCTCGACTGAACCGGATACCGTCAGAAACCGTGGAAAGGAAAGGCCTGATCCTGGCATTCCCACCCAGGTATCTGCGAGCGGCCACGGCCAGCGCCTGATGCCGCACGGCAGCAAGGCGAATCGAATCTTCTCGCATGTTCCGTGGCATACCGTCGATGGCTCCGGACTCCCAACCGGCGAACCGTTCCAGGTCGCGCTTGGGCAACGTCACGATGTGATCGCCCGGCTGAACCTGGCGATCCGCGGGTGGGCTGAAATCGTACTCAAGCACTCGAAGAACGGCGACGATCGTTCCGCCTAGCGGCAGATCAAAGTATTTGGTGCGCCGCCGAACCTCGGTGCGCTGCTCGTAGGGAAGCCACATCCGCTGGTTCATCCACTGGTTTTCCACCAGCAAAGTGACGTACTCGATGTCCGGATCGACATACGAGCTCGGGGTGAACGTCAGCGAGAGCCGGGCGATCGCCTTCGAGTCGCGGTCCACGTCCACGGTTCCAACGACGCCCGGATCATCCGGGCAACGCGGACGGACCTGCACTCGGTATACATGCGTGACCTCTTCCTTCACCTTGATGCCCAGGGAGTCCACCAACCGAAATTCATAGACTTGAAGACCGTGAGCGGTCAGGGGGTGCGGCACTTCTCTGACTTCGTCACCCTCACCGACGCTGATTCGATCGCCGTAGTTGTCCACCGCGAGGACCAGATGGTCCATGTGATATCGGATTCCAGTGGGAAAACTGGTGGTGTGGCGCCGGCCGACTACCGTCTGGAGGGCATGGCCACGTCCTAACCAGTCCAGTTCGAGGGCGACCTGATCGGAACGAATCAGCCACCGTGCGGATTCATCCCCAAGGTCAGCGTAGAAGAAGACATGGCCCTGAGCTTCCGCTCGAAAACGGCCGAGGGAGGGCTCGGCGTACGGCGCCCGGCGAGCTTCGATGGCGGATTCCACGACGCTCCGGGTCCGGGCATCGTTCCAGGTCGGTGTAAAACCCATCCGGCCTGCCTCGCACGCACCGAACGCCGCGCCCCACACTGGAGCCACGTCCTGTGCCGAAAGTCCAGCTACCACGACAGACTGACCCGCGAAAGCGAAGGCGAGCCCGCCGACGTATATGCGCAACAAGAGGCTTGAATTCACGGACAGTAGATACCGGTCACGTCACCGGGCGTTCCCACCGTGGTGAGCTGTCCTGATTGCGGCGCCGGCAGGCATCGGGCATCTTGACGCCCCTCAATAAAGGCTTCAGCAAACAACGGTGATGCAATGTTGACCATATCTGCTGAGAACGTCCCTGTCTTCGCGCGGATAGTACCGAATCCGGAACCCGATGAACTTCGCGATCTGGCCCGACACCACGAGCGAACCACACAGTTCGGCAGCGCCTCGTATGTCACCAAGTTCAGGTCTCGCGGTGCGGCGGATACCCGGACGACAGTAGATGGTCAGGTTACGGACGGCGACTTGCAAACGATCGAAGAGATCAAGGCGTACCTGCAGGACCGGGAAGTAATACAGCTCGACGGTCTAATGGGCATGTCCACCGGAATGGGGTCCCTGCATTGCCGCCTGTACGTGACCCGGGAGTATGCTCGTCTGGCCTTGATGCTTCAGTCGAGCCTGTATCCGGTTTCCACGCCGACAGATATACCTGACTTCGTCACGATCGATGTGCCGGAGTGGCCGGGCGGCAGGTCGATCATTGTGGATACGAACGAGGGCGTCACATACGTGCTCGGCTCCGACTACTACGGCGAAATCAAGAAGTCCTTTCTGCGTCAGACTATGTATCGAGCCAAACAAGCGGGTCAGTTGGGGCTGCACGCGGGAAGCAAGGTCGTCGTAGCGAAGAGTGCGGTTGACGGCCAGCTGAAGGAGAGCGGCCTGTTGTTCTTCGGGCTGTCTGGAACCGGGAAAACGAGCCTGACGTGTCACAGCTTCGACCTTGACCGGTCTGCCGGAGAATATGTTCGGGTCAGGCAGGACGATGTAGTGATCCTCGCACCCGATGGCTTCTGCAAGGGAACCGAGGGCGGTGGCTTCTATATCAAGACGGACGGCCTCAACCCTGAGGATCAGGGAGCGCTCTACGGCTCAGCCGTGAGCCCGCGCGCGATCTTTGAGAACGTGTGGGTGGAAGAAGACGGTACCGTCGATTTCTATAACGAAGAACTCACGAGCAACGGCCGCGCCGTGGTTCCGATCGATGCGGTGCTCAACACGGACGACACGATCGACGTGGATCGTGTGACGCACATCTACTTTATCACGAGAAATCCGCTGATGCCAGCCGTCTGCCGGCTTGATTCTGGCCAGGCCGCTGTGGCGTTCATGCTCGGCGAGTCCATCAAGACGTCTGCGGCGGATCCGACCGCGAAAGGAGAACCGGTGCGCAGCGTCGGCACCAACCCATTCATCGTCGGCCCCAAGGGTGAGGAAGGCAGCACCTTCCATGAGATACTGGAAGCCAACCCCGGAATGCGTAGCTATATCCTCAATACCGGCAAAATAGGCGAAGGGGAGGAGGCCCTCAAGATCACGCTCTCAGACACGGTTGGCGTTCTCCGGTCGATCGCACGCGAGGAAATCGACTGGACCCGCGACGACGCGTCGGGGCTCGAAGTCCCGTCCTCTGTCCCCGGAGTGGATCCGGCGAAGTTCCGGCTGGCCGAGAACTTCGAGTCCGACGAACTGGCCGAGAGGTTGGCGGGGCTTCGGTCGGAGCGTGTAGGCTGGCTCGCCCGGTTCGACGATTTTCCGGCGGAACTCGCCGAAGCCGTTTACTAGCACGGCTATGCGGGCGCCTGTCCGGGCGCGCACTATTCGGGATCCGGTGTGGCAGAACATCGACCTGGATCCCGTTGCTGCCGCTATCGTCGAGGCACCCGAGTTTCAGAGGTTGAGACGCGTCAAGCAGCTGGGGTTCGCGCATCTAGTCTACCCCGGAGCGGTGCACACTCGCTTTCTCCACGCTCTTGGCGTGTACCATCTGACCCGGCGGGCGATCGCTTTTCTCACCGGGCCCGATCATGCGCGCTGCAAACTGGAGCCAGAAGATCTGGCTACGGTGCCCTTGCTCCCTCTCGCCGCCCTGCTTCACGACGTCGGGCACTACGCGTTTTCTCACGCCATGGAGGAGCTCGAAACGCAGGCCATTCCCGGTCACCACGAAGAAATGGCCAGCCGGTTTCTTGACACCCCGGCCATTCGAGAGCCGCTCGAACGGGTTCACAGTGACGCTCTACCGATGGTTGCAGACTTGATTCGTGGCCAATCCTCCCACCCCCTCCAGGGATTGATTTCTGGATCGCTGGATTTGGACAAGATTGATTATCTGCGGCGTGACAGTTTCTTCTGCGGGGTTCCTTACGGCGCGGTTGACGTGGAAAGATTGCTGCACTCGCTTACGCTGGCGGAAGAACACGAGGGCAAGGGCCTCGAAGTTGCCGTCACCGAGAAGGGAATCAGCGCCCTGGAGTCGCTTCTCTTCGCCAAGTACCAGATGTTCCGGAACGTCTACTGGCACCACGGCGTGAGGGCTGCAACGGTCACGTTCCGCAGGCTAGTGGAGTCGGCACTCGAGACCGGCGCTCTCGAGTCGGAAGACCTTCCAGGCCGAACAGATGAAGAACTACTGGGTCTGATCGGAAATCGTTCTCAGGATGAAGCGGACTCCTCCGTGACCCGCGTGCTGCTCCGAGCATTGGCCGACCGCCGGCTCCCCAAACGTACCATCGAGCTGCTGGCTGACGAGATCCCTGCCACCATGGCCAGCTGGATTCCGGAGCGCCGAGATCTGGTCAGAAAGGTAGAGGACAGCCTGGCCGAACGGTGGGGGCAGGCGCCTGGGACCGTCTTTCTGGATTATCCGGTCAATCCGAATATGCTAGAACTACAGATCCTGCTCGTGAGCCGGCACGGAGAAGTGCGGCGGCTCACGTCTGCCGGTGAGGAGGGGCTGATCGATCTTCCCAGGCTCAGCCGCTCCCTGCACCACACGACGCGGGGTCTTCGAGTATTTACACTGGAGCGGCTCGATTCCGTGGACCCCGGCCCGTTGCTGGACCTGCTCGTGATGACTGAGAAAGAAGTGCGGGGCCGACTGGCACGGGGAGAACCGCTTCTGGCCGGCTAGGCGGCCGCCTCTTCGATCCGGACCAGGAGCACCGTGATGTTGTCGCGTCCACCCGCCCGGTTGGCTTGGTCGACCAGGGTAGTCGCCAGAAGATCGAGGTTCTCCTCCGCGCCGATGAACCCGGCTATCTCGTCGTCCGTCAGCATATCGGTAAGCCCATCGGTTGTCATAAGAAACACATCACCCGCCTGAGCCTCACCACGGTACACGTCGGGGGCGCCGCTGCAGCTTGCCCCGAGTGCTCGCGTAATGATGTTCGATTGTGGGTGTCCCCTGGCCTGCTCCGGAGAAATAAGACCCTGCGTGACCTGCTCCTGGACCCAGGAGTGGTCCAGTGTCAGCTGGTCCAGCTTTCCGGCTCGAAACAAATAGATGCGGCTGTCTCCGATGTGGCCGATGCCATAGCAGCCGTCCTTGTGCACGACCAGAGCGCTGGCAGTGGTGCCCATGCCCCGCCGCTCCGAGTGTACGCTGGCCTCTTCGGCGATCGATTTCTCAGCATCGGCAAACGCATCGAGAAACCCTTGCTCGACCACGCAGCCGTCTGAATCGCCGGTGTGTGCGCAGAGCTTGTCGCCGATCGTACGGGCGGCGATGGCGCTGGCCTCCTCGCCGGCGGCGTGTCCGCCCATACCGTCTGCTACCAGAAAGACACCCACTTCCGGAGATGCAAATGCAGAGTCCTCGTTCTCGGCTCGCACCATGCCGGTGTCGCTCAGGGCTTTCCAGCTCCAGGTATACTCGGTCATACGCCCCTATCTATGGCTCCGAACACAGTTGGACAAGCAAGGTCAAGAACCGTTTGACGAGGTGAAATTCCCCTCCTAGCTTGAAGCTGCGACAACGCGAAGCAGTTCCTGCGCCAGCCTATCAAGAGGTACCAGGTGATGTCCGCTGATGCGGCACGGCAGCAGAGATGGATTCCTAGCCAGGACTATTCGTCTGCGATCGATCTCTATCTAAGCGATCTCAGCCGGTACCACCTACTTGACTCTCAAGAAGAAGACCGCGTCGCTCGCCTTGCTCGCGCAGGTGATTTGGTGGCTCGTGAGACTCTGGTCCGCTCAAATCTGCGTTTTGTGATTTCCGTGGCCAAGCGATACCAGAACCGCGGCATGGCCTTCGCAGATCTAGTTCAAGAAGGCAATGTTGGCCTCATCACGGCGGCCGTGAAATTCGACCCGGACCAGGGCGTCAAGTTCATCAGTTACGCCGTCTGGTGGATCCGTCAGGCGATCCTCGCCGCACTGGCCAAGCAGAGTCGCGCCGTCCGCCTTCCCCTGAACCGGGCCACAGAGCTCTCGAAGATCGTCCGGGTTCGCAATGACTTGCGCCAGCGATTCGGCAGCGATCCGACCGTAGAACAAATCGCCAGCGGCACAGAGCTCCGGCAATCAACCGTAGAGATGCTCCTGGCCCTAAACGTGTCGGAGGTGCGGTTGGATGCACCTGTGGGCGATGATGAAGACAACAGGCTCATCGAGCGGTTCCTGACCGATGAAATCAGCCTCGAACAGAACTTCGAGAACACGCTGATTCAGGAGAGCATCGCGGTGGCGCTGCAGTCCCTCCGGCCGCGTGACGCGCGCGTGGTTCGCCTATATTACGGTCTCCAGGGAGAGTCTTCGCACACTCTGGAGCAAATCGGACTAGTGCTGGGTGTCACCCGGGAGAGGGTGCGTCAGCTTCGTGACAGAGCTCTCCGCGAACTGCGCGACGGTGAATCCGGCTCCGTGCTGGAAAGTTTCGCTGCTGCCAGTTGAGTCTCCGGCGGCTAGGCCCCGCCCGCGGAGGGTGGGGGAGTCTGCTCGGTAGTATCAGGTGGAACTAACTCGGGCTCTGGTTCGTCAGCAGACTGCTCTGGTGCAGCCTGCTCTGGGGTCGGATCCACCTGCTCAGGCACCGGCTGCTGCTCCGGTTCCGGCTGCTCCCGGATCGGTTCGGGTTCACGCTCCTGCTGTGCCGGCCGCTGCTGGGCTTGTGCACGGGTAGTCTCCGGCGCCACGGGCTCAGCGGGTGCCAGGCCTATCATCCGCAGTGGCTCACAGTTGCCGGGATCCAGCCAGTCCACCTGCCGCTCCCGTTCCCGGGCGATGCCTGCGGCCAGTCGGTGCGAGTGCCCATCGCGGCGTACCAGAACGTCCACCCGTCCGAACCCGGCGGCGAACGACTCGAGGTAGGTGAACGACTCCTTGCCCCTGCCCTGGCCGTACCTTCGCACCTCACTCCACACGGGAACGTAGCCACGGCTGGGTTCAAACCGCGCTAGGAAAAACACAGACGAAGCCTGGCCACGAGGCGCCTGACCCTCGAGTCGGTCATTGACGATATACGTTGCCACCATAGCGTCACGCTGATCATCGCCGTACGAGAGCGCCTCCATCGACGTGCGCTGGGCCAGGTACGGGCGGTTCTCGCCCGCGCTCGTCAGCAGGCGCTCCGCCAGAACCGGGCCCGAAGCGCGCATGCGGTTGTCGACCTGACCGGCACGGACCGTCCGAAGTTCCGAATCGAATCGCACCGGGTGGGCGAAAGCGGCCCGTGGCACGGCCGAACCGGGACGTAAGAGCAGGCTCACCGACATGGCGGCCGGGCATTCCCCAGCACCGGTTCCGATCAATGAGTCTACGACCAGCGATCCAACCCGAGTTCCGCCTGCGTACAACCCCAGCTCGGTTCCGGGCGCTTGAAACGTTTCCTCAAAGCGCGGCCAAAACGTCTCATCCCCACCGGACGAAGCGCCAAGATCCAACACCCCGTCGTCCGCCAACCGCGCTACAGGAACCGCGCGCGCGCCGTCCGAATCCGTGCCGACGGCAAACAGCAGCGGTTCCTGAGGTAGTGGCACGCTCTCGAGGCGTGCGGAGTCCTCTTCGGCCGCCTCGGCTTCCGGGGCCGGATCGACGAGAGCGATCTGCGCTCCGCCCCACTGGACGTCGCACGCTGCCACCCCAAACACCAAAGCGGCGCACAGAGCGAATCCGGCCTCGGCTGGTAGATCTTTAGGCATGCTCGTGTAGATTGTCACGTTCTCGAATGGCGGTGTGGGCGTCGGATCCGGTCGAGCCAAAACTAGACTGGGTCGCGTCTCCTTTCAACAAGTGGCTGACCGGAGCGGGATGGGCAAGGTCGCTTTCGTTCATCACGAAGCATGCAGCCTGCACGACACGGGCTGGCAGCATCCCGAACATCAGGGCCGGCTCAGGGCGGTGATGCAGTCCCTGTCGGGGGCGCTACCCGAGCTGCACGGTCTGGTCGAGCCGATCGAAGGAGTGCCCGCCGATCCGTCTATTCTCACCCTGGCGCACACTTCGGCCCACGTTGACCGGGTCCGTACCGCCTGCGGCCAGGCAGCGGAGACTGGGCAGCTAGTCCATCTGGAGACCGATACGGTCGTCAGCGGTCCGAGTTGGGAAGCGGCTCTGGCCGCTACGGGATCGGCGCTCACCGCGGTCCGGTCCGTAGTAGACGGTACGTACGAAGCCGCTTTCTGCGCTATCCGCCCGCCGGGCCATCACGCGACACAGGACAGGGCGATGGGATTTTGCCTGTTCAACCATGTGGCGCTTGCCGCACGCATGGCGCTCACCACCGGCCTGGCGAAGAAGGTCCTCATCGTAGACTGGGACGTACACCACGGGAACGGCACCCAGAACATTTTCTATGAAGACCCGGATGTATTCTACCTCTCGATGCATCAGTGGCCCCACTATCCCGGCACCGGCCTGTCGGAAGAGGTTGGTGAGGGGCTCGGTGAAGGGACCACACTGAACTGTCCCCTGGGGCCTGGCCTGGACCCCGCGGTGTACGTGGAAGCGCTGCTGGCGGGTGTGGACACGGCTCTCGCGTCATTCGAGCCGGACCTCCTGCTCATTTCCGCTGGATTCGACGCGGCCGTGGGTGATCCGTTGGGTGGGTTTACTCTGCGAGCCGAACATTTTCGCGAGCTGACGCTCGGCCTGGCCGAGAGAACGAGCGCCACGGCCGAAGGGCGGATCGTGTCGCTCCTCGAGGGTGGGTACAGTTCGGGCGAGCTTGGCGCCAATGTTCTGGCCCACCTGCGGGCGCTGACCGAAATCTGCCAGACCTAGGAGGACGTGTTGATCGCCAAACTGGACCCTGACTTCATTCAAGCCGCTCAACGCGAAATCGCCGCCGCCGGACTCGATGGTTGGTTGCTCTACGACCTGGAGGCCCGCAACAGAGTCACCGCGGAACTCACTGGCCTTACAGACGGAATCTCGCGCCGATATTTCGTGCTCCTTCGGCCAGGAGTGCCGCCAAGAGCGCTCGTCCACCGAATAGAACTGATGCACTTCGAGGGCTGGCCCGGAGAGCTGATCAGCTATGTCAGTTGGCAGGAGATGGAGCAGTCGCTCCGCGACATCCTGGAGGGCTGTGGGACAATCGCCATGGAGACATCGGAGATGGATGCGGTCCCGTTCATCGACAACATCCCCGCGGGTGTTCTGCAGATGATACAGGGGCTCGGAGTGCGGGTCGTGAGCAGCGCCGACCTCCTGTCGCGCACGTACTCTCAGTGGGGCGACCGGGGGCGATCGCTGCACCTCTTGGCAGCTGAGGTTCTGGCCGAGACCGCAGAGGCCGCTTTCCGGCGGGCTGCGGAGACCGTCAGCATGGGGGAGAGAATCGGCGAATATGAGGTTGCCACCTGGATACTGGACGAGCTGGATCGCCGAAATCTCCACGCGGAGGGAGTGATAGTGGGTACCGGGCCCAACAGCGCGAATCCCCACTACTATCCGAGCGAGACGGTCACGTCCGATCTTACTTCCGGGTCTGTTCTGCTGATCGATCTCTGGGGCCGGGTCAGGGATGAACCCGAGGCGGTGTTCGCCGATCAGACCTGGATGGGCCTGTTGGGCGATGACCCGCCCGAAGGGTTCATGGAAGCATGGCAGGCCGTGCGTGCCGCGCGCGACGGGGCCGTCGCGTTTATCGCCGACCGCTACGATGGCGAGCTCGGCCCAACCGGAGCGCAGGTCGATGCCGAGGCCCGACGAATCCTTATCGAGTCCGGCTTCGAGGATGTCCTCTTCCACCGGACCGGCCACGCCATGGACCGTGTGAATCACGGGTACGGTCCCAATCTCGACTCCGTGGAAACCCGCGATGATCGTCGTCTTGTTCGCGGAATAGGTTTTTCCGTCGAGCCCGGCGTGTACTTCGAGGGCCAGTGGGGGATCCGGTCGGAGATCAACGTGCACATGGGTGCCGACGGGCCCGAGGTCTCGCCGCAGCGTATCCAGATGGAACCCTGGACCGGGTAATGTACGCTGCGGTGAGGATCGGTCGTTGAGGCTCGACTGGGAGGTCATCACGGTAGAGCCTGCGTCTCCGTTTCGGATCAGCCGCGAGACGCAGACGGAGGTGCGGGTCGTCTGGGTGCGTGTCGCGGCGGACGGAACGGAAGGATGGGGGGAAGCCGACCCGTGTGCGTATTACGGCGAGAGCGCCGAAACGGCTGCGCGAGCGCTCGAGGCCATGCGCCCGGTCCTCGAAGCAGCCCCGGTGCCCGAAGTGATGCAGAAGCTTGAAGCTGACCTGCGAGCTTCTGTGCCCGGCAACCCCTCGGCGCACGCCGCGGTTACGTCGGCGCTCTACGACCTGATCGGCAAGAGAGCGGGAATGCCAACCTGGCAGACGCTCGGACTCGACAGAGCGTCGACCCCGATCAGTTCGTTCACGATCGGGCTGGGCCCTCCGGACGAGATGGCGCGCAAGGCCGAGGCGGCGGCAGAGTATCCCGTTCTCAAGATCAAGGTCGGGACCGCAGATGACGCAAAGATTCTCGCCGCCATCCGCGAGGCGGTGCCCGACAAGACGCTGCGGGTCGACGCGAACGGCGGCTGGGAGCCTGCCGAGGCGGAAATCCGGATTCGGGAACTAGCCGACTACGGGGTCGAATTCGTAGAGCAACCGCTTCCTCCCGATGATGTGGAGGGGTACCGATATCTTCGAAACTGTTCCGCGCTGCCCATCATCCACGACGAATCGTGTCTGGTCGCCACCGACATTCCGCGGCTCGCCGAGCTGGGCCACGGAATCAACATCAAACTCGCGAAGTGCGGCGGCATCGCCGAAGGCCTGCGCATGATTCACACGGCGCGAGCCTGCAATCTCAGTGTGATGATGGGCTGCATGCTGGAGACCACCCTGGGGATAGCAGCCGCGGCGCAGCTCGCCCCCCTGCTCGACTATGCCGATCTGGACGGCGCGGCGTTGCTGCGAGCAGACCCGTTTTCAGGACCAGGGCTCGAGGCTGGCCGCGTTGTGCTGAATTCGAGGCCGGGCCTGGGGGTCGAGCTTGCGTAGCCGCCTCGCCGTCTCGGCCTTGGTCGCTCTGATGTTCGCGCCGGCGATTTCAGCCCAGACCGTCCGCGGCAATCTGATACAAACCGGCAGCGGCGAGCCCATCGCGCAGGCCTTCATCATCCTTCTCGACTCGTCTGGTGGTGTTGTTGCGACCACACTCAGCTCTGCGGCCGGCGAGTTCGTCATTTCGGCTCCCGCGTCGGGCAGGTACCGGCTCCGGACCGATCGCATCGGATACGCCAGCACGCACTCTGCGGTATTCGAGCTGAGCCGTGGGCAGGTCCTGGAGTACCAGATGCGGGTAGCCATCGAGCCAATCGATCTAGGCTCTATGGACGTACGCCGCGGCGCTCGATGCGAGCTCCTGCCGGACGAGGGTCGCCAGATCTACACTGTCTGGGAGGAGGCGAGAAAAGCTATGGCGGCCTCCGTCTGGACAGGGATGCAGCAGTACTACCGCTTCGATGCGGTACATTTCGTCAACGAGCTGGACCGACTCGGACGAAGGCGCAACGAGATGGTCTTGGAGGAGGTGCGTTACTACGGGCGGCATCCGTTCAAGAGCATCAGCTCCCGCGATCTGGCGCTGGGCGGATTCGTTCAGAGAGTACGTGGCCGGGTGGCCTACTACGGCCCGGACGCGGACGTGATGATGTCAGAAGACTTCCTGGCCAGGCACTGCTTCCGGCTCGCGACCGGTGGCGAAGATCACGCGGGTCATATCGGTCTGGAGTTCCAGCCCCTCGGCGAACGCCGTCTGTCGGACATCGCGGGTGTCATCTGGCTCGACCGAAGTACGGCCGCGCTTCAATTCCTGGAATATGAGTACCGCAACCTTCGGCTTCCCGTATCAACAAAGCGGCTGGGCGGCCGCGTCGAATTCGCGCGTCTTCCGTCAGGTGCATGGATCGTCCAGCGCTGGTACATCCGAGTTCCGATCATCGAATTTGCGGAAGTACGCGCCCCTGGTGGCGGCCGCGAGGTTCGGCCAGTGCTGCAGGGGATAGATGAGGGCGGTGGGGCAGTGACCGCGGTGTACGCTACCAGCCGCCTCCTTGAGCCCGGCCCGGTCGATCCCCTTGGCGTAAGTCCTCCACCGGACTCCCTAATCGTCCGCTATCCGTTCGAACCCTACCGGACCGAATAGCTCAACCTGACCGTAACAAACGGCCCAAGGCAGACCCCGTGGTTGACATGTTTCGATAGTTCTACTATTATCGAAGTATGATCAGTTCAGACGCTTTGCAATACGCCTCCAGGTTTGCGGCCCTGGGCCACGAAGTCCGCGTAGATATCGTGCGACTCCTGCTTGCCGCGCACCCCGGCGGGTTGGTCGTGGGTGAGCTGCTGGAGGCATTGGAGATACCGGCCTCTACGCTGTCGCACCATCTGGACGCGCTGAGCCGCGAGGGACTCATTACGGTCGAGCGTGAGGGCCGGTTCCAGCGCTACCGTGCTGGGACACAGGTCCTGGAGGGCATTCTGAACTTTCTGTACGCCGAGTGTTGTTCGCGTCAGGATGTCGTGAACATCTCGCTTAAACCGGCCCGGCAGCGGGCCTAGATCCCTTTGATTCTCATGGGTGATTCACTCCCTAACAATTCGATAGTACTGGTAACACAGAAAGGACATTGACATGGCCGCTCTCAAAACACATCTGGCCCTCAACACGGCGAAGTTCGATGAGTCGGTGGTTTTTTATCGGGCGTTCTTCGGGACTGACCCGATCAAACTCAAGCCTGGATACGCGAAGTTCGAGCTTCAGAACCCGGCCCTGAATTTCACCCTCAACGAGAGATCTGTTGATGGCAGCGGAGCCCTAAACCACCTCGGAATTCAGGTGGAGAGCACGGAGGAAGTAAATCAAGCGGCAAGGCGTCTGACGGAGGCCGGGTTGGCGACGTGGGACGAGCGGGACACCGACTGCTGCTATGCCCTCCAGGATAAAGTCTGGGTCCGCGATCCGAACGGGTACGCCTGGGAGGTTTTCGTGGTGAAGGTTGGCGACACCCGGCCCGACCTTGAGCAGAGTAGCGACGAGTCGGGCGCCAGCGGCGACGAGGAGTGCTGCGCGGCTGATGCGGTGCCCTGCTGCACTCCGTAGCGCACAGCTGGACGTTGATTCAGAGTAACGCCTCCGGGTCGCGGTCGATCTCGATCCGGAGGCCACCGCCAGGCTGGCCGTGCGTCCACGCTGTGTGCCGCAAGAGCTTACCAAGCGCCGGCGCCGAGTCTGATCGGAGCAGGTAGTGCCAGCGCCAGCGGCCGCGCAGTCGGTCGATCGGGCAGGGCGCCGGGCCGGCCAGGCTGACGCCGGGGCGACCTGCCACCGAGGCGATGATGCGAGTCGTCCACTCGGCGAGCTCAACGGCCTTCTCCGACACTCTGGACTGACTCGGTCCGCTGATCACGACGTTGGCTAGCCTCTGGTGAGGCGGATATCCCGGCCCTTCGCGGTCTGCCAGCTCTGCCTCCGCAAAGCCCTCATAGTCGTGGTTGATGGCCGCCTTCAGGGCCACGTGTCCGGGGTGCATCGTCTGCACGATGACCTGGCCCGCCTCGTCGCCGCGCCCCGCCCGCCCCGCCACCTGCGAGACCAGCTGAAAGGTGCGCTCGGTGGCCCGAAAATCGGGAAGGTTCAGCCCCACGTCGGCGTTGATCACGCCCACTAACGTTACGCCGGGAAAGTCGAGACCCTTGGCTATCATCTGGGTGCCCAGCAGAATATCCACCTCGCGCCTCCGGACTCGCTCAAGCATCTCTCTATGCGCCCACTTGCCGCCCGTTGTGTCTGCATCCATGCGGAGAATCCGAGCCGCCGGGAACAGCTCCCCAACCCGCCGCTCGACCTGCTCGGTTCCCATCCCGCCGAACTCGATCTGGTCAGTCCCGCACTGGCCGCAGGCGGACGGCCCAGGCGCCTCATGTGCACAGTGGTGGCAGAGGAGTACGCTGCGCCTCCGGTGCCACGTCAGCGAGACGCTGCAGCTCGGACAGCTCCACACGAAGCCGCACTCTGGACACTGCAGAAACGTAGAGTAGCCTCGCCGGTTGAGGAGAAGGATCGACTGCTCGGACCGCTCAAGCCGTTCCGCGATCGCCTCGCGCAGACGTGGCGACAAAACGAGGGGCCCCTCCTGCTCGACCTCCGCTTCCGACACTGCTTTTCGCACCTGTTTCAGGTCCACAAGCTCAACCGCCGGTAGCCTATGTTCGGTTACCCGATCGGGCAGCTCAAACAGGTGATAGCGTCCGGCGCGCGCGTTGTGCCAGCTCTCGAGTGACGGCGTGGCGGATCCGAGAACGCACAGAGCCCCCTCGATCCTGGCCCGCATCGCGGCTACGGCGCGGGCGTGATACCGGGGGGTCTCCGACTGCTTGTAGCTCCCGTCGTGCTCTTCATCGAGGATGATGAGGCCTAGATCTGGAACCGGAGCGAACACGGCCGACCGCGTCCCGATCGCCACCCGCTTTCTTCCGTGCCGGAGCGCGAGCCACTCGTCGTGGCGCTCGCCGGCCGACAAACCGGAGTGCAGCACGGCCACATCGTCGCCGAATCTCTCCCGAAAGCGCCTGACCGTCTGGGGAGTCAGAGCGATTTCCGGAACGAGAACGATGCCCGAGCGTCCCCGGCTTCTCGTTTCCTCCAGGAGTTCGAGATAGACGAGCGTCTTGCCAGATCCAGTGACCCCGCGCAGCAACGCAACTCCCGCACCGGCCTCTGCAGCGAGTGCTGACAGTCCGTCGATCACCGTCCGCTGGGCCTCCGATGGCGCAATGGCAGCTCCGGTGCCGGCTGATCGATCGGCCAGGACGCCATCCTTTCCGAACGGATCCCGGATCATCACAGCGTCCGAAATAAGGGCCATGTCGCGGGCAACCAGCCCATCGATGACACCGCGGCCAAAGCCCAACACCTTCTGTACGTGTACGAGGCTGCTCTCTCCGCCCATGGCCTCGAGTTGCTCGAAAAGCGCTCGCTGCCGCGTAGCCCGGCCAAACGCCTCCTCACGGGCCAGAAGCGTAGGAAGCTCCTTCGTGAGCTTGACCACCTTGACCCGGCGGCGTGGGTCATCCTTGGGGGCCGCTCCGAGGAGACCAGGAGGCAGGGCCGAGCGCAGAACGAGCCCGAGGGGAGCCGCATAGTAGTCGGCCACCCACCGGGCAAGCTGCAAGAGGTGCGGCGACAGGACAGGCTCGTTGTCCAGCAGCTCCAAGACATTTCGAACCGAACGGCGCCCGCTATGGCCTGAAACTCGTTCTATGCAGCCGACCGCGCGCCTTTGGCCGAACGGTACACGAACGCGCATGCCCGGCCGCGCGATCTCGCGCAATTCCGCCGGAATGCCGTACGCGAAGGTCTGGAGAACCGGTCGTGGCAATGCTACGTGACAGAATTCCGCCCCTGTTTCTGCCGCTACTGGTCCTGATTGTGCCGTAGTACGATTCATCCGATTCGCTTGACGCTTCGACCCGGACCCCCCAAACTCAGGGCCGGTTGTCGGAGGAGAGGACAAGAATCATGGGGTGTCTAACGCTAAACGCTTCGTACGAGCCGCTGACCATACTGCCGGTCAGGAGGGCCCTGCGTCTCGTAATCGACCGGAAGGCCGAGGCACTCGAGATAGATCCCGAGCGACTATACCGCTCAGAAAGCCTGTCTTTACCTGCTCCTGTTGTCATTCGCCTGGGTCGCTTTATCCACGTTCCCCGCCGCTTTCGCAGACAGGTCACCAATACTTTCCTTTTTGCCCGCGATGAGTACCGTTGCCAGTACTGCGGCCGTAAGAAGTCCAAACTTGGATACCGAGAGTCGCTGACGCGAGATCATGTTCTGCCGATTTCGCGTGGCGGAGATAACGGCTGGCTTAACGTGGTCACCGCGTGCAGCAAGTGCAATCTCCGCAAGGGCGACAGACTACCGAAGGAGTGCGGCATGCACCTCCAGCGACAGCCTGCCGTACCGAACGAGGTGCATCTGGTATGGGCCGTGAGGCGCGTGACTCCGATTCAAGCGCGGTATGTTACCATGTTCTATGGAGAAGAAGCGCTTCAAGCCCTCATGCTCTGACGAGTAGCACACATGGGAATAGGCAATCTCGGCCTGACCGAGATGTTGGTGATCGGTGTGATCATCCTGATCTTCTTCGGGCCAAACCGGCTCCCCGAAATCGCCCGGTCTTTGGGTCACGCGATGCGGGAATTCCGGCGCAGCCTGAATCAGATTCAGCGGGAACTGGAGGACGCCGATCCGCGCCGAATCATGAAAGATCCGCTCGGTCTCGACCGCGAGCCTCAGGCGCGTCCGGCCCCGCAAAGCGAGTCGCCCACTGAGCCTGAGGCCAGCGATACGGCCTAGATGGTCAGTCTGGCCGGACGAAGTACCCGGATACTTTCCAGGCCCCTTGTTCCTTCATCGGTGTGACCGTCTCGATGACGGTCCGGTCGCCGGCCACGGCCGTCCGGAACTGGAAGACTACGTACTCTCCCGGTGGCGCGTTGGGGATGTCAGTCATGTACCGAGAACCCACCTCCACACGCTCTCCGAAGGGCTCGAAATTGGTACGGGCCTGAACGACACTGGCGATCCAATTTCCCACGGTCACAGCAGCTTGGAACGCTGCCGCGGCCTCGTTCCACGTTTCTTCGTACTCCCCTGCATCCAGGAGTTCGAGCCAGGCCGTTGTCGCTTCCAGGGCCGCCGCCGTTTCCGCTTCCACATCGACCTCGTGCGTGGAGTTCGCTTCCCGGACGACCTCTTCTGCGGCTTCCTCGCCCTCCTGTGCCAGTAGCGGCGGAGAAAGACTCAGCCACAACGCCGGAACTATCATCAATATTCGAAACTTGAACATTCTTCTTTCCTGGTTACCTGGTCGTGGGTGGCGCTGAGTCAGGCCTGCGGCTCAGCAGTCTACAACCTCTACTACACGTGAGACGGCCTGCTATTCGGTTTTCGAAGCGGAACTGCAGCTGATGCGGCTGAGTCGCTGGTTTTCGCCCGCCCGCGCTTCGCTGGCCAAGTACAGAGTTCGTCCATCCGCCGCGAACCCGATTCCCTCGCCCTGTGGTTCGGGCGGCGTCCCAAGTGCGGTTGTCGCCGGTGGTTGCCCGGAATCAAACGCCTCGGCGCCCGCCCAGGGGAAGATATGGAGAGACTCGTAGCTTCGAAGCGCCAGCCAGTTTCCATCCGGCGACAGATCAGCCGCCGTGAGCCACTGGGAACTTCCTTCGATCTCCACCGGGACTGTCCCCATGCTTCGAAGGGTTACCGGACTTCCATCGGCTGCTTCGAGTTCTTCCAGCGTGGTCGCGAGCAGAACTGACGTACCGCGACGCCCCTTGGTGAACAGAAGAAGTTCGCCACGTTCGGAGTCGATGACGAGGGACTCCACATCGTCGGCGCCGTCGGGATACCTGAGAACGAACGTCTCATCCACGGCGAGATCGATCTCGTTATCGCCGGCCGGTAGCTCGGGCAAAACGACACGGTGCACAAGGACAGTAGAGCGCTGCGCGAAGTTGTCTCCCACGTCGCCTACGTACAGGCACCACCCGTCATTACAGCGGGCCAGGGCCAGGTCTTCCGCGTCAAGAAGTAGCGTGCCGGTAAGCCGGGCGCTCCCGCGAAGAGCGCCCGTTGTGTCCACGGCGAACAGCACGGGTGGGTTTCCACTGTCGTTGTGGAGCCAGTACAGTTCCGGCCGCAGAGGGTCACGTACGATCCCGGACGCTTCCGCGAGTTCAGCAGGGAGATCGGCCAGCTTCTCCGCCGGGCCGCACGCAAGCGACACATCGATCCGGGCCTGCTCATCTGGCTCCGCGCCGGGTGGCGCCTGCGTGCCGTCGGAGACCGGGCCTCCCGGGGACATCCGCGCCCCGCCGCACGCGAGACTGAGTGCCGCGATGGAGAGGCAGCCGATGGCCGATACTGGCAGCCGGGGTGCCGACTTAATCGGATGTCTCACTGAACGGACACCAAAGGAAAGTCAGTCCACGCCGCGGTGGAAACGGCGGCGATCTCAATCGAAGAGCCCGCAGTACAATTCTCGCAAAGTATTATCGAAGGCGCCGCTCCATCAGGCGCAGCCTCGCCGTTGATTCGGTAGTCGGCCGGTGCCATTACGGTCTGGAGCATCAGGCTCCTGCCGGACAGTTCACTTGGCACGGTCCACTCGCCCCGAACGCTCATACCTGACTCATTCGGCACCTTCCGCATCAGCTCCGCCGTACCATCGACCAGCGCGTCCGGCCCTCCCGGCACCCAACCCTCCAGCTTCAGGAAGTGTGTCAGCGGGTCTTCCAACTTCGCAGAGGGGACGGTCAATCGTTCCTCGATCTTTTGGTCCTTCCACCTGGTCTCGACCCGGATCGAGCCGGGTTTGGCCAGGGCGGCCAGTTGGTCGAACGGGAACCGGAGTTTGAGAGTGTCAGGTTGACCCACATGTAGGTCGCGTAGTGTGGTTCGGAGGTCCGTATCAGGACCACGAATCCGGACGCGCACACTGTCCAGAACCGACCTGCCATATGCGGTCAGAACGACTGGAACGTTCATCGTCACCCGATTCGATTGCCACGTGGGTATGGGAAACGAATAGCGCGACATCACCACCCATGGCTCCGGGCCCGTTCTGACCTGACCAGGCGGGCGGGATCCCTGGACTCGGATTCCCTCCAGCGTGCCCTCTGATGCTGCTCCAATTCGAACGTCAATCGATCCGCAGTCAGCCGGAGCGTTGTCGCCTGGCTCCGGTACCTGGACACGCGCCAACAGGGTATTCCAACCTGCAGCGAGACGGATCTCAGCGCTGAGACTCTGAGCCCACCCGCCTGGACCGTGGCCGCTGACGCCTACCGTACCATAGACACGGCTCCCGTTCAGGCGAAGGTCCATCAGCGAACAACTCTCTGTCTGCCACTGAAGAACCACGTTCCGGTCTTCGGGTGCACGGACGTAGGCATGTGCGAAAGTCGCGTACGGAGGCCTGATACTGTCCCGCGCCGTCGCAAACGCCTCTCCGGCGGTGGGCTCTACGATGTACTCGTCAAGCGAATCCAATCGGAGGGGCTGTGGCGAGTCGGTTCGCAGCAGCGTCCAGCGAACTCCTGCCAGGTCCTCTCCGCGCCTGGGCAGCACGCCGAACTCACCGCTGCCCGACAGGAGCTTGGCCTCTCCCGAATCATCGATCGAGTCCAGTGCAATCGGGTCAGATACGAGCCAGCGGTCGATCCGAAGCTCCGGTGCCGCGTCTGCTTCCTGCGCGGCGATCCCTCGGGAAGCGAACACCCCCGGCCCCAGCGCCGCCAGCGCCAGCATCCCCAGGGGAAGCCGACCCATGGTCTTCGAGTTTCCTGTCCGTAGTATGCTCATGCGCGCTGCCTACACGAAGAAACGGCGGAAGTGCCGGCGCTCTGCCAGCCGCTCCCCAAAGGCCGTGCTATACCGCATCGGCCTGATATGTTCATATACTCTAGCGACGATGCTGCCAACCGCCTCGCAACTGTAGAATTGATGGGCATGAAAGAAATTGTTCGTCTCCAGGTGAATGGTGACACTACTGAAGTCGGAGTACCGTCGCACTTCACGCTGCTGGAGACACTACGCTACGGCCTCGGACTTACCGGCTCCAAGCAGGGGTGCGACAAGGGTGACTGCGGTGCCTGCACAGTGCTCCTCGACGGCGAAGCGATTCTCTCATGCATCCTCCCCGTGCAGGAGGCGGTTGGTCGCGAAATACGGACTGTTGAAGGCCTGGCTGCAGGTGCGGATCCGCATCCGCTACAAGACGCGTTCGATCTAACCGGAGCGGCGCAGTGCGGGTTCTGCACACCCGGAATTCTGTGCAGTGCCTACGGGCTGCTGGAGGGGAATCCCCACCCCACTCGCCAGGAAATCAAGGAAGCACTGTCCGGCAATTTGTGCCGCTGCACAGGCTACACGAAGATCCTCGAAGCCGTGGACCTGGCAGCGGAGTCGATCCGAACGAGCGAAACGCCGGAAGCCTTGCTGGCCAAGCGTGCGTGAATCTTACCGCCCCTCTGGAAGGGTCTGAGAATTGAGAACACGGTGGATACTGCTGGCGCTCGGGATCCTCTCGCTGCTGGTCATTATCCCGATCGGAGTCGGGAGCATGCTACCGGAAGACCACACGGCAACCAGCTATGTAGACCTGGACTTGCCGGCTGATACGGTCTGGTCCCTGGTTCGGGATTTTCAGGCTTACTCGAGTTGGTGGCCGGACGTTCGCAGCACTGAGCGCCTGCCCGACCATGCCGGCCACGAATCCTGGAAGCACGTGCAGACGACCGGCGAACTTCCGATCGAAGTGATCGAAGAGAACTCGCCATCGCGCCTCGTCACAAGAATCCTGGATGACGGAATGCCTTTCGGGGGAACCTGGACGTACGAGCTGACGCCAAATGGGGACAGTACACGAGTGACGATCACAGAGGACGGGCAGGTCCACAGTCCGCTGTTCCGCTTCGTGTCTCGTTTTCTCATGGGCCATCATGGCACCATGGACCGGTATCTGGAATCGCTCGGCGCTGCCCGAGGCTTGAGCGTTGTCCCGGTGCACCTGAAAAGGTAGCTGGCGCCAGGTGGATCCAGGGATTATTGCGGTCGTCGGGGTCGCCTCGATAGCCGTGATGACCGCGGCGCACCTGGTCGCGCGCCGGAGACGGCCTACACCGTTCCCGGCTCGCCTTGCGCCGCTTCTCTCTGCTCCCTGGCGGTCGTGGTTCTCACCTGCTGTTGCAGCCCAGAGACACGGACTCGCGCCAGGCCACGCGGCTCTCGAGATCGGGCCGGGCAACGGCTATCTGACCCGGGCAGCGCTTACTGCGATCGGTCCGAAGGGGATGCTCTTCTGCCTTGATATTCAACTGGCCATGCTTCGAAAGCTCCGGGCCCGATTGGGCGACGAGGCCCCGCCGCTCGTCTGCGCAAACGGCGCGAGCCTACCATTCCATGCCGGGTCGTTCGACCGCATCTATATGTCACACGTGCTAGGCGAGATACCGAACCGCGTGGCGGCGCTGGCCGAATGCGCGCGAGTATTGCGCGAGGATGGAATTCTGGCGGTGACGGAAGGCCTGCCGGATCCCGACTTCATTAGCCGAGGCGCTCTCATACGCGAGGCCAGGGCAAACGGCCTCGGTCCGCTCATGCACTACGGACGCTCTCTCTTTTATACGCAGCGATTCGGCCTGCATCGTAGGGTGCCGTCGTAGTGCGCCTCCGACCCGTACTGCTGGGCTGTACCGCGGCCGCCGTAGCCATGGCCTCAGTCCACGGACCGCTGGCGGAGACAGGCCATCTGGCCCTGGCGCTCTTTCTGGCCCTGACCGCGTGCACGTATCCGGGTGCGCTCCTCGCCCAGAATTCTTCTACCATGACCGTGGCGTCCGAGCTCGCCGTAGCGGCAACAGTCCTTGTTCTCGCCTATGCGGGAGCGACTGGATCCGTCGTGTGGCTGGGGGCTGGCTACGCACTTCATGGCCTGTGGGACTGGCTGCACGATCTCCAGCTCGTGAGCACGCGAGTCGCGACCTGGTTTCCGCCCCTCTGCGCTGCATTTGATCTCGTAGTGGCCGGCTGGATCTTGGTCGTCCTCGCATAGGCTGGCAAGCAGCTCCCCACACTATGAACTTGACCAATAGTGCATCTGCACTAAACAGGTACCGGCGGGCCTCGTGTCGACGAGAGACCGGATCATCGAAACGGCACAGCGATTGTTCAGCGAGAACGGGGTTACGAACGTTCGGTCGCGGGACATTTCGGCGGCCCTCGCCATCAGCAACGGAAATCTCACCTACCACTTTCCGACGATCGAATCGCTTGTGGAAGCGATATTCGATCAGATGCTGCAGGAGAGTTCGTCGCAGGTCGGCTCGCTGGACAGCGGTGGGCGGGATCTGATCACGTACATGCGCCTCATAGAGTGGTTTACCAGCTTTCAGGCGCGCTCCTCGTCTGGCGAGCCGGTATCGATCGATCATCTCAGTACGATCGGAGCAGGGTCGAGAACTATTGGGGCGGCTTCAGCAGGCCGGAGTTCTGAGCCTCACATTGAGTCACGAGCGGCTCCAACGGCTACAGGCGGCGATCAGTATGACCATGACGTACTGGCAGGCTCACGCAGAAGTGGCTGTGGACGAATGTTCAGCGCTTTCACCCGAAGGGATGCCGGCTCAGGTACTGAGTCTGCTCGAACCCTATCTGACCGCCATCGGCGCGGAGCAGCGAGACGCTTTCATCCAGTCTCGCGATTCACTAACAGGAATCGAGGGCTACAAATCATGAGTACTAGAGAGAATGCAGTGGGCGCGGGAATCGAGATTCGAGCCACACGCGCCGAGGTCTGGAGAGTGTGGTCGCAGTTTGGCAACGTGCAGGACTACGTAGCGGGCGTTCCGAAGTCCTATCTAACCGGAGACACCCATGAGGGCATCGGGACTGAGCGTCGTTGTGAGATAAGCCCACCGCGACTATATCGATTACGTACAGCATGAAAGGACTCATCCGGTTCGTGCCCCTCAGGCGCGCGATGGCGCGACAGGCCGCAGATCACGTGATAGGGCTGAAACATCTGGTCGAAACCGGAGAAGCGGTGACGCCTCAACTACTGAAATCTCTCAGAAAACGCTACGCCGGATCGCTGACCTGAGCGCCGGCGCAGCTCGCGGACAACCAAGCCAGGAAGAGAATGCATTCGTCACTCCAATGCTCTGCTTGTGGAACCGATCACGACCCGAATCGTCTCCAGAACCTTTGTGTGGAGTGCGGGAAGCCGCTGCTCGCCGGATATGACCTGGAAGCCATGGCGGCGGCGTTTACGCCAGAGGCTGTACGATCCCGTTCCATCAACTCGATGTGGAGGTTCCACGAAATCCTCCCGGTGAGTGATTCGTCCGCAGCGATCTCGCTTGGCGAGGGCGGTACACCGCTCCTCCGCTGCTCGCGCCGTGCAGAGTTCGAGATGTTCGAAAACCTGTTCATTAAGGATGAGGCCCTTAATCCGACCGGCAGCTTCAAGGCTCGCGGAATATCGGCCGCGCTCACCCGGGCTGCGGCGCTCGGTGCTGCATCTGTGGCTCTTCCGTCAGCCGGCAACGCAGCGGGCGCAGCGGCCTCGTATGCGGCCAAAGCTGGGATGGAGTGCTTTCTATTCATGCCCGAGGACACGCCGCCGGCCAACATCATCGAATCGAGGGCGGCTGGCACGCATGTGTATCTGGTCAACGGGCTGATCAGTGACTGCGGCAAGCTCGTGCGGGCCGGCTGCGAACGCTTCGGCTGGTTCGACCTGTCCACGTTGAAGGAGCCCTTCCGCATCGAAGGCAAGAAAACGTTGGGATACGAGCTTGCCTTCGATATGGCGGCCGCTTGGGGCGATGTAGGCGCGGCTTTGTGCCTACCGGATGTCATCCTCTATCCAACGGGAGGCGGGACCGGCCTGATCGGGATGTGGAAGGCTTTCGATGAAATGGAACAGCTGGGCTGGATCGGCTCGATGCGGCCGCGGATGGTCGTCGTGCAGGCCGAGGGGTGCTGTCCAATCGTTCGGGCCTTCGAGACCGGAGCGGATCACGCGGAGTTCTTCCCCGACGCGACGACGGTCGCTTCCGGGCTTCGGGTGCCCGCGGCGATCGGTGACTTCCTCATGCTGCGCGTTCTTAGGGAGAGCGGCGGAACTGCGGTAGCGGTCAGCGACGAGGATCTGATGGCCGGAGCTCACGAACTAGCCGTCACCCAGGGAGTGTACGCCTGTCCGGAGGGTGGAGCCGTTTGGAAAGCGGCCGACAAACTGGTTAAGGACGGATGGCTAGGTGCAGATGAGCGGGTAGTTCTGTTCAATACTGGGAGCGGACTCAAGTACAACCACCTGCTGCCGCCAACCAACGTCCAGCGGATCGACCACACGGATCCCAACGTGCTCGACGTAGTGGCTTTTCGGCGTTAGCGGTCGTTTAAATCGGGGGCTTCGCCACCTAAAAGCCCCGGCCCATGTCCTGCTTCTTGTACCCGGCCGGCGGCTCGAACTCCGCCTCGTCGATCGCTTTCCGCGAAGCCGACTTCAACCTGCTTTCGCCTGTGAGCGTTCCGCTGTCGTCGAACTCTCTGGACTCGACCGGTAATCCGTTCATTTCCTTCATCTTATCGAACTCGTTGCCCATTTCAGCCATGGGGCCGAACCCCTTGAACGATTCCATCATCTCACCCACGAACGAGACCATCCCCTCGAGGGCCGCGTAGGCCTCGTCGCCGCCATCAACGTTGTCCCAGTCGGTGACCCACATCTCCCGGATGACGTGTCCGCCGCGCAAGACTTCATACTTGACACACGGGTAGCCCTGCCTTGTTGCCTTGTCTCCCGTATTTCGCAGTTCTGTCTGCTCTGCCCCGCCCATTCCCTGCGCCTTCATCATGGCGTCACGCTGAGCCTCTGGCATGCGCTCCATCATTTCGGCGACCTTAGCGAACATCCCGGCCATCGCCGCTATCGTTTCCTGGTTCATGACGAAGTAGGATCGCTCTTCGTGGCTGACCATGAGCATTTCACGCCGGTCGCCCCGAAAGATCATCTCGAACATCCCGCCACCGGGGCCGCCCGTCATGCTCATCTTGTAGTTGGCGCCCTCTGCCATGATCTCTGTGTCGTAAACGACGGGCGGACTCTCACTGTGATCTGTAATCTCCATCTCGAAGACCACGCCCGGGCTGGTCGAGGCGCTGGGCGGTTCGGTTATGTTGCTGGAACTGGTCGGAGCGAAGAGATAGACACCGGCGGCGGAAGCCAGCAAAAGGGGGATTCCCAACCGTGACATGGTTGACCTCACTTAGTGTCGCGCGTGGACCGCTTCCGGACCATTTTGTCGATCGGCAGCAGTTTGAATCGAACTTTGCGATCATGCTACAAACCAGACGGACCGGCAAGCGAAAGCGGGCACCGGCGCTACAGTTGATTTGTACCGGAACTGTGGTACGTGCCGTAGGGCAGTCGCCCTGCTAGCCGATCACGACGTAGATTACTCGTACCGTGACTGTCGGCAGGAGCCGCTTACCAACCACCGAGTTTGAGACATGCTACTCGACGAACTGAACCTACTTCAACGCGCGGCCGCCGCTAGCGAGGACGAACTCGAGGACCTGGCTGAAGGTCTTCACGTTCTCGGGCGCCGAAATCGGGGCAAGGACAGCCTGCGCAAAGCATCGGGAAGCATGGTCTACACCGATGACATTGTATTACCCGGCATGTTGCACGCCAAGATCCTCCGCAGCCCGCATCCCCACGCCCGCATTCTGTCTATCGATACGTCCGCCGCCGAAGCGCTGGACGGTGTTCATGGTGTGGTCACCGGGGCCGACATGCCCATTCCATACGGGATCATTCCGTGGACGCGCGACGAGAACGCGCTATGCACGGACAAGGTCAGATTCGTGGGCGATGGAGTGGCCTGCGTTGCGGCGGTTGACGAAGACACGGCCAACGCCGCGCTTGGTCTGATCGACGTCGAGTACCAGGAATTGTCCTATCTCCTCGATCCGCAGGAGGCCTTGGACAGCATGGACGTTCAGATCCACGCCGCGAAGAAGGAAGGCCGCAACGGGAACATCACGAAGCAGGTGAAGCTGGAGTTCGGCGAAGTATCCGAAAACATGGCGGCTGCCGACGTTACCGTAGAGGGTGACTATTACTTCCACGGCACCACGCACACTCCTATCGAACCGCACTGCGCCATTGGCGAGGTCGGACAGGACGGGATTCTGACCGTGTGGTCATCTACTCAGGTGCCCCATTACCTCCAGCGCGAACTTGCCCGGGTGCTCGAGCTGGACGTGGCCAAAGTCCGCGTCGTCCAGCCTGCGGTGGGCGGCGCCTTCGGAGGTAAGTCTGAGCCGTTCGACCTGGAGTTCTGTGTGGCACTCCTGGCTCTTCGAACGGGGAGGCCGGTCAAGTGCCTCTACACGCGCGAGGAGGTTTTTTATTCACACCGGGGCCGGCATCCAATGCGGATGTGGTATAAGGTCGGCGTCTCGAAGAAGGGCCGCATCAAAGCTGTCGATGCGCGCAGTCTGCTGGACGGCGGAGCCTATGCCTCCTTCGGTCTGGTCACGGCGTACTACAGCGGGCAGCTCCTGACCGCACCTTACACAATCGACTCATACCGCTTCGAGTCGAACCGTGTGTACACCAACAAGCCGCCCTGCGGGCCGAAGCGGGGGCACGGCTCCGTGCAGCCGAGGTTTGCGTTCGAAATCTCGCTCGACAAGGTGGCCGAGAAGCTGAGTCTCGATCCCATCGAACTGCGCCGCCGGAACTTCATGGGCACGGGCCGGACCATCAACGAGTTCAAGGTCCAGTCGAACGGGTTTCTTGAGTGCCTCGACGCCGTGGAGTCAGCCAGCGAATGGAAAGGCCGGTACGGAAAACTCGAATACGGCCGAGGGCTGGGAGTGGCCGGTTCCTGCTACATTTCCGGGACCAACTACCCCATCTATCCGAACCTGATGCCTCAGGCGGCCGCGCAGGTGCAGATCGAGCGTTCGGGCCGAGTCACTGTCTTGCACGGAGCGTCGGAGATTGGTCAGGGGTCAGACTCCACCATGGCCTATATCGTCGCCGAGGAACTGGGCGTTCCGCTGGACTATGTACGGGTGTTCTCGGCCGATACCGACCTGGTGCCGGTCGATCTGGGCGCGTATTCGTCCCGCGAAACACTGATGGTTGGCAACGCGACGCTGATGGCCTGCCGCGAACTGGCGACCAAGGTGCGTGGATCCGTGGCCCGAGAATGGGACATCGACCCTGATCGGATTCGCCTCGCGGGCGGATGGGCCTTCGATGCCCGGGCTACGGACGATCTTGAGCACCGCATTCCGATCGCTGAGGCGTTTCAGATCGCTGAAACCGAGCACGGCACGCTGGGCTCGGTTGGTCACTACAACACTCCGAAGGACGTGCACGGCGACTATCGGGGTGGAACGATCGGTGCCTCACCCGCGTACAGCTTCACCGCGCATGTAGCAGAGGTCGAGGTCGACACGGACACGGGGTTTGTGGAAGTCAAGAAAATCTGGGTGGCCCACGACTGCGGAAAAGCGCTCAATCCGATGCTCGTAGAGGGCCAGATGGAGGGATCGGCCTACATGGGCTTCGCCGAGGCCATCATGGAGCACCACATGGTGAAGGCGGGCGAGCACGAGGGTGGCCTGCACGACGCCCCGTCACTGCTTGACTACCGAATCCCCACTTCGCTCGACTGCCCGGACTTCGAGTCTCTGATCATCGAGTCGAACGACCCAGAGGGACCGTATGGTGCCAAGGAGGCCGGGGAAGGTCCGCTGCACCCGTCCCTGCCCGCGATCGCCAACGCGATCTACGACGCCGTAGGTGTGCGCATGGACGAACTCCCCTTCACGCCGCCTAGGGTCTGGCAGGCGATCCAGCAGAAACGTGCCGCCGAGTCTGAAGGCGCGGTGGCATAGCGTGGGCTCCGACAGTCCGGACTGGGTGAAGGCCGATTACGAAGGCCAGATTCGCATCCGCTCGTCGATGGCCTGGAAGCGCAACCTCACAGTGCAGAACTCACCCGGTACAGTTGACGCCGACTACGCGGACGAGTGGTTCGTGCCGACTCTCAACTCTTCCGACCGACCGCAGGCCATCGCGCACGGGGAGCGCATCGCGAGGTCGTGCTGAACGGTGTCGAGACAGCCGACTGGACAGAGGGCACGGTGGCCGTCAGCACCGAACGGGCCGGCGGACTGGGAAGCACCAGCCGGCTCCCGCGTTAGCCATGGACACGTCAGGGGGCTGGAAGTTGATGCGGAGATCAGGCACGGGCGGGGCATGGGCTGCCGTAGCCATAGCTGTCCTGTGCTTGGGGTGCGCTTCCGCCGCTGTTGAGGACGGAGCCGGATCTCGCATTTCGCCTCCGGCCGCACCACTGGTTGGAGGGTGCGGTCCTGCCGCGGGCCTCGAGCCGCTCTACGTCCTTCCGTTCGGAATCGGGCAAGCCTTCGAGCTCACGCAAGGAAACTGCGCCAGCCCCTCGCATGCCGGCCGGTTTCGCTACTCATTCGATTTTCGTATGCCCATGGGTACGCCGGTACTTGCAGCACGGGCCGGGCAGGTTCTCACAGTCCGTTCGGGCCAACCGGACGGAACAAACAGGACAGGCGACGAGAACCTCGTCGTTGTTCAGCACGAAGATGGGCGGTTCTCCCGCTACATCCATCTGCAGCAGGGGAGCATCCGAGTGGCGGTGGGCGATCGCGTCCTGGCTCGGGACACGCTAGCACTATCGGGCAATTCCGGGCAGAGCCGATTTCCGCATCTGCATTTCGATGTTGCTGAAGGATGCGAGGCCAGTCGCTGCGTCACTGTCCCGAGCG
>JAZGCO010000101.1:0-2167 GCA_036476995.1 Gemmatimonadota bacterium
ACCTTGGAGCCCACAACCGGACTTGAACCGGTGACCTCTTCCTTACCAAGGAAGTGCTCTACCACTGAGCTATGTGGGCGGGAAACGTTCGAGCCCGCCCTTGAGCCTTGTCATGAGACTCCTCTCGAGTTCCTTGAAGCTGCTTTAACGTACACCACCTTGTGTTCGATGGAGCGGGTGAGCGGGCTCGAACCGCCATCATCAGCTTGGAAGGCTGAGGTTCTACCGTTGAACTACACCCGCATTCCGCACCGATTACCCCCACCACCATTACTGGTGGAGGGGGTAGGATTCGAACCTACGAAGGCATAGCCAGCAGATTTACAGTCTGCCCCCGTTGACCGCTTGGGTACCCCTCCGCGAACACAAGCCGAGCATTGTCCGACCTAGGGTCAGAGGTGTCAACAACCGGTTTTCCGCGTCTGTTGCAAGCTTGCGCCCGATGGTCCAGGTCGGACCCACACCGAGCGGAGAGCCTGCCGAGCAAATCGACCGAGATCCCGCCGCCGCAGTAGATTCTTACTACGTCCGACAGCCTGCTCGAGCCGCGGTCAGGCCCGGTTCAAGGCGCTGTCATCGAGTACGATGGGGAGTCCTGAGGAGCTTTCGCGACGGCACGGTCTACATGGGCTCTGCGGGTCTGCCGACCCTAGCCAGGCGGCAGAATAATCCGAGCCAGGCGAGCTAAGCGCGAACGGGGCTACATAATGGGCTCCTCGGCCGGCCTGGCCGGCTCAAATCTCGTCTCCGGACCCGGCTGGATCGCGCACCGGTCCGCTCCAGGGCCCGCACTAGAAGGGTTTGGCGCTGCGCCAGCCTGGAGCGGCTCAGATCGCCTCAGCGGAGGCCGTGTCAACATAATCCGCCGGTTTTGACTTCGTGTCCGCCGGGCGCATCCTTCGCGGCAAGCACATCTACCGAACTCCGAGGGAGGCGCAGGCTGTTGGAAAGACGTCTGCTTGAGAGAAACAGGATATCCACGACCGTGTACCTGTCCGTACCGGGCGGCAAGGTTCGTCGCTGCCGGGCACGGGACCTGTCGGCCACGGGCGTCTTCGTGGAGCTGGAGTCCCTCGGGATCCCCGCCGGTTCGATTGTCGACCTCGTGTTTGCCGTCAGCCTCAATGACACGGTGCGACTGCACCGCCGCAAGGCGATCGTCGCCCACGTCTGTGACGATGGCGCCGGGCTCATGATGCAAGGCCGTGCCCGCTACAACCGTCCGGAAGACAGCTCGTCCAAGTCCAAATCGCTCTAAACTCAGTCCCCGCATCCCCCCTCTTCTTCTGCCGGCGCGCCGAACTAGCCGCCTGCCAGGCGACCTCTTCGCAGTGCTCGACGTCTACTCCTCACCGTCGCGGCCACACGCGCGAACCAGTCCGCAGTGGGCATCGGGGCGAAACGACTAAGTGCAGCGGCTCAGCGATTAGTTCTGCAGCGAGGCCCACATCTCGTACAATGCGGAGCCGAGCGCGCGAGGCGGAGCACCATGCCGGTAGTAACTTTACCCGACGGAACGGAAAAACGATTCCCAGAACCTGTGACCGGTCTCGCGGCAGCGGCCTCGATCGGCCCCAGGCTGGCGAAGGATGCCGTAGCAATCAGGGTTGACGGTTCGCTTCACGATCTGACCGCGACGATCGACCACGATGTCAGCATCGAAATCCTGACCAGAAGCTCCCCGGAAGGGCTGGATCTGTTGCGACACGACGCAGCTCACGTCATGGCCGAGGCCGTCAAGGAGCTTTATCCCGATACGCAGGTCACGATCGGCCCGGCGATCGAGGACGGGTTTTATTACGACTTTGCCCGCGAGGAGCCGTTTACCCCTGCGGATCTGGAAACGATCGAGGCGCGTATGCGAGAGATCGTCGACCGGGACGAGCCGATCGTTCGGGAAGTCTGGAATCGCGACGAGGCCGTGCAGTTCTTCACCGAGCAAGGAGAGGTCTATAAAGCGGAAATCATTGCCAGTATCCCTGCCGACGAGACGCTGACACTCTACCGGCAAGGCAAGTTCATCGATCTGTGTCGCGGGCACCATCTGCCGTCTACAGGGCGGCTCGGCCAGGCGTTCAAGCTGATGAAGTTAGCTGGCGCTTACTGGCGCGGCGACTCCCGAAACGCCATGCTGCAGCGGATCTACGGGACGGCCTGGGCCAGTGAA
>JAZGCO010000102.1:0-16991 GCA_036476995.1 Gemmatimonadota bacterium
CGTGACACGCGGGGCATGGCGCGCCGCGAGCTCGCCTATACGCTCAGTTGTCCCGTCGTCGCTCCCGTCATCGACCAGCACGAGCTCACCGTCGATGGCCCGTTCGTCGAAGACCTTCAATACACGATCTGTGAGCTCCCGGAGATTGTCGCGCTCGTTGAGGCATGGGGCGACAACTGAGAGTTCGCTGTGAGCGCCGGCGTTCGTCGTCATGCCACCTATTGGAGTGCTTCGAGAGCCAGTGAAGCCCGAAAACCCGAATCTAACCGCGCCCATGCGGAGACAACACAGCGTGGCGTCCGGCAAAAACCGGGACTAGGTTCGAAGCGGTGATCACGTCCTGGAAGCGAACCGTCATTCTCGGAGCGATCCTCGCGATCGCGGGCGCGGCTATCATCGGCTCCATGCGGCGCACCTCCACCACGTTCGACGAGATAGCAGTCGCCGCCGAAGGTGCCCGCGGGTTCGAGCTGGGCCGCTTTGATCTGACGCGTGAGCATCCCCCGCTTCTCAAGTACGTGTACGGACTGCCCATACATCTTTCGAACCCGACCCTCCCCGAAGAAATCACGCCCACACCTCTGGATTTCGGCTATCGCTACCAGTACGCGGAGAAACTGTTCTGGCGAACCGGCAACGATCCGGAGCGCCTCGCCTTTCTGGCCCGATTGCCCGCGGCACTGTTCGCGCTCTCTCTCGTCCTCCTGACCTACACGCTGGCCCGCTCGGCCGTCGGTGAAGGACCAGCCCTTCTGGCGGCCGGGCTCGTCGCCTTCCTCCCGGACGTGCTGGCGCACGGCGGAGTAGCGTACAACGACATCCCGGTCGCGGTTTTCTACTTCGCGGCTGTGTGGGCCCTGGACGCAGCCCTCCGCCGGCCAGGCTGGAAGCGCGGAGCGATGGCCGGTGTCCTGGTCGGGCTGGCTCTGTGCACCAAGTTCAGCGCGCTTGTCCTCGTGCCCGTAGCCGGAGTGCTGCTCGTTCTCGAGGCCGCGCATCGAGGAAAGGACAAAGCCTGGCGGGCCGGTGTCGCGCGCTCAATCTCGGCCGCCATCGCCGCGAGTCTGGCCACAATTATACTGGTATACCGAGGTGATTTTACGCTGTGGGAGTTTCGTTACGGCATGTGGTACACGCTCGGCCACGTGAGCGGAGGCCACGACTACCCGGCGTTTCTGCTAGGAGAGACGAGCATGACCGGCTGGTGGTATGCGTTTCCGGTCCTGCTGCTTCTCAAGACGCCAGCCGCCCTCCATGTGCTGGCCCTGGTGGCGGTCATCGGCGGCGCCAGAGCGGCCCGGCCGAAGTGGCGCGACCTGCTGGCATCGCCCCTGCGCGCACCGGTCGTCGGAGCCGTCGTGTTCGGCGCAGCGCTCCTGACCTCCGACCTGGCGATCGGGTTCCGCTACGCCCTTCCGCTGCTGCCGTTCCTGTGCGTGCTGATTGCCGCCGGGGCCGCGGAGATATGGAATCGCTCAGGCCGTCCGGGGCGCGCTGCGATCGCCGTCCTGGCGGTGGCCCATGCCGTTTCGTCTCTCTCGTACTATCCGCACTTTCTGGCTTACACGAGCGAGTACGTTCCGTCCAGAGACGACGCGTACCTGACCCTGGTCGATTCGAGTCTGGACTGGGGACAAGGACTGCTGGAGCTGCGAGACTACATGCAAGAGAACGGAATCGACCGGGTATACTTAAGCTACTTCGGATCGGCATACCCGGATGGGTACGGAATCGACTACCTGCCGCTCGAATCGTTCTTCATCCTTCCTCGGCCCGTCGCCGAAGAGCCCGGCCGCGAGAAGCCGACCCACACGGTGATCTCAGCCACCAACCTGTGGGGCGTCTACCTCGACGGAGATCCGTTCGCCGAGTACCGAAACCGCGAACCGAAGGCAGTGCTCGGGCATACTATGTTCATCTATTCCGTCGATGACTGAGACACCAGTAATCGGACCGGAACGGCCCGAGCGCCGGAAGTCAGCGTCTTCCGTGGACCGCGAATTCATCGCCTGGAACGAGAGGATGGTGGCGCGGCACGACATCGATGCGTACTACGCCGACTCACACCCCCTCGTCCGCTGGATCGAGCGGCGCCGCCTACGGGCGCTAGTGTCTCTGGCCAGCGTTGGCCCCGGCGAGCACCTGCTGGAGGTGGGCTGCGGCGCCGGCCACGCCCTGGAACGCTTCACCGGCGTCCGCCGAACCGGCGTCGATCTGTCTGTTCACATGCTCGAGAGAGCCAGGCTGCGCCTGGGCCGGGACGTGCCGCTGGTTCGCGCCACGGCCGATATTCTCCCGTTTCCCGATGCCGCGTTCGAGGCCGTCGTGTGTACGGAACTTCTCGAGCACGTGCCGGATCCAGCCGCGGTGATCCGGGAGTTGATGCGCGTGGCCGGACCTTCGGGCCGGGTCGTCGTATCCGTCCCCAACGAGGGGAACATCGACCGCGCCAAGCGTGCGGTTAGCCGGACTCCCGGCCTGAGACGAGTCCTGACCACGCTGGCCGAGGAAGACAACGAGTGGCACCTGCACCGCATGGACAGGCGGATGCTGGAGGAGATCACGGAGGGAACGGCACGAATCGCCCGGCTTAAGAGGATCCCGGCCTTGCTGTTGCCCCTGCGCTACGTGGCGCTTCTCCGAGCTTTGTAACTGTTTCCGGCATACTGGCGCCGGATGCCGGCGCTACTGCCGGCCTTAGGGGCTAATCGCCGGCGCCGCCGGCGCGACGACGGGTGTCTCGACGGGCTCCACAAACACTCTGATCGACGAGAGAGCAGCGCTGGCCTCTCCGGCGGCCCGGAGGCGGCTGGCCACCTTGAGCACAGAGTCCAGCGCGGCCGCGAATTCTTCGCTTGACGGATCGAGATCTGGAATCGCCGGCACCTGGCGCAGTGCGTTCTTCATGTACCTGTTCTTGACTTCCTCTTCCGACGCCATCGATGCGAGCCGCATCCACGCCAGCGAGAAGGTCGAATCATGCCGGACGGCGACCTCGAAACGAGCCTTTGCCCGAGCCGGATCCTGCTCTCGCTCAGCCTGCACCCCCTGGTGAAAAGCCTGAAACGCGTCGAGGTTGCGAGTGGTGAGCGATGGAACCGGTGGCCGGGCTTGAGTTCGCGAGTCCATACGGCCCATCAGGCGGGCTGACAGCGTATCCACGAGAGCAAAGATGTCCGAGCCTCGTACTCTTTCGCCTCCGATGACCGTACCGTCCTGAAGCTCGATCAGCTGCGCATCGATGGCCAAGTCCGACGCCGATCCGGCGATAGATCCCCGCACAACCAGGCGAGCGCCGGCACGGCTGGCAATACTGAGAGCCAGGTTATCGGGAATCTCTTCCGTCTCTTCCCGGCCCGCTTCCATCATCAAGTCGTACAAGCGCTGCCGCCCGACCACGCGCAGGTCCTCTCGCTGTGCGAAGTTCGTCGTAAGCATGTCCGCCAGACCGGGTCCAAGCCAGCTCAACGCGGTGTCGGCGACGTGGTTGGTGAAGGGAAGAATGGCTACCGACCCGAGGCCCAGATCGACAGTGCCGCCCTGACTCACCTGCCGGACCCCGTTGGCCGCTGCCCCCGGTGCGCCAATGGCATCACTCTCGGCGGTGGCCGCTTCGTCCGCGACGGTGATGCGGTAAGTGCCGATGCTGGCCAGAACCAGGAGCGTCGTAATGAGCCAGAGCTCAGTGCGCGAGATTCCCTGGCGCCCCTCCTCGCCATGGAACCAACCGATGAGCATGACGGCGGGAAATCCCAGGACGGCGAGCAGAATGACGATGTCCAGGAGCTTTCGGGAAAGGCCGTAGAATTCGCGGAAGAAACCGATCGCCTGCATGAACACCCAGGCGCCGCCGAGGTAGATGACCGCAATCTGAACCATGTGCTTCCGGCGCAGCGCGCGGACGAACTCCTCGGCCCCGGTATTCGATCCTGACTCGGAGTCGTGTTGTCCGCTATCGTTCATGGTGCGATCCGTGCTGATTCATGCCTGCAAACTAGCTAGTTTGGCTGTCGATCGCGCCTCTTGGGTTCGCTTTCGGGGGGACGGCTCTTGCGCGATTCGCAGGCCAGGCCGGAGGGCGGACAGGGCGCTGGCGTGCTCCTTACCTTCTCCGCGCGTTAGACGCCTTAGCTCACCACCACTGTCTTCACGTTGACGAACTCCCGGATTCCGAATGAGCCCAGTTCTCGTCCGTAACCGCTCTGCTTGACTCCGCCGAAGGGGAGGCGCGGGTCTGAGCGTACGAAGTCGTTCACGAAGCAGGCTCCAGCCTCGAGGAGCTCGGCCGCGATACGTTCGCCGCGCTCGGAGTCCGCCGTGAACACGGCGGCCCCCAGGCCGAAGGTGGACCGATTGGCGAACTCGATCGCCTCGCCTTCGTCGGCGACCGGCACGACGGCCGCGACGGGCCCGAAAAGCTCCTCGTCGAAGGCCGGCATGCCTGGCCGGACGTCGGTGAGTACGGTAGGAGCGTAGAAGGCGCCGGGCCCTTCCAGCGGCTGACCGCCGACGAGACAGCGCGCGCCCGCCTCCAGACTCTGGCTGACCTGTTCGTGAAGCGCGTCCCGCAGGTCGTGGCGCGCCAGGGGACCGACTTCCGTGTTCTCGGCCCGCGGATCGCCCACGACGGCGCTGGAAAAACGCTTCGTCAGCAGCGTCTCGAACGCCTCTCGCAGCGATTCCGTCACCAGGAAGCGTTTGGCTGCGATACAGCTCTGGCCTGAGTTGATGAGCCGGCTTGTCGCCCCAAGCTCCGCGGCCGCCTCTACATCGGCGTCGTCCAGAATCAGATAGGGGTCGCTGCCGCCCAGCTCGAGCAAGGTCTTCTTGAGAGCCGCTCCGGCCCGAGCCGCGACGGCCCGGCCGGCCCGGGCGCTACCCGTGAGCGTGACGGCGCTCACGGCGGGGTGATCGATCACCTCTCCCACCTGATCGGTATCCACGCGAAGCGACCGGAACAGGTTCTGCGGAAACCCGGCTTCCAGGAACAGTTCCTCGAGGGCCGCGGCGCAGCCGGGCACGTTCGGAGCGTGCTTGAGGAGACCTCCATTGCCCGCCAGGAGCGCGGGAGCCGCAAACCGGACCACCTGCCAAAAAGGGAAGTTCCAGGGCATGATGCCCAGCACGAGCCCGAGCGGCCTGAACATCACGTAGCTCCGGGCGGCCTCCGTTTCCACCATCTCCGGTGCCAGGAAGGTGGCGCCATTCTCAGCATAGTAGTCCGCCAGCCGGGCGCACTTCTCCACTTCGTCCCGGCCCTGCCGCACCGGTTTGCCCATTTCTAGGGCCATTAGTTCAGCCCACTCGTCGACCCGATCCCGCAGCACTCGGCCGAGCTGCACCAGACGACGGGCCCGAAACTCGATATTCTTCCAGCGCCAACTCTCTTGCGCGGCCCTCGCCTGCGCGATGATCACACCGACCTCGGAGTCGGTCATGAGCTCGTAGGCCGCTACTTCCTTACCCGTGGCCGGATCGACCGCCGTCCACCCGCGAAACGCTTGTGCAATCAAGAGATCACCTGCCTATAGCGCACCGGATCGCACCTACGGAAAAATGCCGAGCAGGCTGTAGGTGATCGCGATCTTCTCAATTGCGCTCACCAGTGCGGCGACCCGCAGGTCAGCCTTGTCGCCGAGCCGCTTCTGAATCTCCCGGATTTCGTGGTACGCGACGAGCATCGTCTCCTCGAGACCGGAATTGACCAGCTGCTCCTCACCCGAGCCCTCGGTGACCACATCTTTTTCGAGGTCTGTAAAGTGGGCGCCGGACGCGCTCTCGACAGCCTCCAGAAGCCGCCGGTGCGACGCCTCTTCGGCCCGCTTCTGCATCCGCCCGAACCGAATGTGTGAGAGATTCTTGGCCCACTCGAAGTAAGACACCGTCACCCCGCCGGCGTTCAGGTACATGTCTGGCAGCACCATCACGCCCCTCTGGCGCAGGATGTCGTTCGCATCGGCCGTCGTCGGACCGTTGGCTGCCTCCCCGATGATTCTTGCCTGGATGCGCGGCGCGTTCTCGTGGGTGATCTGGTTCTCGAGCGCGGCCGGGACGAGGATGTCGCACTCCAGTTCGAGCGCCTCTTCGGACTCAGAGAGGTTAGTCGAGCCCGGGAAATCGAGGATGGATCCCGTGTCCTTCCGGTGCTCGATCACCGCCTCGATGTCGAGTCCCGATGGGTTGTGAATGGCGCCCTCGTACTCCGCCACGGCGACGATGGACGCGCCGCCTTCGGCCAGGAACCTAGCCGAGTGCGAGCCCACGTTGCCCAGGCCCTGGATAACGACGCGCTTGTCCGCCAAGCCGGTCGAAAGCCCCAGCTCCGCCATGTCTTCGGCGATGCTGCAGGCCTCGCGCAGACCGAAAAAGACGCCGCGGCCGGTCGCTTCGGTGCGCCCCCGGATGCCGCCAATGCCCACCGGCTTGCCGGTCACGCAGGCCTCGGCGTTGAGCTCGCCCGAAGTCAGGGCGCGGTACGTGTCCACGATCCAGCCCATCTCGCGCGGGCCCGTGCCGTAGTCGGGGGCCGGGACGTCGATTCCCGGGCCGATGAAGCTCTTGGATGCCAGTTCGTACGCGTACCGCCGCGTGATTCTCTCGAGCTCCGCGTCCGAGTACTTCCTCCGGTCGATCTTGATGCCGCCCTTGGCCCCCCCGAACGGGACATCGACCACCGCGCATTTGAACGTCATGAGCGTGGCCAGAGCGCGTGTTTCGTCTTCGTTAACCAGGGTGCTGAAGCGGATTCCGCCCTTGGTCGGCAGCTTGTGGTGGCTGTGCTCGCAGCGCCATGCTTCAATGACCTCGATCCGCCCGTCGTCGCGCGCGATCGGAAACGAGACCTGGTACACGCTGTTCGCCTCGCGAATCTGTTTCGTAAGGCCAGGCGATAAGTCGGTATGGGTCGCCGCCTCGTCGAAGGCTCGGTGGACCTGCTTCAGGAAGGAAATCGAACCTGCCATCGTCGCCTCGCATGCTGCAGGTAGCTGAGAATCCGGCGCAAACGGTACGGCAAACGCAACAACGCAATTAGGACCGGAAGATACATTACGTGGCTCGGTACTTGCCAGAAGTACCCGGCCCTCGGTACTTGCCAGAAGTACCTGGCATAGGCCAGCTGTATGGGGCGCACGAACCTCGGAGTGTCAGGGCACGTGAGAGACTTCTTTCGGACGATAGGTGCAGGGCTGAACCAGCACATCGTGGAAATCGGCGGTGTCAGTATTACGGGCGCCACGGTGATCACGAGTATGCTGATCATCCTTCTCGCCTTTATCGTGGCTCGCCTCGTACGGCGCGCCATGATTCGCTTCTCTCGCTCCCGGAGCGTCTCCCAGGCGGGTTCGGTAGCTGTTTCCGCAAAACTGATCCAGTACGTGATTATCGGGCTGGGTTTCGTCATCGCCGTGCAGAACGCCGGGATCAACCTGACCGCCCTGTTCGCGGCGGGAGCCGTCTTCGCGGTGGCGATCGGTTTCGCGGTGCAGAACATCACCGCGAACTTCGCCGCGGGGATGGTCTTGCTGTTCGAGCGCAGCCTGAAACCGGGTGACGTCGTCCGCGTGGGTGAACAATTCGGGACTATCAAAGCGCTCGGCATTAGGGCCACGAGAGTCCGGGGCCTGGACGAGGAAGACATGCTCGTGCCGAACACACAGCTCGTGCAGTCTACGGTGATCAACTACACCCTGACCGATGCGCTCTACCGTCTTCACGTGCCGGTGGGCGTGTCCTACGATTCAGACATGAAACAGGTGCGTGAGGTGCTGGAAGAGGTCGCCGTCAGCACCGTGTGGCGCTCAAAAGCCCGAGATCCGCTGGTGTTCATGTCCGAGTTCGGAGACTCGGCCGTGATGTTTGATGTGTTGGTGTGGACGGAGGATCCGTGGAACCGCGCTCAGCTCCGGTCACAACTACACGAGGCGGTGTGGTTCGCCCTCAAAGAGGCGGGGATTACGATCGCCTACCCGCAACTCGATGTCCACTTGCGCCAGGCGCTGCCGGGCGAGGACGGTTCCTAGTCGAGCGCAGCTCGGGTCAGGTACCCTGGGGCGTGGGCTGAGCAGCCGGCTCAGGCGCCGGCTCCGCGCCCGGACGCCTCCGGCCCCGGCGTTGCTTCGCTCCCGGGCCACCGGGAAACAGTCCATGTCTACCCGCCCGGTCTTCCATCGCTTGTCTCATCGAGTCCAGCGTCTCACGCTGCTCGGGAGTGAGAATGGCGCTGATTTCGTCGTGCGCCGAGTCCATGACCGCCCTGAACCTGGGCCCCATGTCCGCCATGATCGCAGCGACCGACGGCCGGTAACGCTCCATGATGGCTCGGGTCTCGTCGCGCTGCTCCTCGGTCAGGCCGAGCCGCTCGAAGTGTGGGGGAAGCCAGTCCTGACGGTGGCCTTCGGCCCTCTTCCCCCGCTCTTGCGCCTGTCCCTGGGCCTCTAGCACGCGCGCGCCCGTCACGCCCAGCAGGCCGCCTAGCGCGAATACGGCGATCAGAAGAAGCGCACCCTGCCGCCTTAGCTTCTGTCCTGCGTTCTGTCCGCTCGACGACTTGTCCGGGTTCATAGCAGATTTCCCACGTCTTTAGGCCTCATGTCAGTGCGTCATTTCAGTACAGCTCGAACAGTTCCGACGTAGCCGGAGCCTCTTCGGTTTGCACCCAGCCGGCCAGCACGCTGGGGATTCCCATCGCCTCCGCGAATCCTGTGGTGTCACCAGCGGTGTCGTCAGCCGGCTGCGCGCCTGAAAGAAGCGTAGCGGAGCCGAGGGCGAGCGCGGCGGCCGCCGCTGTCAGCGGCCTCCACCAGCTCCCGATCGCAGCGACCGCGCTGAGTTCGCGCGGGTGTTCAACCGAGTCGGGCCGGCGTCCGGCCAGGATCGGCCGCGCCTCGTCGAGGATACGCCGAACCGTGCCTTGAAAGCGCACCTCATCGAGCGTCGGATCCAGTCCGGCGAAATCGATCGGCTTGTCCTGTTCGTGCTCGCTCATCTCAGTAGTCTCCGTTTGCTTCAGCTACGCGGCTCTCCAGGGGCGCGGCGCTCGGCTGCGTCTGTGTGGGACCGGCAAGCAGCGTCCTCAGCTTCTTGCGGGCCACGAACAAATGCTGCCGGGACATGCCTTCCGAAATATCCAGCAAGTCTGCTATCTCCCGGTGCTTCCATCCCTCCATGTCGTGCAGCAACACAATCTGCCGCGGAACGTCCGGCAACGTGGCCAGCGCCTTTGCCAGTCGGCGCCCCAGGTCGCTCGTCTCGAGGTCGCGGCCGGGATCCGCCCGGCTGGCCAGATTCGCGCCGTCCAAATCCCCGGCTTTCCTGACCTGCTCATAGCTGCGGTAGTTGTGGGCCCGGTTACGCACTATTCTCAGCAGCCAACCCGCGAAACGATCGGGATCGCGGCACTCGTCGATCTTCTCGAGAGCCCGGATAAACGCATCCTGGCACACATCCTCTGCGTCGGCCCGTTCTCCTAGCAGCCCGAGCGCGATGGCGAACGCGACGCGGTAATGACGGCGGATGAGGAGGCCAAAAGCCCTCTCGTCCCCGGCCCGGGTCAGTTCTACAAGTGCCGTGTCTCCGATATCCGAGATCTCGCTCACCTCACAGGCTCCCAGGCTTCTCCGGACTCGAAGGTCGCCGCTCTCCGGGTACTGACAGGCAGAGGGGTTGGTTCGTTAGGCCGCTTCGGATCGCCTCGGTCTGGTGACGCTAACGCTCCCGAAGCCTGACGTGTCATGTGTTAGCCGTTCGCACGCACCGCGACAAGTACAGCCGCGCGGCGAACAACGGAAATGGATAGACTAGAGAGGACATGGACATGAGACGAGTATTCGTGGTTGCAGCGGTATCTGGAGCGTTCGTGTTTCTGAACACGGGCAGCGCTGTAGCTCAGGATTCGGAAGAGGGTGCGGCAGCCGCGCAGGCCGTGGTGAGTGGCGACGAGCCCGCCATGCAGGCGCGAATCGCCGGCAAATGGCTGCTCAACCGAAACGCCAGCGATGATCCCGCTACCAAGCTTCGCGAGGCGTTCGGGGGCCGGGGCCGGCCCGGTGGTGGTGGACGCAGGCCGGGCGGCGGCGGAGGCCGAAGACCCGGTGCGGGCGGCGGTGGCGGTGAAGGACAGGGCGGTGCGGCCGGCGGCCAGCGGCGTCCTGGAGGCGGAGGATTCGGCGACGCGGTAGAGGCGTCCCGCGAACTCTCAATCGCTGTGGATGACTCGCTGGTTGTGATGATCGCCCGTGAGGGAACGTCCCGGACTTACCGCCCAGACGGAACCGCCGTGAAGACCACCGACCCGCGCGGGAACGAGATAGAGACCGTTTCCGAGTGGAAGGATGCCGCTCTTGTGGTTAAGACCTCGGGCGGCCGGGGAGGCGCTGAGCGCCGATACGAAATCGACTATCGCACCGGACAGCTAATCGTCACCACGAAGCTCAAGCTTCCCCAGGGGGGGCGGGAGGTCGAGATTCGGACGGTCTACGAACCGCTCGGAGGGCAGGAGGATTGATGACCGATAGTCTGGTCACGAGTCCGGCAGGGCGTACGGGGCCACGGGCGGCATTCGTCCCTGTGGTGGCTCTCCTGCTCATGTCCGCGTCCGTAGCAGCCTGTGGAAACGGGGAGGAAGAAACCCTGGTATACCGCATCGTACCGGTGCAGACGCGCGATATCATCGTGGCGGCCAACGCCGCGGGTCAGGTGGAGCCGGTGACGACTATCGAGGTGAAGTCGAAGGCGTCGGGTGAGATCATCGCCGTGGCGGTCGAGACGGGAGATCACGTCGAGCCGAACGACCTTCTCGTACGGGTGGATCAGCGAATCCCCGGGAACGCGCTTGCTCAGGCCCAGGCGGATCTGGTCGTGGCGAAAGCCCAATTCGCCAACGCCGAGTCTCAGCTCGCGAGGTCCGAGGCCCTGCATGACTCGCAGATCGTGACGGACGAGGAATTCGAGAATGCGCGGCTCCAACATGCCAACGCCACCGCATCACTGGTTCGGGCCGATCGGAACCTGGAGGACGCCCGGATCGCCTACGAAGACACGGAGATCAGGGCTCCCGCCGCCGGCATCATCCTGAGCAAGACCGTCGAGGTTGGGACGGTCATCCAGTCGGCGAGTTCGAACGTCAGTGGGGGCTCCTTACTTCTGCGCATGGCGAACCTAGACACGGTTCAGATTCGGACGCTGGTAGACGAGACCGACATCGGGCGCGTCGAAGCGGGCCTGGAGGCCACGATAACCGTGGACGCCCATCCCGGACGGCGTTTTACCGGTCGGGTGCTGAAGATCGAGCCGGAGGCGGTCACGCAGCAGAACGTCACCATGTTTCCGGTTCTGACCCGCATTCCCAATGACGATGGTCTGCTCAAGTCAGGCATGAGCGCCGAAGTCGAGATCCACATCGGCCGCAAGGACGGCGTGCTTACCGTTCCCAACGCAGCGCTCCGGACCCCTAACGACGTGAGCTCAGCGGCCGCCGTTCTGGGTCTCGATATGGAGACCGTGCAGGCGCAGCTGGCGGCCCAGGTCGAGCGCGAAAGTGGCGGCGAGGGTGGCGGGCCCGCGGGTTCCAGCGGTGACGCAGGCGACGTGGCGGCTGACGGGGCAGGGGCTGACGAGGCAGGGGGCCGCACAATCGAGTTCCGGGGCCGGCAGGTGACCCTGCCGGAGGGACTCACGGTGGCACAGGTGCAGCCCGTGCTCACGAGGCTGCAGTCGGGTGGGTTCCAGGATCTCACAGACGCGGACCGCGCCATCATGCAGCAGATGCGCGGCTCGCTCGGAGGCGGCCCGGGCAGCGGTCGCGGGCCCGGAGGAGGCGGTCAACGCGGTGACGGTGGCGGTGGACCCGGCGGCGGTGATGCAGGCGCCGACGGCGGTCAGCGTTCGCGCCGGCCGGCCACGTCGGCCGCGGACTTCGGCGGCGAATACGTCGTGTTCGTGGTCCGCGATGGTCAGCCCACCGCGACGAGAATCGTGACCGGGCTGACCGATCTGGACTACTCCGAGGTCATCAGCGGCGTCACCGAAGCGGACAGCGTGTTGGTGCTGCCTAGCTCGAGTCTGATCCAGTCACAGCAATCCTTCCAGGAGCGGGTCCGAGGACGGACCGGACTTCCGGGATTCAGCGGCAGCTGAATGAACCAGCCGAAGCTGAATAGGCCAGCGGCAGCTGAATGAACCAGCGGAAGCTGAGCGGCGCCTGATGGAGGCCATCTCGGTAGCCCTGGCCGCGATTCGGGCCAACGTGCTTCGTTCGGCGCTCACGATGCTCGGCATCGTTATCGGCGTCGGGGCCGTGATCACCATGGTTGCGCTCGGAAGTGGCGCCAAACAGGCCGTCGAGGAGCAGATTCAGGCGCTCGGAACCGACCTTCTGTCAGTCTTCGCCGGGCAATCTTTTTCGTTCGGGATAGCCAGCGGCCAGCGAGTCAGCCTGACGACGGACGATGCCTATGCGCTCAGCGCCGACCCTTCGCTATTCCGGAACGTCGTCCCGGAGATGTCCGGCAACTATCAAGTCAAATTCGGTAATCAGAACGCCAATCTGAGCATCGTCGCCACGGTGCCCGAATACGCCGAGGTGAACAGCTACACGGTTACGGCCGGTCAGATGTTCAGCGTCGGCGACAACGACTCCCGGCGCCGGGTGGCCGTGCTCGGAAGCGACGTTCCCGAGCAGCTGGGCGGGAATCCGGTGGCCATGATCGGTCAGCAGGTAATGATTCGCGGACTTCCGTTCGAGATCGTGGGGGTGCTGAGCGAGAAGGGGTCCCAGGGGTTCAGCAATCCTGATGAGCAGATCCTCATCCCGCTGAAGACGGGCCAATTTCGCGTGCACGGGTCCGACCGGCTGCGCTCGATCACCGTCCGGGTACACGATCCCGACATGATGATGGCCGCCATGGTCGACATCGAGGGTGTGCTTCGGAAGGAACACCGCATCCGGCCCGGACAGTCCAACGACTTTCGGCTCCGTAACCGGGCCGAGTTCCTGAGCACGGCTCAGGAGACCACGGAGACCTTCACCTTCCTACTGGCTGGAATCGCGGCCGTGAGCCTGCTGGTGGGCGGGATCGGGATCATGAATATCATGCTGGTCTCCGTCACCGAGCGCACGAAGGAAATCGGTCTCCGCAAAGCTGTCGGGGCGACGCGACGCAGCGTTCTCTCGCAGTTCCTCGTCGAGGCTGTCGTGCTGTGCCTGCTGGGCGGAGTGTTCGGCATTCTGGCGGGGTCGGCGGGTGCGATCGCGCTGGCCCGGCTCCAGGGCTGGAACACGCTGATTTCGCCCGAATCCATCGCGGTGGCGTTCGCCTTCAGCGCCGCTGTCGGGATCTTCTTCGGACTGTGGCCTGCCCAGAGGGCCGCCAGGCTGGACCCCATCGAGGCGCTGCGGCACGAGTAGTCTGGCCGAGGCGCGTCAAGCCGCCACGCACAACCGAGTTACGCAGGCTCCTGGTGGCGAATCGCCGGGTTCTTGGGACCGAGCCAGCGAGCTAGACAACCCGCCAGGCCAGGATCTCGCCCAAGATCCTCTCTACGAGTCACGTAACTAGCTGCATTCTATATAGTTGTAGTAGGCGGCAGTCATCGAGCGCTACCGGGCCGGAGTGTGGCTTGAAATCTGCACAACTCCAGGCCAATGAAATCACTACGCCCCCAGGCGACCGGTTCCGCGGACCTCACCGCCCACGAGCTCCACGACACGCAAGACATCGATTTGCCGTACGAATCCCTCGACGAGGCCGTGCGGCTGGCGAGCATTCTGTGTGAGGCCCCGATGGCTGCCGTCGTACTGGCCGACCGCGGGCAGAGCTTCTTCGCCGCGGCCACCGGCTTCACTCCCTCGGCCGATGGAATAGTCGCGGGCGATGCCCCGTTCGAGATCCCGGTGGAAGAGGAATTCACGGTACTGGACATGCCGGGCGAAGAGCCATTCCAGTTTTTCCGCGGAGTTCCCATACTCGACGATACGGGCCGGCCTTTCGGCCTGCTGTGCGTTCTCGACCGCGAAGCGCGAGATCTCTCATTAGCGAGCCTGGACGGTCTGAGTCTGGTAGCGGGCGGGCTGGCCCGCGACCTGGCCGCTCATGCAGGCGATGAGTCTCGGCGGAAGTCCGAGTCACGGCAGCAGATCGCGGCAGCCGCGGTCGACTCCATCTGGGCCCACCAGAGCGGGATGGACCAGCTGACGAGGCTTCCGAACCGGGTGCTGGCTTTTGATCGGCTTTCGGTGATGCTGAGCGCCGCGCGCCGCACCGGCGGAATCGCGGCCGCAATGTTCATCGGGCTGGATAATTTCTCTGAGATTTCGAGCGGCCTGACCAGCGGAGAGCGCGATCAAATCCTCCAACTGGTGGGACACCGCCTCTCCCAGACGGTGCGGGACAGCGATAGCGTGGCGCGTTTCTCCGGCGAGGAGTTCCTCGTCGTCTGTTCGGATCTGCGCTCCAGCGATGACATGGAAAAAGTAGCCGAGAAGCTTGTCGCTGCGCTGCGGGTAGACGAGTCGGAGCTGCCCTGCGCCCACGGGCTGACGGCGAGCATCGGGATCTCTGTCCATCCGACCGACGGGCACGATCCGCACGCCATACTCCGAAATTCCAACGCCGCCATGTACCGGGCGATGGAGGAAGGCGGTGACAGGCACGCGTACTTCTCACCAGAGATGAGCGAACAGGCGCATCGCCGCTCCGCCATCGAAACCCGGCTTCACCAGGCCCTGGCCGCCAACGAATTATACCTCGAGTATCTGCCACTGCTGGATGTCGAGACACAGGAGGTTGTGGGTGCGGAGGCGCTGCTCCGGTGGCGGAATCCCGAGCTGGGTCAGGTTGAGCCGCGCCGATTCGTTCCGGTGGCGGAGGAGGCAGGTCTGATCACCAATATCGGCCGCTGGGTGCTGGAGACGGCTGGCCTCGAGGAGCGCGTCTGGGAGGGCGAAGGCGATCTCCGACTTTGCGTCAACGTGTCCGCGATCCAGATCACCGATCCGGAGTTCCTGGAGTCGGTCCAGAAGGTGATCGACGCCGGACTCGCTCCAGAACGCCTCGAGCTCGAGATGACTGAGAGCGCCCTGATTCCGAACGGGCCTGAGATGCCACTGGCCATCGCAGCCCTCGACGAGCTTGGTGTCCGCCTATCTCTGGACGACTTTGGAACCGGATATTCCGCCCTGTCTCATATGCAAGTACTTCCGCTGGACTCCGTGAAGCTCGACTCCATGCTGATTCGCAACGTGACCACCAGCCCGGAGGACGCGGCCCTGGCCGCGGGAGTGATCGACGTGGCGCACAGGCTCGGCCTTACCGTGGTCGGCGAAGGCGTCGAGACCGCGGAGCAGTTCGAGTTCCTGCGGCGCCACGGCTGCGATGAGGCCCAGGGCTTCTACCTCGGTGAGCCCATGTCTGCCGAAGACTTCCATAAGTTCAAGAAGCGGAGGCATGGTACGGCGAAGTCGTAGCGTCTCGTCGGATCTAGCCGACTTCGTCGGCGGATCGTGGCTTCGCGGTCCCGCGACATGTAGCTTTTTCCATCCGTTGCACTGTTTTTCGTACGCAGCCTACGTGTACTCTCGAAAGTTGGCGCACCGGAATCATGCCTGCACACTCTGAAGATCCTACTGGCGATCCGTTCGCGGGTGATCCTGTGACGGCCCATCGGTTCATGGCCGAGGCGATTCGGATCGCTGTAGCGAACGTCCAGGACGGCGGCGGTCCTTTCGGCGCGGTCGTGGTCAAGGACGGGCAGATCGTCGCCCGAGGCGTGAACCGGGTCACCGCCGACCATGATCCCACAGCGCACGCGGAAGTGCAGGCCATCCGCGCCGCCTGCCGCGAGCTGGAATCGTTCCAGCTGGACGGCTGCGAGGTTTTCTGCAGCACCGAGCCCTGTGCCATGTGCCTCGGGGCTATCTATTGGGCCCGCCCTGACCGGGTCTGGTACGCGGCCACCGTGGCAGACGCGGCGGACGCGGGCTTCGATGACGACTTCATCTGCCAGGAGCTGGATCGGTCCCGTGAACAGCGCCACCTGCCCATGCGGCAGCTGGCCTCGGACGATCATCTCGAGCCTTTTCGGGCCTGGGGCGAGAAAGTGGATCGAACTGATTACTGATCATATCCGCGCTCATGCAGCCCACTCTCGACTCCTTCACGAGCTGCAAATTGCTCCGCAATTGAACGCTCGTTCCGGGCCGAGGCGAACTCCACGAGCTGCCCGTTCAGTAAGTCGGAGGGAGCACGTGTAGCGTGAGCCGGCGTTTGCGAGGAGCACACGGCGCACTGGCGACAGGCATCGCGATGCTGGCTGCGGCGTGCGGGGACGCCCCGCCGACAGCGCCTGATCCTGATCCTGACCCTACTCCCACTCCGCCCCCGGTCGCCTCGGTAGCTGTCACTCCGGGCACGGCTTCGGTGGAGATCGCGGCTCAGGTGCAGCTCGCTGCGTCCACGCTGGACTCGGCGGGCCAGCCCCTCGCGGGCCGGGCCGTCGCTTGGTCATCCTCCGATCCCGGGGTCGGGTCTGTGGACAGCACGGGGCTGGTGACTGGGCTGGCGCGTGGGAGCGTGTACATCAAGGCGTCCTCGGAGGGACAGGCGGATTCGGCACTGGTCGGCGTGCTCATTCCCGCCGAGGTGTTTGTCGGGGCAGGGGATATCGCCGATTGCACCACTCCCGACGACTCGCTCACCGCCGACCTCCTAGACGGGATTGCGGGCACGGTGTTCACGCTGGGCGACAACGCCTACGAGGACGGGACCGTGGCCGAGTTCACCAACTGCTACGATCCCACCTGGGGCCGCCACAAGGCGCGGACATTTCCCTCGATCGGCAATCACGACTACAAGACGAGCAACGGGCAGCCCTACTTCGACTACTTCGGAGCGAACGCCGGCGATCCCGGGCTCGGGTACTACAGCTACGTGCTGGGCGCCTGGAAGATCATCGTGCTCAACAGCAACGACACGAAGGTCGGGGTGGGTCCCGGT
>JAZGCO010000103.1:0-2413 GCA_036476995.1 Gemmatimonadota bacterium
ATCGGGTGCAACGTATTGAACCGGATGGCTAAGCTGGGCCAGCCTGACTGCCACGCGATCGTCGGGGAGTAAGTTGAGCCGCCAAAAGGACCCGTGCGCGCCCCGAACGGATTCATGCACCAACGCCTCTCCAGGTTCCAGTCCTGACCCGGCAGAAGGTCCTCTTCGTCGAGCCAAGGACGGAAGCCGGACTGCTTTAGCGTGCGGTAAAGCGACCGAACGGCCTCCTTGTCCTAGGAGGCGTGACAGAGAAGCACTTGTAGGTCGGACTGGCTCTCTGACGCCTTGTGCGCGCTGCGACCGCCAGCGAGCGGCAGGGCCGCAGGCCGAAGCTCTACTCCTTGGCGTAGCCGTAGATCGTGTTGGAGATCGCCGGGTAGGGGTCCGACCAGTGGGCCTGGAAGTAGAGCCACCCCGATTCTGTGGAGGGTTGTCCATTTTCCCCGCCTGGCCGAGCGTTGATGTTGAGTGTCTGGACGACGGACAGGTCTGTTAGCGACAGAGCGTGCAGCTTGTCGTCCTCCGTGATGACGAAGAGCTGGTCGCCGTTGATCGTCGGGGCGGTCGCCGTCCTCGCGCCCAGGTCCGGCGAGACCGAGGTCTGATTGCCGGTGACGGCATCCAGTTCCACGATCGTGCGGTTTTGCCGAAGGTAGAGCTTTCCGTTCGCAGTCGCAGGCGTCGTGTACCAAAGATCCAAGTTCCCGTCGAACTCCCACAACGCCGCACCGGTCACGGCCTGATAGGCCCGCAGCTTGGTGTCGGTGGATCCGATCGCCACGACCGCGGGGTTTCCGACACCCACGTCTGTCACGATAACCGGCGAAGCGTTGCCGTTGTGCGGACCCGGCCCGGACCACTTCGGGGTTCCGCTGATGGCGTCGAAGACACGGAGGCCGTCTTCTGTCCCGACATAGACGTTACCGAACCCGATCGCCGGGGACGACATCGTCTGGCCGCTGCCGACGTTCACGCTCTGCTCCCAGACCAGCGCTCCCGTGCTTGCGTTGTGGCACCGCAGGCTGCCGGTACGGGTGAGCACATAGACGAAGCCGAACGCCGAGGCCAGGCTGGATTGAGTCCAGGCCGGCAGGTCTTCGGTCCAGACCACCGCACCGCTAGAGATGTCAACGGCGTGCAGCTTGGCCGGCGGGCCGTATCCCTCGACGAAGTAGACGTTGCCATGAATCGCCACCGGCGTGCTGGAAACGGTGCTCGGGGGGATAGTCTTGAGAAAGGTCCACTGGACGTTTCCGGTCGTCGGATCCAGGGCCACCAGATTCTCCTCGCCGTTCCCGAACAGGCCGGCGAGGAGCTTGCCCTCACCTTTGATCACCTGCGTGTAGAGCAGCACGTCGGGAAACGTCCGCTTCCACTTCTCTTCCAGTGGCGTCATCGTCTCCTGCAACCGCATGTTGCTGGTGTGCTGTAGGTCCTGGTGGAGCATCCACCAGTTGCTTCCAGGGCCGGGGTCCTTTTTGCCGAGGCCCTCTTTCTTGGAATCACCGGATGACTTGTTCGGCTTGGAGCCGAGCTCGTCGCCCGATTCCGCACACAGCAGGCCGGCCTTCACCTGTGCGATCATACTGTTGCCCTTCAGCACGTCGATGCTTTTGAGGCCCGGCTCGCAGCTGGGCAAACGCAAGACGATAGTGCGCGGTCCTGGGATCGTGAGCGTCTCGACCGTTTCCGCCCCGACGCGCACGCTCACCTCTGCTGGATCGCGCAGATCCTCGCTGAGTGCAAGCCGGACGGCTGAACCGGTGACACCCGTCCGCGGTTGAATCGCTTCAAATCCCTTTCCGAGTTCTGTGGGGGGGTCCGGACTACCGCATCCGGCCAGGGCAAGGGTCAGGACGAAGACCCACCCTCTTAGGTTCCTGACGTACATAACGTTGCTCCCTTTTCCAGTTAGGAATTTCAATCCACTCGGGCGGCTCCACCCGGTCTTCCTAGCACCGCGGTGGAGACGCCGATGTTCGTTAGCATGGCGCTTCTTCGCGAAGTCCCCAGCCATCACCACCGTGACCTTCCCAGGATCGATGTGCCTGCGCATTGCCTTGCGGATCTCCTCCGGCGTGAGTGTCTGAACTGGAATTTCCGATTTCAACTTTGCGTTTGTACGCCAGGCGTCTTCTTGTGTCAAGCCCAGATCGCAATGGCGGGCTTGGGGGCCATCGCGGTTCGTTTTGGCCGTTCCGATGACTCGTCGGGCCTGTTTTCCGCCGCCCACCAACCTCGCCGCCGACACTGATTTCCACTCCCTGAGCTCTGCCCTTGGATTCACTGTGCTTCCCGTCTCGCTACTCGTTCGGCAGGGGTAGCGCCGCGATCATTCTCAGCATGCTTCCGAACAGCCTCCGAGTCAGATGCCCCTCGGCCAACAGCAGCCAGTAATAGCGCGCATGTTTCA
>JAZGCO010000104.1:0-9552 GCA_036476995.1 Gemmatimonadota bacterium
TCTTGGCGCTTCTCTCGGCCGGTGAGCCGGTGTTCGTGCTGGAGCGGCACCAGATCGAGGGTAGGGATGCGGCGGATATCGCGAGCGACCTCGTGGGTGCGTACGACAAGTTCTGCACGCAGGCTGCGTGACCCCGGTTCTCCCGTGAGTGGCTCCGGCCTGGCCGGCCTGCCCGGTTTCCGCGATTTCTTTCCGGACGACTACGCTCTGCGCCATCACATCACATCCGTGTGGAGAAACGTGGCGCGCCGCTACGGGTGCGTCGAATACGATGGGCCGCCGCTGGAACCCCTCGAGTTGTTCACCCGCAAGTCCGGCGATGAGATCGTTTCCCAGCTATACCAATTCACTGACCAGGGTGGCCGCGAAGTAGCCCTGCGGCCGGAGATGACCCCGACGTTTGCCCGGATGGTAGGCTCGCGGGCCGGCGGGCTGGCGAAGCCTATCCGCTGGTTCTCGGTCCCGCAGCTGTTTCGGTATGAGCGCCCTCAGAAGGGACGACTGCGCGAGCATTTTCAGCTCAACCTCGATGTGGTAGGAGAGTCCGGTGTGCTGGCGGATGTGGATGTGGTGTCGGCGGTGATCGATGTGCTCCGGGCGTTCGGGCTCACTCACGACGATTTCGAACTCCGAGTGTCTGACCGGGCGTTCATGGGGGCTGTGCTGGAGGGTCTCGGAGTATCGGGAGAACAGCGAAGCCCGGCCTTCGCCGCGCTGGACAAGCTCGACCGAGAAGGGCCTGACGCCGTAGCTGCTGCGCTCACAGCGGGAGGTTTCGACGCTGCTTTAGCCGCACCGCTGGCGGGCCTGGGAACCGCCGCTCGAGCGGAGCTGGATGATCTGGCCAGAGGTTCGGGCGGGGGCCAGCACGCGGACCGGCTGGATCGCTTCTTCGCCCTGATGGGCGAGGCTGGGTTGGGCAAGTTTGTACGATTCGACCCGACTCTCGTGCGCGGTCTGGCGTACTACACGGGCATCGTGTTCGAGGCCTGGGATCGGAAGGGCGAGTTCCGGGCTATTTGTGGAGGCGGCCGTTACGATGACCTTCTGCAGTCTCTCGGAGGGCCTGATCTTCCGGCCCTGGGTTTTGGAATGGGGGACGTGGTCCTTGGCGAGCTGCTCAAGGCGCGCGGTCTGGTCCCCGCGCCCGAATCTTCCGTCGAAGATTATGTGATCGTCGTCTCGGATGCCGAACTCCCCGCGGCACTCAGGGTGATCCGGACTCTAAGGGACGCGGGCCGCCGAGTCGCGTTCGACTTCCAGGGCCGGAGTGTTGGCCGGCAGTTCAAGGTGGCGAGCCAGAGCGGAGCGCAGCGGGCCGTTGTTGTGGGACCGGACGAAGTGGCGCGCGGAGAGGTTGTGATCAGGGATCTGGGAACGGGAGAGGAACGGACAATATCTCTGGAAGACGTTACGGGCGAATAGATGGCACGGAGCAAGGGACTCACGAAGCAATCCGAGGATTTCTCGGCCTGGTACAACGAGGTTGTCCAGGAAGCACGGCTGGCCAGTCATTCGGCTGTGCGCGGGTGCATGGTCATTCGACCGTATGGGTACCGCATCTGGGAATTGATGCAGCGCGCCCTGGACGACATGTTCAAGGCCACCGGCCACCAGAACGCCTATTTTCCTCTCTTTCTCCCGAAGTCGGCACTCGACCGGGAAGCTGAGCACTTCGCAGGATTCGCGCCCGAGGTTGCGCTCGTAACGCACGCCGGACGAGGGGGCGAACTGGAGGAACCGCTCGTTGTACGGCCGACCTCAGAAGCCATTATCTGGCCAATCCTGGCCGATTGGATTCAGTCGTACCGGGATCTGCCGATATTGCTGAATCAGTGGGCCAACGTGGTTCGGTGGGAGCTTCGTACCCGGCCGTTTCTGCGCACGACCGAGTTCCTTTGGCAGGAGGGACATACGGCGCACGCCAGTCAGGCCGATGCCCAGGAAGAGACGCGCCGCATGCTGGGTGTATACCGGACTTTCATGGAAGACTGGATGGCCATGCCAGTCATCACCGGCGAGAAGACGGAATCAGAGCGGTTTGCGGGAGCTGATCGGACGTTCGCTCTAGAAGCGCTTATGAAGGACAACAAGGCGCTCCAGGTCGGCACGAGCCACGATCTGGGCCAGAATTTCGCCCGTGCTTTCGACGTCCGGTACCAGACAGAGGCGGGTGAGCACGACTACGTGTGGAGTACTTCGTGGGGTGTTTCCACGCGAATGATTGGTGCCCTGATAATGACGCATGGGGACGATACGGGACTCATAGTACCGCCGCGCCTGGCGCCTCACCATGTGGTTATCGTGCCTATCTACAAGAATGAGGATCAGCGGGCGGCCACGCTCGAGGCGGCCAGCCGGGTTGCAGGTGGTCTGGAAGCGGCTGGACTGCGCGTGCACGTGGATGAGCGTGACGGCATGAATCCGGGCGCCAAGTTCTATGAGTGGGAGCGCTGCGGCGTCCCCTTGCGGATCGAGATCGGTCCGCGTGACGTGGAGTCGGGTGGCGTGGTGGTTGTGCGCCGGATCACGGCGGCCGACCAAGATCGAAAGACGCCGATGCCTGAGGCGGAAGCCATCCAGACGCTCTCCACGGTCCTGGACTCTTTCCAGAGCGACCTGTTAGTGGCGGCACGTCAGAGGCGTGAGGAAAACACATCCCGGGGTGTGACCGATTACGGCCAGTTCCAGGCATTGATCGCGGATCGTGGCGGCTTCGTGTTCTGCGGCTGGTGCGGCGACGCGGAATGTGAAGCCAGGATCAAGGAAGACACCAAGGCCACCATCCGGGTGCTGCCGGACGAGGAGTTCCGCTCCGCCGAGGCGCCGAGCACCTGCCTCTGCGGGTCGGGCGCTCAGCATGAAGCCGTGTGGGCCCGTGGCTACTAGCTACGCTCGGGCGCAAGGTTGGCGGGGCCCCCGTGATCGATAGCGGCAGCAAGCGCATCCTCATTCTCGACTTCGGGTCCCAGTTCACTCAGCTCATCGCGCGGCGGATCCGGGACATGCAGGTGTACTGCGAGATACATCCGTCAACCCGCACCCTGGACTGGGTCCGGGAGTGGAATCCGGCGGGTCTCATTCTCTCAGGCGGCCCGGCTAGCGTCTTCGACGACGGAGTCCCCATCGCCGATCGCGCCCTGCTCGAGGCTGGCTTTCCGGTCCTCGGCATCTGCTACGGGATGCAGCTGATCGGACGGCTCGCGGGGGCGGAGGTGGTAGGTGCGGGCAAGCGCGAATACGGCCGGGCCGAACTGGAAGTAGTCGGCTCCGACTCGCTCTTCAGCGGCTTCGAGTCCGGCGACTCGACTACGGTGTGGATGAGCCACGGCGATCACCTGGAGACCCTGCCTTCCGGGTACGAACTTCTCGGCCGCACCCAGACCTGTCCGGTGGCAGCTTTCCGATCGGCGACGGATCCGGTGTTCGGCGTCCAGTTCCATCCGGAGGTGGTGCACACCGAGCGCGGTGCGGAGATCCTGCGCAACTTCGTGGTTGGTGAATGCGGTTGCGAGGGGACGTGGACGCCTGGTTACATCCGGGACGAGCTGGTGGAGGCTGTGAGGAAGCAAGCTCCGGACGGCCAGGTCATCTGCGGTCTATCGGGAGGTGTTGATTCGTCGGTTGCCGCGGCACTAGTCCACGAAGCAGTGGGAGATCGGCTGACCTGCATCTTCGTCGATACGGGTCTGTTGCGAAGGGGCGAGCGTGAGTCTGTAGAAGAACTGTTCGGCAAACACCTGGGATACGATCTGGAGGTCATCGACGCCTCTGACCGCTTTCTCGAGCGATTGTCCAGTGTCGTGGATCCAGAGGAAAAGCGGATCCGTATCGGCCACGCGTTCATCGACGTGTTTGAAGAGGCCGCGGCTAGGCACGGCAATGCCACGTATCTGGTACAGGGAACCCTGTACCCGGATGTGATTGAGTCGGTTTCGGTGCTTGGACCTTCTGCTACGATCAAGTCTCACCACAATGTGGGTGGCCTCCGGCCAGACCACCCCTTCGAGCTCATCGAACCGCTCCGTGAGCTGTTCAAGGATGAGGTTCGAGCCGTGGGCAGGGAACTGGGGCTGCCCGGCGCACTTCTGGGTCGCCATCCTTTTCCAGGGCCTGGCCTCGCTATCCGTATTCCCGGGGAGGTGACCCGGCAGCGACTAGAGACCCTGCGGGCCATCGACTGGATCTACCTCGAGGAAATTCGAGACGCTGGGCTCTATGATGAGATTTGGCAGGCATTTGCCGTTCTCCTACCCGTACAGTCCGTTGGCGTCATGGGCGACTTCCGCACCTATGAGAGCGTTGTGGCTCTCCGGGCAGTGGTCAGCGTGGACGGCATGACAGCTGACTGGTACCGGTTTCCTTCGGAGGTGCTGGCCCGAATGTCGACCCGCATCATCAACGAGGTGGAGGGAGTCAACCGCGTGACGTACGATATTTCGTCGAAGCCGCCAGCTACCATCGAGTGGGAGTAGCTTCGCGTGGCTGACCTTCACGAGATGGTTGAGTATCTGGATGCGCTTTTGGAGATCGAGGCGGCCTCCGATTATCCGGGTGCGTACAACGGACTGCAGGTGGACGGCCGGCAGCCAATCGAACGGGTATGCGTGGCCACGGATGCCTGCCAGGCCACGATCGACGCGACGATCGAGTCGGAGGCGCAGCTTCTCGTCGTCCACCACGGGCTGTTCTGGGGGGAGCCGTTGCCTCTCACGGGTCCCGCCTATCGCCGCATCAAGGCGTTGGTTGAGCACGACGTCGCCGTCTATTCAGCCCATCTACCGTTGGACACGCACCCGGAGCTCGGAAATAATGCGCTCCTGGCCCAGGCCCTGGGTCTGACGCCGGAAGGTACGTTCGGTACGCGCGGCGATTTTGTGAATGTCGGAGTGTGGGCGGCTGCCGATCTCAGCCTGGACGCCCTGTCTGTGCTTTTGAAGGAAGTCTGCGGTGCGCCACCGCATGTAATTGGTGGGGGACCGGACCACGTACGCCGTGTCGGAATCGTGACCGGCGCCGGATCCTCCATGCTGGAAGCGGCGCGCTCGGAAGGCCTGGACACGCTGGTGACGGGGGAAGGTCCGCACCACACCTATCATCAGGCCCTCGAGCTGGGGATGAACCTCATCTACGCCGGACACTACGCGACGGAGACCTTGGGCGTGCGTGCGCTGGGCGAGAGATTGGCAGAACGTTTCGGCGTGGAGTGGAGTTTCCTGGAGGTGCCTACGGGGCTCTGAGTCGGGCGTCTCGAGGCCCCGCCTAGAAAATCGAGATGCTCAGCTCACCCAGGTAACGCTCCGGCTCATCGCGGAGGTTCTTGGTGAGCAGCGTCATCTCCTCGGTCATGGCTTGCAGGTTTTCTGACACCGCGGCCAGCCGGTCGTACAGCGTAGAGTCGTTCACCATCTTTCCCAGCGTGCCCTCCCCGCGGTCGATCTTGCCCAGAATGGAAGCCAGGGAAGTGGTCGTCGAGTCCAGGCCTGCACTGGCCGAAGTGAGACGCATGGTTAGCGAGTCGAGCCGGCCGATCGCCTGGCCCAGCTCGGGCCCAGAGGTAGCGCTGGCAAGCTGCGCCGATGTCTGGCTCAACCCATCAATCAGCTGCCTCAGGCTCTCCCGTTCCTCACGGACAAGCCCTTCGAGCTCTCCGAAGGCCGCGGCCATCGACTGGCTGCTGGCCTGGAAGCCGGCCACTGTTTCGTCTGACAGAAGCGCCTGTGTACGAGTCAGGACGTCCGAGGCTTGGCCGCCGAGCTCGCCGGCGATCGACGACAGATCAGGAAGCCGAGTCCCCTGGATCGTGTCACCGCTTGTCAACGCATCGCGTGAGGTGCCAGGCAGAAGCTCCACCACCTGGGCACCGATGAGGCCCGAGCTGCGGATCAAGCCCTTCGTGTCTCTGGGAAGCGTGTGGTCGTGCGTCACCTCGAGCTGGGCGATCACCATGGAGTTGCTCAGCAGGTGCACCCGGGTCACCGAGCCGATGTCAACGCCGAGCAGAACGACTCGGCTCCCCTTCGTGACCTCCGTAGTTTCGGTCGTCTCCACGAAGAGCTCAAGCCTTTCGCCTCCCAGGTCGATTCCGGTGAGCCAGGCTACGCTGGCGATGAGCCCGAGGAACGCCAGGACCATGATCAGCCCGACCTGTAGCTCCGTTCGAAGCTGGTTTCGCAGTCCGGGATCTCTCATGTGACAACGGCCTCTTCAAGCTTGGGGTGAAGGAAATTCTGAACCACGGGATTGTCCGAGGCCCGCAGCACGTCGGGTGTTCCGAGCGCCTGTACCTTGCCGTCTGCAAGGAGCGCTATGCGGTCGCCCAGATAGAAAGCGGACTCCACGTCGTGTGTTACGATAACCGTTGTGGCTCCGATTTCGCCCTGCACACGAGCGATGAGCCGGTTGATCAAGTTGGCGTTCACGGGATCGAGGCCAGTCGTGGGCTCGTCATACAGTATGTATCGCCGGTTGCCCACTATTGCCCGGGCGATGGCCACCCTCTTCTGCATACCGCCCGAGAGCTCGGCCGGGTATAGCCATAGCGCTTCAGACGGAAGGTTGACGTGCTGGATCGCTTCGGCCACTGCGGGATCGGAGTGAGCCTCCACCTCCACACAATGTTCGGCCGGCATGCCGAGCTGGATGTTCTGGCCCGCCGTGAGAGAGTCGAACAGCGCGGAGTTTTGGAATACGTAGCTGATCTTGGACCGGATCTCCTGGATCTTCCGCCCCCCAGCGTTCGGCACCGACTCGCCGTCCACCAGCACGTCCCCATCATCGGGGTCGAACAGACCCACAATGTGCTTGAGCAGGACGCTCTTTCCCGTTCCGGACGGGCCCATGATAACCAGGCTCATGCCCTCTTCGATGTCCAGGTCGAGGCCATCCAGAACCTTCTTCTGGTTCAGAGTCTTCTTGAGACCACGGATCTGTATCATCGGCCCGCGCTCACCCTAGGACACCGCCTTGTACACCGGCGCCAGGATCACGTCCAGCACCATCAGCGACACGATGATCGCCACAACCGCGTTCGTGGCCGTACGGCCCACGCCCGCCGCCCCTCCCTCCGCCTGGAGCCCGACGTAGCACGCGGTGAACGTAATCGTGATCCCGAACATGAATCCCTTGATGAGAGAGAAGATCAGCGAGGCGGCATGATAGTAGTCGCGGACTCCATAGATGTACTGCTCGGACGTCATGGGCAGAAGCGAGATCGCCGACAGCCAGCCGCTGAAGATCCCCATGATGTTGGCGAGGACCACCAGCGGCACGAGCATGATCGCTCCGGCGATCACCCTCGGAACCACCAGTTCCACAACTGGATCGCGGCCCAGGGTCAGCAGCGCGTCGATCTGATCCGTGACCTTCATGGTGCCGAGTTCCGCGCCGATTCCCGCGCCGATTCGGCCCGCAAGTACGATGGCAGTTAACAGCGGGGCCAGTTCCGTGAGCATTCCGGCCGCCACGGCCGAACCGACGATCCACATAGGAAGGTTGGTGAACTGGTATCCGCTCTGCTGGGCCAATACGGAGCCACTCAGGGCGGCTACGACAAGCACCAGACCGAGGCTGTCGACACCTATCACCTTGGCCTGAGCGAGGGTCGCCCGCCAATACATCCGCGGCCTGCGCAGTGCTGCAAGCGTCGCTGCGGCGAGGATTCCGGCTCGGCCGAGATGGCGGGCCGAGTCGAGGCCGAACCGGCCCAGTCGGCCAAGCCACTCTGTCAAACTGCAGCTCTCAGCTGATACTCCCTGTTAGTGAAGCAGGGGGTCGCCGGTTCAAATCCGGCCGCGCCGATTGGATAAACGACGGAACCGCAGGGAATTAGGGTAGTGCGTGGATTGTGGCGGTGAACCCTTTGGGTCTGTTTCTGGGGCTGTATCATCGCACCTCTCGTACCTCTCCTGCCTCCAGTACGACGCGGAGCATAGTGTCGGTATCAGCCTGCTGGTAGACCGCCTGCAAGGTCTCGACACCCTTCCAGCCTCCCGCTGCAGCCACGTCGATGGCCGGGAGGTGCTTTCGGGCGGTCGCCCAGGCCCGTCGGTAGGCGTGCCAGAGTGAGCCCTTCTGTGTTGCGATTCCTGCTAGTGCCTCAGCCTTTCGGAGCCAGGCATCGGCCAGGTGACGGTCCGCGGGCGCCGCGGGGTCGGTCGGAGAAGGGAAGAGCAGGGCAGCCCCGACAACGGGTCGGTCGGCCATTCTGCGGTCGATAGCTGCTCGCACGTCCGGCCCGATCGGTACCACGGACTCTCTGCCCGTCTTATCCGTATCCGATCGCCAGCGGATAGACCCAAACGGCCCTTCCGTCAGTTGCAGGTCGTCGGAGCGAAGCCCGAGGACGGCAGACAGGCGTCGGCCGGTGCCAGCGGCCACGTCGAATATTTCCGACAGGTACGATCGCTGCGTCTCCCGTCTCCCTTGCCAGCGGATCTCCATCGTGACCTGATCGGAAACTGCACGGACGGCTTCGTACCGGTCCTGTGTTGCAACGGCACGGCGCGGGTTCTTCTCTGACGGGATGGGGTAGCCCCGTACGCAGTTTTCGCGCAGAAGATATATCCCGCTCTCAAGCCGCCAATCCTTGCCCCAATTGAGCACCCATTTCAGCCACTGGAGATCAGACTCTACGGTTCGCGCACGGACGGCCCGGCGTTGGTCTTCGGGAACGAGGCAACCGCGTGGGTCGATCCCGCCCGATCCACGGAGATCGATGAACGATTCCCATACGCGCAGCGGGATCATATGAGCGTCGGTGTCAGTGCCTAGGAAGCGGAGAAACATCTCGATCCGCCTACTGTCGGCTTGCTGCTCAGTCTGCGCCTTTCGGGGTGTCCGGTGTTCGCGGTAGAGGCGCAGCAGTCGGGCCAGCGTCGTTCGGCCTTGCTGGATCTCGCTCCGACCGGATACGAGCTTGGCGTACTGCTGGGCCGCGTACACTTTCGCCCGAGCCTTGTCCTGGTGGCCGAGCGATACCTTACGATAGGCGCTCCGACGTGCATCCCAGACACGTGCATAGAGCGTTCCGCCTGGCGAGCGTTCAAATACCCGCACCCTGTTCGGCCGCTGTCCGGCGGTGTGCGACCATAGCTTGGCCTTCATGCTTCCTCCTCATCTGTTGCCGCCTGCACAAGTGCGTCGGCGACCTCTACAAACTCGTCAGACCGGCTTCTCAGGTACTCGGCAATCTCACGGGCCGTCTCCGGCGGCGGCGTTCGGCGCCCATACCGATAGGCACGCAGCGTCGGGAGGGGCTTACCAGTGGCTTCCGCAAATCGCGCCAGCGGCAGCATCTCGAGCGCCTGCCGTACCTGTGCCGTCAACCGTTCTCCCATGAGGTATACAATAACGTACACAGCCACAGGTGTCTAGCCTCTGTCGCTGAGGAGTTGTTCGGCGATGTCGGGCTCGCCGTGGTCCGTCATCGGACGGGGGCCGGCCGTGTGCTTTCGTGGCTGCAAGTCGCAGCGCCGAACACGGGGGCGGTTCTTCTCGCCGGCGTTCCGGAACTCGCCTCTCCGAAGCCACCGGCCGATCGTGTCGTAGCTA
>JAZGCO010000105.1:0-3230 GCA_036476995.1 Gemmatimonadota bacterium
CTCGATGCGCATGACGTTCAGGCGGTGGAAGAGATCTTCCCGAAAGCGGCCTGTCTCAACCGCCTGCACCAGGTCTTGATGAGTCGCGGCAATGACGCGCACATCGACTCGAACCGCGGCCTGACCCCCGACCCGGAAGAATTCATTTTCGGCGAGCACTCTGAGTAATCGCGTTTGCAGTTCCGCCGACATGTCACCGATCTCGTCCAGAAACAGCGTGCCGCCGTCGGCCTGCTCGAATCGTCCGATACGCCGCTGGCCCGCGCCTGTGAATGCACCCTTCTCGTGACCGAACAGCTCCGACTCCAGCAGATCCGCACCGATCGCCGAAGTATTAAGCGCGACGAAAGGCTGTTCCGCGCGCGGGGAATTATCATGCAATGCCTGAGCCACGAGCTCCTTCCCGGTCCCGGATTCGCCGGTGATCAGGACGGTCATGCTCGACCGGGACAGCCGACCGATCGCGCGGAACACCTCCTGCATCGCCGGTGCTCGACCGATCATGCTCGGCACGGTTTCGGGCCCTGTCTTGGCTGGCGTCGTGCTGCCCTGCCGGGCCGCGCGAGACACGAGTTCCATCGCTTCGTCGATATCGAATGGCTTGGGTAAATATTCGAACGCCCCGCCCTTATAGGCCGCGACCGCACTGTCCAGATCGGAGTGCGCGGTAATGACGATCACGGGTATCTTCGGTTCGTGGTCGCTCAACCGCTCCATCAACTCCAGCCCGGTCATCTCCGGCATGCGAATGTCTGTGATCAGAACATCGGGTTTGTCGAGCGTCAGAGCAGCGAAGAATGCTTCGCCGGAGTCGAAGCAGCGTGGAATCATGTTCGCCTGTTTAAGCGCCTGCTCTAGAACCCAGCGAACCGATTCATCGTCCTCAACTACCCAGACAGAGAGGCCGGGCGTCACCATTACGTAGCGTCCGGCACGTTGGAGACCGGTAACCGGATCTGGAAGATCGTCGCTCCCGGACGGCTCGAGTACTCGATCAAGCCGCCGTTCCGACTGACGAGATCTTGAGCAATGGTCAATCCCAGCCCGGTGCCCGTGTCGCGTCCGGTTACTAGCGGGCAGAAAATCGTCTCCTTCAACTCCTCCGGAACTCCGGGGCCGTCGTCTTCGACCTCCAGCGACAGCACAAGCCGATGCTTCTGACCGCCTAAGGCGAAGTTGCTCAGCGCCCTGGTCCTGAATACGAGCTGGCCCGTCTCGCCCAGAGACTGCATGGCGTTCTTGACGAGATTTAGAAACGCTTGAATGAGCTGATCCCGATCGGCAACCATCAGCGGTAAACTCGGATCGTAGTCCCGTACCAGGACAACACCCTCCGGCTTCTCCGTCTCGATTAGCCTGCCGACATGCTCCGTTATCTCGTGGAGGTTGAAGGTCTCCCGTTTCGGCTCACCGTCGGCCTCGAGAATCCCGTCCACGAGAGCTGCGAGCCGATCGGCCTCTGCGATGATCACGTTGGTGTAAGTCTTCAGTTCAGCGGCTGGCAACTGGCGCTCCAGAAGCTGGGCAGCGCCCCGCAGACCACCCAACGGGTTTTTCACCTCATGGGCGAGCTGCCGAATAATCCGGCGACTCAGGCGCTGCTGCGCAAGCAACTCCGCTTCTCGACGCACCTGCCGGTCTCGCAGGGTATCGAACAGCTCCAGCAGTAGCCGCTGATCCGGACCGTCCAACGGCGATACACGGCAGTCCATGATGACCTCGCGATTTCCGACGCGCACCTCCAGTTCCCGCGAACCGTAAGTCACCCCGTCTTCTAGCGCTCGCCGGCAGAGCGTGGCCAGTTCCTCGGGTGGCAGAACGAGTTCGCCGATCGACCGGCCGACGGACTGACGGAGGCTGACGCCGAGGAGGTTCTCCGCCGCAGCGTTCAGGTAGGCCACCTTAAGATCCGCTCCCAGGACCGCAACGGCCGTCGTGAGGCTGCCGAGAACACTATCGGAACTCGGCGCTCTCGCGGCTCGTGACGAGCGTGCAAGCTGGGATCTGCCGGTGGCGACGCCGCCGACACTACACGTTGTGGACGACTCCCAAGCGGCCGTTAGGGACCGTTCGGATTCGCCGGTCTGCGCGGAACGTTCGGATTGTTCGGATTCTGGATCGAGGTCTGCTGCACCATGAAGGTCACCGGCGAAGACCGCAGAACTTCCTCGTCGTCGGCGTCCAGGACGACGCCCTGTAACGTATGCTGGCCACGGACGACGTCGGTAAGCTGGAACTGCGGTCCACCCGTACCCAGGTTCGTTAGCGTCCCATCCAGGTAAACGCCCAGGCGGTGTCCCAACCGCAGACCCGGCGTCAGTTGCAGCGCCACCTCGACGTTCCCGGCGACGTTCCATAGCGTCTCCTGTTGACCCGGCTGCAGAATATTGAACGCCGTGTAGGCGTCTGCCGGACCCGAATCGTCGGCGGCCCTTGTCAACGCTCGGGTGGCCGGTAGGGGCGCGGAGAATCCCTGCGCCAGCGCCAATTCGACCTCGTCCGCGCCAGGGAAGGGGCGATCCGAATAATGGGTCAGGCCGTCCTCGTCCACCCAGGTATAGACGGTCTGACCGCTGGCCACGGCACACATCAAGGACATCGAGATCAGCCACTTGTACATACCCCAAGCTTAGCGCCAATAGCTTTCCTCTGCCACGGAATCCGGTGGGATTTCGGCAATCCCACCGTCCACCCGATTTGACAGAATCTGGCCCGCCCGACGGTCCTACAGGCTGTAGTACATCTGGAACTCCACCGGGTGCGTGGATTTCCTCAGCAGCGTCAATTCCTCTTCCTTCAGTTCCATGTAGGCGTCGATCAGATCGTCCGAGAAAACGTCGCCTGCGGTCAAGAATCCGCGGTCGGCGTCGAGCTCCTCCAGCGCCTGCTCGAGGGAGAAACACACGGTGGGAATGTCCTTCTCGAACTCCGGCGGCAGATCGTACATGTCCCTGTCGACCGGGTCGCCCGGGTGGATCTTGTGCTGGATACCGTCGAGTCCTGCCATGAGCATGGCCGCGAAGGCCAAGTAGGGATTACCACAGCCATCCGGGAAGCGAACCTCGACGCGGCGGCCCTGCGGATTCGCCTCATACGGAATGCGCACGGCGGACGAGCGGTTGCGATCCGAGTAGGTCCGCAACGTCGGGGCCTCGAAGCCTTTCACCAGGCGTTTATAGCTATTTGTCGTGGCATTGGTGAAGGCGTTGAGCGCCCGCGTGTGTTTGATT
>JAZGCO010000106.1:0-2854 GCA_036476995.1 Gemmatimonadota bacterium
AACCCGATCACGAAAGATCAAGGACCAAGCGCAAACACCCTCTTCTTCAGCGGAGAAGGGTACGTAAGCAACACGGCCGACCAGTCCTTCCACGTGAAGGTCAAGGTCTCCAAGGCTTAGGGAGGTAGCGCATTATGACTACGTACGGAATGGTCATCGATCTAGACAAATGCTACGGCTGCCGGGCGTGTATGGTTGCGTGCAAGATCGAAAACAACACGCCCGAAGGCCACTTCTGGATGTACGCCTTCCGGCTGGAGGAGGGTGAGTACCCAAACGCCAAGACAACGTTCTTGCCGCGTCCATGCATGCACTGCGAAGATGCGCCGTGCGTGACGGTCTGCCCCGTCAAAGCCCGGTACAAGGAAGAAACCGGACAGACCAGCATGGATTGGGACAAGTGCATCGGCTGCCGGTACTGCATGATCGCCTGCCCCTACGGCGTGAACTATTTCCACTGGGAAGAACCCGAGAACATTCAGTATCTGGACGGGGACGACCCGGACCTGAAGGCGATTACGGGCGGAGTCAGCCCACCGTATGCCAACCCTGACCTGGACGGACGCTACGGAGAGAAGAACGCGCACGTTGCCGGTGGCAACCACCTGAGCGGCGTTGTTGGGAAGTGCACGTTCTGCATTCACCGGGTGGAGAAGGGCCTCGACCCGGCCTGTGTTGACAACTGCCCCGCGTTCGCCATGCACTTTGGCGACCTCGACGATCCCGACAGCGAGGTCTCCCACCTTCTCCAGCACCAAGTCGGGTTCCAACTGCTCGACGAAACGAACACGAACCCTAGGGTGCACTACATCGGCGGGTCACCGCCGAGCACGGAAGCCCGTCAGATTGAAATCGTCAAGGGGAAGGAGTAGACCATGGCTACGATAACAGCACAGGGACGCCGTATAGATGTGAGCCCCGGCCTAGTCGCCTGGTTTGGAGTCCTCGCCGCAATAATCGTGCTCGGTTTCGTCAGCTTCATTCGCCAGACGGTCGACGGACACCAGCTAACGGGCCTGAGCAACAATAATCCGTGGGGGCTCTACATCTCGGGCTTCGTGTTCTTCATCGGCACCAGTGCCGGGGCAACGATTGTCGGATTCCTGATCCACGCGTTCGGGCGTAAGGACTACGAACCGCTTGCGACGCGAGCATTGATCGTAGGGCTCATGTCTCTCATGGCCGCCGTCCTCTTCATCGCGGTGGACGTTGGAAGCATCCTGCGGATGGTCAGGCTTCCGATCGTGTGGAGAAACGAGACGTCCATGTTTACCTACACGTCGGCGTCGTACTACCTGTTCGGTCTGCTGCTGGCGGCGGAGATCTACCTCGCGGTCAAGACAACGCTGGGGAAAGCATCTGACAAGGAAAAGAGGTGGGCCAAGGTGCTGGCCATCGCCGCGGTGCCGTTTGCGCTCATCATCGTCCATGCGGCTACCGGTAGCCTGTTCGCGGTAGTCAAGGCGAGAGAGTTTTGGAACACCCCACTGCTGCCGCCGCACTTCGCTGTCGTAGCGCTTCTTTCCGGAACCGCCGCATTGACGATCGCGGCGTCTGCGGGTTCCGCCGTATCCGGGAGGCCGCTCGTAAGCCGCGAGACGCTTTCCCACATGGGCATCATGCTCGGACTCTTCATATCGATCGCAGCATTCCTGGACCTGTTTGACTTCATCGTCTTCAGCTACAGCGACACGATTACGGGTAATACCGCTTGGGAGTTCCTGAGTGGCCCCAATCTCGCCTTCTCTATCGTGCATGTTGGGGGTTACATCGTGGCCCTCTCAATCCTGATGTCCAAGCGAGGCAGGGAGACGCCCTGGCTAACGGTTGCCGCAGCAGTCGCGTTTATCGCTGTCGCAGCCTACCGGTACAACCTGACGATTGTCGGACAAGCACCGCCGTTGATGCCGTTCCTCGAGGACCCGAGCTACGCTCCCACGTGGGTGGAGGGCTCCGTCGCGGCGGGTATCATGGCGTTCGTGCTTCTTGGTTACTCCGTTTTGACGAGGGTCCTCCCCATGGAGGAGCCTGCTGGGCCCCTGAGCGATATCAAGGGGAGGACACCATGAAAGCGACCGTCCGCATCGGGGGACCGCCCAGGAGACTGCCATGGCTGCGTCGCGCAATGGCCAACTGATTCACCGGCAGCCGCGCCGGAGACAGACGCGGCGTGGCCGCTCCATCCCTACGCTCGAGCTGGCGGGCTTCCGGGAGGCAGCGTACCGGCTGTTCAGCCAGGCGTTGCTGTACCCCGCGGGCGAACGGCTGGCAGCGCTGGCCACTGCCACGAAGGAGTTGGCCCAGGATGACCACGTGGCTGCTCAGTTCGCGTTCTACGGCGACTGGCGGCGCGTCCTGGCGCTCGTGGGGGGTGTAGGCGCGCCTCGGCTTGACCTCGAAGAACAGCACGTTGCGCTTTTCGGCGCAAGCAGAGCAGGGCCTTTGTGTCCGCCGTACGAATCGGCATTCTTGTCGCCGAGCGGCCAGCTGGATGGGTTGCAGCTGGCGCGGGTCGAAGCAGCATACTCCGTGATCGGACTCGTCCCTTCGCCGGACCTCGGCGAACTGCCGGACCACGTAGCGATCGAGCTGGAGTTCATGGCCATGCTGTGCGGTCAGGAGGCCGTGGCCTGGGAGGCTGAAGACACGCCGAACGCCGTCAAGGCCATGCGCAGGGCTAAACGCTTTCTCGATGGACACCTGTCGGTTTGGCTGCCGGCGTTCGCGCGCCGGCTCGCGGCGACAGACAAGGATGGCTTCTACCGCACTGTAAGCGAAGGGGCTGCAGCATTTGTCCTGTATGACCGGGACTTGCTGGCCGCCTTCGTAGATGGACTTTCGAGGCTTAGCAAAC
>JAZGCO010000107.1:0-36043 GCA_036476995.1 Gemmatimonadota bacterium
GCTCTACCTCCCGCAGTCTACACTCAGAGGCGATACCTAAATATCTTTCGGGGAGAACCAGCTATCTCCAGGTTTGATTGGCCTTTCACCCCTATCCACAGCTCATCCGAGCAGTTTTCAACCCACAACGGTTCGGCCCTCCACAAGGCATTACCCTCGCTTCAGCCTGGCCATGGATAGATCACTCTGGTTTCGGGTCTGGCCCGACCGACTCTGTCGCCCTTTTAAGACTCGCTTTCGCTTCGGCTCCGCCGCAGAACGGCTTAACCTCGCCAGCCAGGTCCAACTCGCCGGATCATAATGCAAAAGGCACGCGGTCAGATTGCTCCCGTCCGAAGACTGAAGCTCTCCTCCCACCGCTTGTAGGCATGTGGTTTCAGGTTCTATTTCACCCGCCTCCCGGCGTGCTTTTCACCTTTCCCTCACGGTACTGGTTCACTATCGGTCACAGGCTCGTGTTTAGCCTTGGCAGATGGTCCTGCCAGGTTCAATCGGGATTCCACGTGTCCCGACCTACTCAGGTGCCAGTACGAACAGTGTTGCATGCTTCGCCTACAGGGCTGTCACCTCCTCTGGCGGCGCTTTCCAGCGCACTTTGGCTCCCACACAACATCTATTCGGAGAGTCTGCAGTCTCTCCATGACTGGTCCTGCAACCCCGTATGAGCAACGGCTGCAGCCTATCACGCCCATACGGTTTGGGCTGTTCCCCTTTCGCTCGCCGCTACTAAGGGAATCACTGTTGTTTTCTTTTCCTCGGGGTACTTAGATGTTTCAGTTCCCCCGGTTAGCTTCCTACAGGCTATGTATTCACCCGTAGGATGACGGAGCGTTACCTCCGCCGGGTTCCCCCATTCGGACATCCAGGGATCAAAGCTCGCTTGCAACTCCCCCTGGCTTTTCGCAGCTTACCACGTCCTTCATCGCCGGCCTGTGCCTAGGCATCCACCACACGCCCTTAATTGCTTGATCCCTCTTCTAAACCTTCTAGAAAAAGGACTTCCTCAGGCGCACTACTTCCTACTCACTCGCTCCACTCCATTTTGTCAAAAAGCAAACCACCCCGAGTTCGGGGTGGCTAAGAAACATAACTGAGATGTGTTCGAGTGTCAACGTTCGTAACCCGCTCGGTTGCAGCAGGTTACGGGTCTGCGCTCGCTACCTCTTCCGCCATGATCGAGATTTCGTTGTCTACGACCTGCAGGAAGCCTCGGGCGACCGTGAACGTCTCGGTCTGCGGTCCGTTTCGAATCACCACGTCACCCGTCCCCAACAGGACCATCATCGGGGCGTGTCCGTACAGGATTCCGAGTCGTCCGTCGAACGCCGGGATGACTACGCTGTCCGCCTCGCCTTCGTATCCGATTTCGGTCGGCGAGATGAGGCTGACGCGCATCCGGCGAGCGGTAGACTCCTCGCTCACGCGGCCTGCCCGTCCATCTCACGGCTCTTTGCTTCAGCCTCCTCGATCCCACCTACCATGTAGAACGCCTGTTCCGGCAGATGGTCGTAGTCGCCGGCCACCAGGCCCTCGAAGGACTCGATCGTCGACTCGAGCGAAACGTACTTGCCTGGTATACCGGTAAACGCTTCGGCCACATGGAAGGGCTGCGACAGGAATCGCTGAATCCGCCGCGCCTGGCCGACGATGACCTTGTCTTCCTCTGACAGCTCGTCCATGCCGAGAATGGCGATGATGTCCTGGAGATCCTTGTACCGCTGCAGAATCTCCTGCACTCGGGTCGCCACATTGTAGTGGCGATCTCCCAGGTACTGCGGATCCAGGATTCGGCTGGAAGACTCGAGCGGGTCCACGGCCGGGTAAATCCCGAGCTCAGCGATCTGGCGAGACAGCACCGTCGTGGAATCTAGATGGGTGAACGCGGCCGCCGGGGCCGGGTCTGTGAGATCGTCGGCCGGCACGTAAATCGCCTGCACCGAGGTGATCGAGCCAGACCGCGTTGATGTGATCCGCTCCTGCAGCTCGCCCATCTCCGAGGCCAGGGTCGGCTGATATCCGACCGCGCTCGGCATACGCCCGAGAAGCGCGGATACCTCAGAGCCGGCCTGACTGAACCGGAAGATGTTGTCGATGAACAGCAATACGTCCTGCCCTGACACGTCGCGGAAATACTCCGCGATCGTCAGGCCGGACAGTCCGACCCGAAGCCGGGCGCCCGGGGGCTCATTCATCTGCCCGTATACGAGTGCGGTGGAATCGATAACTCCGGACTCTTTCATCTCGAGCCAGAGATCGTTCCCCTCCCGGGTTCTCTCACCCACTCCACAGAACACGGACCGGCCCCCGTGCTCCTGGGCTATGTTGTTGATCAGCTCCATGATAATGACGGTCTTACCAACACCTGCTCCACCGAACAGGCCGGTCTTTCCGCCCTTCACGTACGGCGCCATTAGATCGACGACCTTGATCCCGGTCTCGAAGATCTCAGTCTTGGGCTCGAGGTCTACGAACAGCGGCGGGTGACGGTGGATGGGCCAGCGCTCCTCGGCCTCGACAGGACCCGCTTCGTCTACCGGCTCTCCGAGCACGTTGAGGATCCGGCCGAGCGGGGCTTCGCCGACCGGAACGGTGATTGGCGAGCCTGTGTCTCTGACCTCCATGCCCCGGCGGATCCCGTCGGTGGCATCCATGGCCACGGCGCGCACCTGGTTTCGGCCGATGTGCTGCGCGACCTCGCAGACCAGGTGATGCTCGGTACCGTCCTCGTCGGTCCAGTCGAGCTCGATCGCGTTATACAGTTCGGGCATGTCCTCGGCGTCGAACGCGACGTCAAGCACGGGACCGATTACCTGCACTACGCGGCCCAAGGTCTCTTCTTTCTGTGCCATATCAGCTTCTCATTACAGTGCTAGATGTATTCTGATAGCCTTATCCGGTGAGCGCTTCCGCGCCCCCGATGATCTCCGATATCTGCTGCGTGATCTCCGCCTGCCGGGCGCGGTTGTAGTCGCGCCTCAGGTTGCCGAGGAACTCCTCCGCGTTGTCTGTAGCGTTCTTCATGGCGGTCCGGCGGGCGCCCTGCTCGGCGGCCGCGCTCTCCACGAGGCCGCGGTACGTCACGTTGGTCACATACAGCGGCAGCACGGTCGCCAGAATTTCCTTCGCGGACGGCGAGAGTATGAAGTTGGCCGCCCGCTCCGATTTCTGTTCGGGAACGTGAACCGGAAGTAGCTGCCGAGTCGCCGGAGGCGTGCTCATCACGCTTCGGAACTCGGCATGCACGATGTAGACGGCATCCAGATCTCCAGCTACGAATCGGTCCGCCAGCGGCCCGATCAGCGTGCGTGCGTCCTCGGTCGAGGGACGATCCGAGATGTCCGTGTGCTTTCCGGCCATTTCGACCTGCCGGAAACGGAAGTACCTGATCCCCTTCTTTCCGACCACGTGCAGCTCGACTTCTACGTCTGATTCCTCCAGGCGGGACATGAGTTCCCTCGCCTTACGGATCAGATTGACGTTGAACGCACCGCAGAGGCCGCGATTGCTCGTCAGAAGCAGTACGGCGGCTCGGCGAATCCGGTCTGGTTGCCGCAGGATGGGCTCGATCTCGATCAGCTCCGGATCGATCAGGCTCTCGATGACGCTGGTCAGCCTGTCGGCGTAGGGCCGAGCCTGGCGCACGCGCTCCTGCGCCCGGCGCAGCTTGGAGGTGGCCACCATCTCCATGGTGCGTGTGATCTTCTTCGTGCTCTGGACGGACCTCATCCGCCGCCCGATGTCGCGCGCCTTGGCCATGACTAGTCGGCGGTCTCCGCCCGAAAGAGCTGCTTGTGCGCTTCGATCGCGGCGCGAAGCAAAGCCTCCGTCTCATCGCTGATGACCTTCTCATCCCGAATCGCCTCGCCCACCGCCGGGTGCGCCGAACGCGCGTATTCCCGAAAGCTTTCTCCCCAGCGCCGTATCTCGCGAGTCTCGAAGTCGTCCAGGTAGCCCTGTGTGACGGCGTAGATCTCCATCACCTGCTCCTCCACCGGGAGAGGCCTGAACTGACCCTGTTTGAGGATTTCAACCGTGCGTTCGCCTCGGGCAAGCTGGCGCTGAGTAGCGGGATCAAGCTCCGAGCCGAATTGGGCGAACGCTTCCAGTTCGCGGAACTGCGCCAGGTCGAGGCGGAGCCGCCCAGCCACGCCCTTCATGGCCTTGATTTGCGCCGCGCCGCCGACCCTAGACACCGAGATGCCCGCATTCACCGCCGGGCGAACCCCGGAGTAGAAGAGGTCTTTCTCGAGGAAGATCTGTCCGTCTGTGATCGAGATCACGTTGGTCGGGATGTAGGCCGCGACATCTCCGGCCTGCGTCTGAATGACGGGCAGCGCGGTCAGTGAGCCGCCCGGCTTCTCAATGTCGGGGTGTGACGCGGTGATATCGGCGTCTTCCGATATCTTCGCGGCCCGTTCCAGTAGCCGGCTGTGCAGATAGAAGACATCGCCAGGATACGCTTCCCGTCCGGGAGGACGCCGGAGCACCAGCGAAATCTCCCGGTAGGCATCAGCCTGCTTGGAAAGATCGTCGTAGATAACCAGCGTGTGCCGGCCCTCGACATACATGAAGTATTCGGCCATGGCGCAGCCGGAGTATGGCGCAATGTACTGAAGCGTCGCCGGATCGGAGGCGTTGGCTGCCACCACGATCGTGTAGTCCATGGCGCCCTCTTCGCGCAGCCGCGCTACGACGGAGGCGACGGTCGAGGCCTTCTGCCCGATGGCCACGTACACGCAAACCACGTCGCCGCCCTTCTGATTGATAATCGTGTCCAGGGCGATGGCCGTCTTTCCGGTGCCGCGGTCCCCGATAATGAGCTCACGCTGGCCGCGGCCGATCGGTATCATCGAATCGATGGCCTTGAGTCCGGTCTGCAGAGGCTGCGTCACGGGCTGCCTATACACGATGCCGGGCGCCTTGCGGTCAACCTTCATGCTGCGGGCCGACTTCGGGGCGCCCTTCCCGTCGCGGGGCTCGCCCAGCGCGTTGACCACCCGGCCCAGGAATTCGGGGCCCGCCGGAACCTCCAGCACGCGGCCGGTTCTGCGGACTGAATCGCCTTCTTTGAGCTGCAGATAGTTGCCCAGAATGACGGCGCCGATGTTGTCCTCTTCCAGATTGAGGGCGAGGGCCATCACCAGCTCTCCGCTCTCCGACTCGATCTCCAGCATTTCGCTGGCTACGGCTGACGACAGCCCCCAAATACGGGCGATCCCGTCTTTTACCTCGAGAACCTCTCCGATTTCTTCCAGCTGGAGTTCGTCCTCATAGCGATCGATCTGATCGAGTAGGGCTTTCTTTATCTCGCTGGCTCGCAGCGTAGCGTCTGACGGCGGCATGTGTTTAGTCCAGGCTGTTGTTGGCTATTGTTTCAGCAGTGAGCGCCGCAGCGTATGCAGCCGTCGGCGCACTGAGCCATCCATGACCTTGTCGCTCACGCGGATGATCAGGCCACCGATGATGTTCTCGTCCTCGACGAACTCGGCCGTTACGTCGCGTTCCAGCACTCTGGACAGGTTCGCGATGAGCATCTCTCGGAGCTTCGTGTCGGGCTTGCCGGCCAGCGTCACCGACACTCGTAACCGGCCGGACCGGACATCCAGGAGGCTATGGTAGGCTTCTTCAATCTCCGTCAGGAGCCCCTGCCGGCCCTTTTCGAGCATCACGAGAAAGAAGCGCACGAAGAGCTCCGGATAACGGTCGCCAAAGGCGGCGCGGAGGGCGGTCCGCTTCTCATCGATCGTAATGGTCGGCGTCTCGAGAAAGGCCCGAAACATCGGCTCCGTGCGGGCCAAGCCCGCAACCTCGGCCAGGTACTCCATATAGGCTTCGGCCGAATCCTCGCGAGAGGCCAGCTCGAGTAACGTTTCGGCGTAATTGCGCGCGACGGCGGTTCGGCTCATCCCAGTTCCGCCACGTAGTCCTGAACGAGCTTGCGGTTCGTCTTGTCGTCCAGTTTCGCGCGAATCAGGCGCTCGGCCGCGGCAATGGACACATCCACAGCCTCACGGCGAAGTGTCTCCATCATGTCGGCCTTCTCCCGCTCGATCTCCTTGCGGGCCGCCTCTAGCAGAGCCTTGTTTTCGCTTCGGGCTTTGGTCAGGATCTCCTCGCGAAGCCTCTCTCCGGCCTCGCGTCCTTGGGCCAGAATGCCCTGAGACTCCCGACGAGCCTCCTCCAGCTGCCGCCTGTGCTCATCCAGAAGCGCCTGCGCTTCCTCGCGATTCGCCTTCGCGGCGTCGATGGCTTCCTGAATCTTGTCGCTCCGGCTGACAAGGCCCTGCTGGATAGCCGGGAAGGCCTTCCAGGCGAGGATCCCGAGCGTCAAGAGGAACAGGACCCAGGTCCACACCAGCAGACCCACGTTCAGCGAGAAGATGGCGGACCCCTCCTGCGCGGCATCGAGGGCCGAAGGAAAAGCGAGCCACCCGGTGGAGACCCCTAGAATTAGGGACTTTCTCATGGCACGATCCTCAGCGAGACTGGCGTGGCTACTTGATGAATCCGGCGATCACGAGGGCGAACAGCGCGGCTCCCTCGATCAGGGCAGCCAGGATTATGGCGCCCGTCTGAATCTGGGCGATGGCCTCCGGCTGACGAGCCATGGCTTCTGTCATCTGGCCGCCGATTCGACCGATTCCGAGGCCGGCGCCGATCACAGCCAGGCCCGCTCCGATGATCGCCAGCCCGGCCCCGGTGTCGGTGCCCGCGGCGGCGTCCTGTAACAGCGCTAGCACATTGTGCATCGAACTTCCTCCTTGATGGATCCCGTTGTTTTCTAGTGTCTGGCCTCAGGTTCGCCGTAAGAAAAGGGTCTCAGTGGGCCCTGATAAGGCCTATGAACACCGCCGTCAGGACGGTGAAGATGTATGCCTGCAACAACGCTACGAAAATCTCCAGGAACATCACGAACAGACCCAGCGCGATCGGGCCGAGTATGGCCGTCCACCCGGTCACGCTTGTGAAGCTTCCAAACGTCAGGATCAGACCCAAGAGGGCCAGGATCACGAAATGGCCGGCGGTCATGTTGGCGAACAAGCGCACCGCAAGCGCAAATGGCTTGGCCACCTTCCCGATCAATTCGACCGGCGTCATGATGAGCAACATGATGCCCGCCATGGCAGGGTTGAGCCCGGGCGGAACGTAGAAGATCGTCTTCAAGTACCCTGTAGTTCCGAGCGCCTTGAATCCCGCCACCTCCACCACGGTGAATGAGATAATAGCCAGCGCGGATGTGACCATGATGTTGGCGGTCGCGGTAGATCCGTGCGGCAGGAGTCCCAGCAGGTTCGCGTACAGAATGAAGAAGAACAGCGTTACAACGTAGGGAACGAACGCCTCGCCTCCGTGGCCGATGTTGGCCAGCGCCACATTATCCCTCAGATACACGTACAGCGCCTCGAACACATTCAGGATCCCGCGCGGAGCCCGGCCCGCCAACTCTGTGCGGCGCGCGCTGCGCGCGGCAAGCAGCAGCGTCACCAGTGTCAGCACCGTGGCGAGCATGAGGAAGAACACATGCTTGGTGATGGACATGTCGATGGTGAGCGGACCCAGATGGAACGCCGGTACCGACAGCGCGTCGAGCGGAATTTCCCAGGCAAGGAATTCGAGTGAATTGCTGTCCACGATGTGGTGAATCATCGCGTCAGTGCCCCACTCCTCGGCGTGTTCAGCCACCTGCGTGGCTGCATGCGCGGCTGTCTCGGCGGCACCGTGCTCCTGAAGGGCAGATACTGCCGCACTAGAGCGCGCGCCGAGACTCAGGCCCAGAGCCGAGATCAGTGGGGATGTAAGCATGAGTGCTTCTATGTTCAGAAAGTAGTAGTTGACGCGGTTACCGCGTGCTGCCCCGCCAGAGCACCCAGGCCTCGAGCAGCAAGAACACAAGCAGTGTCAAGCCATACGCCACTGCGACCACCCTGCCACCTTCTCCGTACCGGCCAGCCAACAGCCACACAAGGAGAAGTCCGCCACCTCTTGCGGCCATGCCGCCGGCCCAAGGGCCCATAGCACTGCGCCCCTCCAACATCGCTCCGGCAAGTTTCCAGAAACTCGCCGCCTGGACGACCCAGGCCACCACCGCGCCCAGCGTTGCGGCGCCAATAGCGCCCGGAGCACCGGCCACATTGGCGATCACGAATCCGCTACCAAGCGACAACGCGAGCGTCGAAACGACGTAAAGATTGCGATCGGCCGCCCTAAGACTCGTCTCGCGCATCCTCCCCCGTGTCGAGCACGAGGTGTCGATACATGCTGTAGAAGCCCGCGCCGAAGCCTACGAACGTGCCGAGCAACACCAAGAAAGGCGCTGTGCCCAGCCGGTCGTCCAGCAGGTTTCCCAGCCATGCGAACAGCGCTGTGGAAAGCCCCAGGGTCAGTCCGAATCCGGCGTAGCGGCCGACACCCTGAACCGCGGTGGGCCGATCCGAATCGGTGTGCCGATTTCGTGCCACACCAGCCTCCAAATCCTCTGGCGCCGCGGCGATGATAGAGGCTTGTGAAATTTTTCGCAAGACTCCGCTTGAGGCTTGTTTCAAAGGCCCTCCAGCTTCGCGGAGCGGGTGCGACTCGGGGCTGGAACGGTGTCAGTCGCGTGCCCGCTGGAGCGGGACAGCGTATTGTGGACACAAGTTGTTTAGGTCGGGCGTAGCGCTATGCGATAAGTGTCCGACAAGGTCCGAAGCGATAGAGAATCCGACCGAATGAGTCAATCTGCGATAGAGCGTGTGCGGGACGACGAGGGTGACCTCCGGCTTCTCCGAGAGTTGACGGAGGTCCGCCGGGCTCTGGAGGAGCAGGTCGCTAGGAAAATCGTAGGACAGACGGACATCGTGGACCGCCTCCTGTTGGTCATCCTGGCCGGCGGGCACGCGTTGCTGGTCGGCGTCCCTGGCCTCGCCAAGACCACTCTGATTGCGTCTCTGGCGCAAGCCCTCAAGCTCCGCTTCAGCCGAATTCAGTTCACTCCTGACCTGATGCCTTCCGACATCACCGGGACGGAGATTCTCGAGGAAGATCCGGAGACTGGCCGGCGTGGCTTTCGCTTCGTACGCGGCCCCGTATTCGCCAACATCATCCTGGCCGACGAGATCAACCGCACGCCACCCAAGACTCAGGCGGCGCTCCTTCAAGCCATGCAGGAACGCCAGGTCACGGTCGCCAACGATACGTTTGACCTCGACCAACCCTTCTTCGTGCTGGCCACGCAGAATCCGATCGAACAGGAGGGTACGTATCCGCTGCCAGAAGCGCAGCTCGACCGGTTCATGCTGGAACTCCGCATACGGTATCCTAGCTTCCAGGAAGAGTCGAAGGTGGCGACGATGACGACATCGGCCGACGAAGCGCTGATCGACCCGATCTTGAGCGCGGACCGCTTGAAGCAGCTGCAAGGTCTAGTGAGAAGCGTGCCTGCACCCAAGTCACTCGTTGAGTACGCTGTTCGACTCGCACGTTCCACGCGGCCTGACGACGAGGCGGCTCCGGGTTTTGTGCGAGAGATGATTACGTGGGGAGCGGGCCCCCGGGCCTCCCAGTACCTGGTTCTCGGCGCGAAGACGAGGGCCGCCATGGAGGGACGCCCCGTTCCGAATCTGGACGACGTGCGGTACGTCGCCCCCGACGTGTTGAGGCACCGGATCGTACCAGGCTTCGAGGCCGAAGCGGCCGGTCGCGCCCCCGATGACCTGATCGAGGAACTCATTCGGACGAGCACGAGCTGGTGAGCACTCCGGAAGAACCTCCGGCCCGACCGGGGCGCATGGCCTAACGGATCCGTGGCTCCCCTGATCGCGGTACTGGCGCTTCTGATTCTAGTCTCGGGGTTCTTCTCCGGCTCCGAGATCGCCCTGTTTTCGGTTCCGGAGTCGCGCGCCCAGGCTTTGATGGAGGAGGGCCGCCGCGGGGCGAGAGCTCTCGTCAGTCTCAAGCAGAGTCCCGAGCGGCTGCTGATCGCGATCCTGGTCGGAAACAACGTGGCGAATATCGCGGCTGCCTCCATCGCCACGTTCGCCGCCACCCGGGCCTTCGGGTCAGCCGGCGTTGGTCTGGCGACAGGGGTCATGACGCTGGCCGTCTTGTTCTTCGGCGAGGTGATTCCCAAGAGCTTTGCCGCGGCTAACGCCGTGCCCGTTTCGCTTGCAGTGGCTCCGTTGTTCCGGGGTCTCCTGCGAGTCTTGGCCCCCTTCGTAGTTCCACTGCACGCGCTCACCCGCATCATCCTGCCCACGGAGTCTAATCGGCTTCCAGGCGTGACCGAGCGCGAAATCCGCGCCCTGACACGGATGGGTCAGGAAGCCGGCTCCATCGATCCGCACGAACGGGAGCTCATCGAGCGGGTGTTCACTCTGGACACCACCAGGGCCTGGGAGGTCATGACGCCGCGCGTCGATATCTTCGCGTGGTCAGACGCACTGTCGCTGGACGACATAGCCGATGATCTGAAGAGCGTTCCGTTCAGTCGGATTCCCGTCCATGGCAGCTCGCTGGACGATGTGACGGGAATTCTCTACACACGGGATGCGTACCAGGCGCTCACGTCGGGACAGGGGAAAGTTGCGCTCTCAGAGGTGGCCCGCGAGCCCATGTTTGTTCCGGCCTCGGCCACCCTGGTGCGGCTGCTGAGTGATTTTCAGACACGGCGGATTCACCTGGGCGTCGTGGTGGACGAGCACGGCGGAACCGATGGCCTGATAACGCTCGAGGATATTCTGGAAGAGCTGGTGGGTGAGATTGCCGACGAGACGGACGTGCCCGATAGAACTGTGTTGCGGGTCGGGCGAAACGACCTGCTCGTGGACGGGGGAGTTGGCCTGCGAGAGCTCAACCACTTCTTCAACACGGGCTTTCCGACCCTGGAGCACAGATCGTTGAACGGGTACCTGCTGGAGGAACTGGGACGTGTCCCTCAGGCGGGGGAGACTATAGTGCGAGAGGGAGTGCGTATCGAGGTGCGGCTCGCAACCGACACGCAGGTGGAGCGAGCCCGGTTGTCGCGTGTCATGGCCGGAGACCACGTTGAACCTCAGAGTAAGCCGTGAAGCCGGTAGTTGTGCTGGGCGGCGGAATCGCAGGCTCCTCGGTCGCGCTTGCCCTCCGCAAGCGAGGCGCTGCTGTCGTCGTGGTCGATGCGGCCACCGCTGCGTCCGGCCTACCGGGGAGCGCGACGGGAGCCGCGGGGGGCATGCTGACAGCCCAGTACGAGACACCGGATCTCGGACCGCTTAGCACCTTACTCGCCGAGGCGCGCGCCCGCCATCCGACCTTTGCGGCCGAGGTAGAGCGACTTTCAGGCATGTGTCTCGATCGGCGGGGGGGGGGCATGCTTGTTGCCAACTGCGACGCGGCCCAGACCGCTGGCGCGGCGGAGACCGTCCGCTGGCAGCGGTCGGCCGGGCTCGCCGCTGAGGTGGTGGACGCCTCCCGGGCGGGTTTGCTTCAGACGGGGCTTCCTCCCGAAGCCGAGTCGTGGCTGTGGCTGCCTGATGAGGCCCGGCTAGATGCCCAGAAACTTCCGGTCGCCTTGTGGGTGGCACTCGCCAGGTCCGGCGCCGAACTCCGAACCGGCCTGGCCGCAGTGGCTCTCGACACGGACGGGGACAGGGTGCGCGGAGTTCGCCTTGCCGACGGATCTCGGCTGAAAGCCGACAAGGTGGTTGTGGCGCTCGGCGTCTGGAGCGCCAAACTGGAGGGTCTGCCCCGGACGCTACCGATCCGTCCGGTCAGGGGACAGATGCTGCACGTCCGGGGTTCACTGGCTCCGAGGCGAGGGCCGCTGGTGGCTGATCACGCAGGCCGGTACGTGATCCCGCGGGCGGATGGTTCAGTTCTGCTGGGAAGCACGATGGAAGAGGCCGGTTTCGAGGTCTTGCCCCGGGATCGTACTGCGGACCAGCAACTGCTTCTGGAGGAAGCTGGCTGGCTTTGGCCGGCCTGCCAGGAAGGAGAAGTGGTCGGCCACTGGTCTGGCCTTCGGCCGTTGTCGCCGGACGGCCTGCCCGTCCTGGGACCCGATCCGTTTCTGCGGGGGCTCCACTACGCCGCAGGGTACGGACGTTCGGGCATCCTGCTGGCCCCCCTGGCCGGGGACATGGTCGCGGATCTGGTGCTTGAGACGAAAAGCCAGCCGGGGCCGGACTGGAGCCCGTTTCGAATCGACCGTTTCGGGGACCCTACGGCACTCCCAGAATCGAAGTCCGGTACCAATCCACGAGAGCGCCACCGAACAAGAAGCTCGCAGCCGCACCCACCGCCAGAAACACTCCGAACGGAACGAGTTTCTTCGTCTTCAGGCTGATCGGCCCGAAAATCAGCGTTCCTGCCAGCGCGCCAAGGAAGATGGTCAGCAGGGCCCCGGCTGGACCCACGAAGGCGCCCACCATGGCCATCATCTTCATGTCCCCGCCGCCCATAGCGGGTTTCTTGAAGGCCATCTCCCCGAGAAATCCCACCGCGAAGAGCACCAGAAAACCGAGTGCCGCTCCCGCCAGCGCACTTACGGGTGTCGGAGTTCCGGGCAGGAGAGACAGGGCCAGCCCAGCCCCGACGCCGCCGAGACTTAGCGCGTCCGGGATCATGTAGTGGCGTGCGTCGATTAATCCGATCGCGAGGAGGAGACTGAACAGTATCGCTCCCTGGAGAGCCCTCCAACCGGGGCCCAGGTACCACGCAAGTCCGGCCCAGATCAGCATGGTCACGAGTTCGACGAGCGGATACTGGAAGGAAATCGGCTTGCGGCACGTCCGGCAGCGGGCCCGTAGCAGAAGCCAACCCAGGAGCGGGATGTTGTCGTGCCAGGCGATAGGCGTGCCGCAGTCCGGACATCGTGACCGAGGGTGTATGAGGCTCTCGCCTGCCGGAAGCCGGGAAATGCACACATTCAGGAATGACCCCACGGCCGCTCCGAGCACTCCCGCGTAGGCTATTAGCCAGCTTTCCACTCCCAAGCTCACCCCCCGAAAATTCGGTCCATGAGAATCGCGCCGGCCGCCGCCACGTTGAGCGACTCGGCACCGCCAACCAGACTTACGGCCACCTTCCTGACACCAGCAGCCAGGATCTCGGAGTCCACGCCTTCGCCTTCATTTCCAAGCACAAGCGCCAGCTTCTCGGGCATGGGCTCGCTGCGCATGAGGCTCTCGCCGCTGGCTTCGGCCACCCAGATTTCGAACCCGTCGCCGCTCAATTGACCTCCGACTTCGGGCCAGGTCCCGACGCGCAGCGGGAGCCGAAACGTAGACCCAGCCGCTGCACGCAGGGCCTTCGGCCCCCACGGATCGGCCGTTCCCCGCAGCACAGCCACTCCATCGAGACCTAGCGCCTCTGCCGTCCGTAGAAGTGTGCCCACGTTGCCGGGGTCCTGGACGCGGTCCAGCACCAGAACGCTGGTCGCAGAATCGGGCCACGCGGTATTGGGGATCGGAACCGCGGCCAGCACCCCCTGCGGAGTCGCGGCGTCGGCCAGCGACTCCAGTTCCTTCTCCGGCACTCGCTCACAATGCACGCCCCGCCGGAGCAGAGACTCGATCAGGCTCTGATCCCGTGGTTCGGCCTCCGCTTCCACCGTATATAGAACCTGTACGGGATCGGGCCCGCTGGAGGCCAGCTCCCGCAGCAACCGGGGACCCTCGGCAAGGCACATACCGTGCTTGCGGCGGCCTTTCCTCGAGTGAAGCGCCCGGAAGCGGGCGGCCTCAGCGCGGCTGGGCATTGCCCGTACGTGGCATCGCCACTGGGTTCACCAGACCTGAACTGGAAGCGAATGAGAGAAACGACCGGAGGCCACCGTCCCGTTGTGTTGACGATCGCCGGCAGTGACTCGGGTGGCGGCGCTGGAATTCAGGCTGACATCAAGACGTTTCAGGCCCACGGTGTCTTCGGTGCAAGCGCTATCACCGCGGTCACTGCGCAGAATACGCTTGGAGTACACGCTGCGCAGCCGGTCGATGCCCGGCTCGTTGAGAAGCAGATTCTGGCCGTGGCGACTGACCTCCGGCCGGCTGCCTGCAAGCTCGGCATGCTGGCTACGGCCGAAGTAGCCGAAGCCGTCGCCGACGCACTTGGTCAGACTGAGCTCCCGAACCAGGTGCTGGATCCCGTTATGGTCGCGACAAGCGGGGATCGTCTCCTGACCGAGGAGGCGGTGCGAGTGCTCAAGCGGCGTCTCCTCCCCCTGGCCGTTATCGTCACTCCGAACCTGGATGAGGCCGAGGTGCTTTGCGGATCGCCGGTGCGTGACCAAAAGGGCATGCACAGGGCGGCTCAGGAGCTGCTCAAACTGGGCTGCCGGTCCGTCCTGATCAAAGGCGGTCACCTGGAGGGACCGGAGATTCTCGACCTGTATTCGGATGCGGCCGGAGCGCGCGAGTGGATTTTGCCCCGGCTGCCGACCGGAGACGCACATGGCACCGGATGTACGCTCTCGGCCGCCATCGCCGCCCGCCTGGCGCTTGGAGATCCGTTGATCGAAGCGGTCCAGGCAGGTCTGGTCTACACCCGACGGGCCCTCGAGGGGGCCATGAACCCGGGCGCCGGAGCGGCTGTTCTGGATCATTGGGCGGGATCGGAAATCACCGAGGGCTAACCCGAACCAGCATGTCTCCCAGACGAGCGCCCACTCGTTCGACCAGACGCTGAAACCGGTCGGCCACCCGGGTTGTCGTTTCCAGGACCTCGATATGATTCAAAGGCTCAGGTAGAATCCCGGCCGCGAAGTTCGTGATACAACTCACACCGAAGCAGCGGACGCCCAGCGCGTGGGCGACCAACACTTCCGGCACGGTGGACATGCCGACCGCATCGACACCGAGTCGTTCGAACATGCGAATCTCGGCCGGCGTCTCATACGAGGGTCCCATGAGGGCCGCGTAGACTCCCTCCCGCAGCGGCACCCGCTCCTCTACCGCCACCTGGCGCACCACCGAACTCAGTTCCGCATCGTAGAAGCTCGCGGCAGGCCGATCGGCCAGCGCTGGGCTTGTCGCGCTAAGGGGAGACCGTCCCATGAAATTCAGGTGGTCGCTGATGAGCATCAGGTCTCCAGGTGAGAAGGCACGGTTTATCGCGCCCGCGGCGTTGCTCACAAACAGGGCCACGATCCCCAGTTCAGCCAGGACCCGGATAGGCAGCGTCGCAAAGCGTGGGTCGTGTCCCTCGTAGAGGTGCGCCCGACCCTTTAGCGCCACGGCCGGCGTGCCGCCGAGCCGGCCCCACACCAGCTGCCCGGAGTGTCCGATTACCCCCACCTGCGGCCAGCCGGGGATGTCCGCGTAGGGGAGCACCTGGGTGCCGGTAAACCGATCGGCCAGATCGCCCAGGCCGGATCCCAGGACAAGGCCCAGCACCGGGTCCAGGCCGCCCAGGTGTACGCGAAGCGTCTCCGCGGCCCGCTCCACATGGCCGGACAACGCGCCGTGGTCAGCGATCAACTCAGCACACCCGCCAGCGTCGCGGTCATCCATGTGGCGACCGTACCGCCCAGCATGGCGCGCATCCCGAGCCGTGAGAGATCCTGGCGACGGCTGGGGGCGATTCCGCCGATCCCGCCGATCTGTATCGCGATCGAGGCGAAGTTGGCGAAGCCGGTCAGCGCGTAGGTTGCGATCACAATCGATTTCGGATTCAAGGTGACCCCCGCCGACAGGCTGGTCGCGAGGTTCTGGAACGCGATGAACTCATTCCCAACCATCTTGATCCCGAATAGGCTGCCGATATGCGGCGCGTCCGCCCAGGGTACGCCGACGATCCAGGCGACGGGGCTGAACACCACTCCGAAGATGCGCTCCAGGGTGATTCCTTCGATGCCGAACAGGCCCAAGCCCCAGCCAAGCAATCCGTTGGCCATCGCAATGAGCGCCAGGAACGCTAGCAACATGGCGCCCACATTGAGCGCCAGCTTCAGCCCATCCGAAGCACCGCTCGCGGCGGCATCGATCGCGTTCGCATCGGTGACCTCGAGCTCAAAATCGAGGCTCCCGCGCGTCTTCGGCTCCCCGGTCTCCGGCATCAGAATCTTGCTCACCACGATCCCCGCGGGAGCCGCCATGATACTCGCGGCCAGAAGGTGGCCGGCGATGCTCGGGAAGTAGGCGGCCAGCATGGCCACATACGCGGCTAGCACCCCTCCGGCCACCGTCGCGAAACCCCCGGTCATCACAGTGTTCAGCTCCGACAGGGTCATGTCTTTGACGAAGGGCTTGATGAGAAGCGGAGCCTCCACCTGGCCGACGAAGATGTTGCCGGCCGCGGACGTGGTTTCCGCGCCGCTGGTCCCCAGCGTCCGCTGCATGAGCCAGGCTACGCTCTTGACCACCTTTTGCATCACGCCGAGGTAGTACAGAAGGGTCATTAGGGACGAGAAGAAGATGATGACGGGAAGTACGCTGAAAGCGAACTGGGCGCCGATGTTCACGGCGCCGGCTCCGCCCTCGACGGGTGTCGAATAGTCAACCAGCGAGCCGAATAGGAAGCGGGCTCCGCTGTTGGTGTATCCGATCACGGCAACGAACGCGTCGTTGGCCACCCGGAAAAAGCCCCGGCCCCAGGTAGTCTTCAGGACAAGCAGTGCGAACAGGACCTGCAGACCGAGCCCCTTGGCGACCAGAAGCCAGTCGATGCTGCGCCTCTTGGCTGAGAACAGGGTCACAACACCAAGCAGGACCGCGATCCCTAGCAAGCCCCGCAGCAAGCGGCTCAGAAACGACTCGTCGATGCTCCCGGCATCCACCAGGCCACCGGACGGGGCCTGTTCCTGAGAGACCGCAATCTCACCAGCCCCTGCCTCAGCTGCCTCCAGCGCCGCCATCTCACCGGCTGCGCCCGGCGTGTCGCCCAAGCTGATGCCCGAGGCTTCAGGGGCAGCCGACGCGAACGCCGGCAGAACTCCAAGGCCGAGCATCAAGGTCACTAGGAATAGGGCCGAACAGTTGCGCTTCATCGCGACTCCTCTATTCTCACCACCGGTCGAAGAAGCTCCGCTCCTCGCGCGACAGCACGTGGCCAGAGCGTTTTGCCTGCACGAGGGTTCCCTTCTGGAACAGCTTTACAAGGACGGCACCAGCTACGAATCCACCAGCATGAGCCCAGAACGCGACGCCTCCGCCCACTCCAGAGCTCACCAGTCCACTCGCGACTTGGATCACTAACCACAGGAGGAGGATAGACCACGCGGGCATGGGGACGATACGCGCGTAGAATCCGAGCAGGATCAGGGTGTGTACCCGAACCTTCGGGTAGAGAACCATGTAAGCGCCCATCACACCGCTGATCGCGCCCGATGCCCCAACGGTCGGTACGACGCTCGCGGGATCGGCCATAATGTGAGACAGCGACGCCAGCAGACCGGTTAGGATATAGAAGATCGGAAATCGAAAGTGGCCCATCGAGTCTTCTATATTGTTTCCAAACACCCACAGAAACCACATGTTGCCGAGAAGGTGGGCCCAGCTGCCGTGCATGAACATGGATGTGACCAGGGTCTCTCGGCCGAGACCGCCCGTGACACAAGAGGCGCCTTCACCAAGCGACACTGAGGTTCCAGGCTGGACAGATCCGGTGATCTCAGCAGGGATGGCTCCGTATTCACACAGAGAGCGCACGAAATCGGCACCCTGGCCCATTTGCTCGACGAGGATCCAAATGAGAACGTTCGCGGCAATGAAGGCGAACGTGACGATTGGATGGAGTTCGGTGGGGTTCTCGTCTCGTATAGGGAGCATGGCCAAAAGAGGTTAGGCTGGGGTCCCTATCCCCGCAACGCGGCTCAGGTTCTGCCGTTCTGACGTGGCCGGTGTTCACGAGGTGCCAGAATGTCGGGAAAAAGGGCCGATTTCGGGGCTTTCAGCGGGCACATCGCTTGCGTTTGAATGGCTTCGGGCGAAAGCTGATCGCACGCGGAGCGCTGCGGGCTTCTTTCAATACAGCATCTGCGAACAAGAATCTGTGAATCAAGGGGAGTGATATGGGCAAGGTAATCGGTATCGATCTCGGAACCACCAACTCGGTGGTCGCGGTTATGGAGGGTGGAGATCCGGTCGTCATCCCGAATTCCGAAGGCACGCGCACGACACCTTCTGTGGTGGCCTTCACGAAGGACGGCGAGCGGCTCGTAGGGCAGGTCGCCAAGCGGCAGGCTGTCACGAATCCGGAGAACACCGTTTCGTCCATCAAACGGTTCATGGGCCGAAAGTCATCCGAGGTAGATAGCGAGCGGAAGCTCGTGCCGTACGCAGTCGATTCCGATAGCCAGGATCGAGTGATCGTCAAGCTTCCGAATGCCGACGCTTCATTCTCGCCGCCAGAAATATCAGCCATGATCCTGCAGAAGATGAAGCAGACGGCTGAGGATTATCTGGGACAGTCCGTCAGCAAGGCCGTAGTCACCGTGCCGGCCTATTTCAACGACGCACAGCGCCAGGCTACCAAGGACGCGGGTAAAATCGCCGGGTTGGAAGTGCTTCGGATCATCAACGAGCCCACGGCTGCCGCGCTGGCCTACGGACTGGACAAGAAGGCTGACGAAAAGATCGCCGTGTTCGACCTCGGGGGTGGCACCTACGACATCTCCGTGCTCGAACTGGGCGACGGCGTGTTCGAAGTGAAGGCAACCAACGGGGATACACACCTGGGCGGTGACGATTTCGATCAGCGAGTGATCAACTGGCTGGTCGGGGAGTTCAAGAAGGACCAGGGCATAGACCTGTCCAAGGATCCGATGGCTCTCCAGCGGCTCAAAGAGGCCTCTGAGAAGGCCAAGTGCGAGCTGTCCAGCACGCTTCAGACCGATATCAATCTTCCGTTCATCACGGCGGATCAGAGCGGACCGAAGCATCTCAACATTTCTATCACCAGGGCCAAGTTCGAGCAGCTCGTGGACGACCTGATCAAGCGCACCCTTTCGCCCATGAAACAGGCCCTCGAGGACGCGGGCCTGAAAGCCGATGAGGTGGACGAAGTCATCCTGGTTGGCGGATCCACGCGGATTCCCAAGATCCAGGAAATTGTCAAGGAGTTCTTCGGAAAGGACCCTCATCGGGGTGTAAACCCCGACGAAGTGGTCGGCATCGGCGCGGCTATCCAGGGCGGAGTTTTGGCCGGGGATGTTAAGGACGTGCTGCTCCTGGATGTGACTCCGCTGTCGCTCGGAATCGAGACGCTGGGCGGGGTCATGACCAACCTGATCCCCCGCAACACGACCATCCCGACAAAGAAGAGCGAGACTTTCTCGACGGCCGAGGACACTCAGAGCACCGTGGACATCCACGTGCTCCAGGGCGAACGGCCGATGGCGATCGACAACAAGACGATCGGCCGCTTCCAGCTGACCGGCATCCCGCCAGCACCTCGGGGAGTCCCACAGATCGAGGTGACGTTCGACACCGACGCCAACGGCATCCTGCACGTCAGCGCCAAGGATCGCGCGACAGGCAAGGAGCAGAAAATCAAGATCGAAGCCTCTTCAGGGCTGTCGGATAGTGAGATCGAGCGGATGGTGTCCGAGGCCGACTCACACGCCGCCGAGGATCAGGAGCGGCGGGAATCGGTCGAGGCCCGCAACAAGCTGGACAGCATGATCTATCAGACGGAAAAGAACCTGGAAGACTGGAAAGAGTCCATCGACGACGAGGCCAAGTCCGGTATCGAGGCCGCTCTCGAGAAGGGACGGCAGGCTCTCAAACAGGACGATACGGCCGAGATCCGGTCCGTCACCGATGAGATCCAACAGGCCGTCCAGGGAGCCGCGCAACAAATGTACGCCAACGTGGACTCGGGAGCGGAGGGAGTCTCTGAGGATGGTGTGGAAGCAGATGGCGCCGAAGACGCAGCGGAAGCCGAGAGCGAGGAAGATGTAGTCGAAGCGGACTACGAAATCGTGGAAGAGTCAGAAGCGTAAACCCAGCACTGAGTGCTCCTTGAGTGTTGCTCGGTTAGCAGACATGGCGGGTTGCTCCGGCTTCTGGGGCAACCTGTCCGGCGGCGCGGTATCGACGTGCAAGTACTCGCCGGCGGAACGTGTGCGACGCCGTCTACGGAACCCTGCCGCTCGGGTCGAGTTATTATTGAGTGAGAAGCGGCGAGACCTGGAGGAGGCTTCGCTGCCGGTGAACAAGTTCGAAATCCGGAGTCTTGATACATGAACGATGCGCTGCGAGCCAAACTCAGCCTTATGCTCACCGCAGGCCTTGCCTTTACGGTAGGTCTTGGCGCGGCGATTGGTTTCGATCTGATTCCGCCGGGTCACGCCAGCGGAGCCCTTCCGCCGCTGCGGCTGGCGGAGGCTCCGGCCCAGACTACGGCGAACGCCGTTCCAGTCTCCATCCAGTCCGCCCAAACGGTCCGCGATGGAGCTTCAGCGCCCGTGGCGGACTTCACGGCGATTGCGGACATCATTACGCCTTCAGTGGTGACTGTCTTCACCGAAGTAGCACGGCCGCGCGCCAACTCAGTTCGCGGACCTGTTGAGCCCGGTGGACGAAGGCGCGGAAGCGGTTCGGGCTTCGTGATTTCTGAAGATGGCTACCTGATGACGAACAATCACGTCGTGGACGGAGCCCTGCGGATAGATGTTCAGCTTGCGGACGGTCGGCGGTTCGAACAAGTGCGCCTCGTGGGCCAGGATCCGACCACGGATGTGGCCCTGCTCAAGCTCGATGCCAGCGGACTCACTCCGGCGGTGCTCGGATCCAGCGATGAAACGAGAGTCGGCGAGTGGGTGCTGGCCGTGGGGAGTCCCGGTTTTGCGCCGGGGGGACCGGGCCCGCGTACTCTCACCACGACGGTCACGGCAGGAATCGTAAGCGCCAAGGGTCGAAGTCTGGACCTGCTCGGCAGCGGCACCAATCTAAGCCTCGCGATTGAAGACTTCATCCAGACGGATGCCGCGATCAACCCGGGCAACTCGGGGGGACCGCTCGTCAACGCCCGGGGTGAGGTGATCGGGATCAACACGGCCATTCTAACGACAACCACTACCTACCAGGGCTACAGTTTCGCGGTGCCGATCGATCTCGCGCGCGAGGTCATTGAAGACTTCGTGGAACACGGCGAGGTCAGGCGCGCCGTACTCGGCATTGCCGTGCGCGGAGTTCAGGACAGTGACGCCCAATACCTGGGCTTGGACCGAGTCGCGGGTGCGATGGTCAGCAGCGCCTCGTTAACCGAATCCGCCAGCCCGGCTGAGAGAGCCGGGGTTCGAATCGGAGACGTTATCACGGCGGTGAACGGGGAACCGATTACCAGCGTCAGTTCTCTTCAGAGACGTATTCGCAGTCACGAGCCGGGAGACACGGTTTCTCTTGAACTGGTTCGTTGGGACACCAAGGAACGAGAGACGCTTCGCGTCGGCCTGACGTCGCCGCAACCGGGACCCACACAGATCGTGTCACGGCCACAGCCAGCTGGCAGAGAGCGAAGAGGCGATCCCCTCGGGCTACGCGTCAGAAGCCTGACTGACTCGGATCGTCGAGGTGGTACGTTGCCGGACGGAGTCCGGGGTGTGATCATCGCGGATGTCGAGACGTTCGGTCCGGCATTCAGGGCCAGACCGGGCTTACTCGAAGGCTTTGTCATCGAGCAGTTGAGTGGAGCTGACCTGGAGTCAGCTACCGACTACCGAACTGCTGTGGCGACCCTTCGTGCTGGCGACGTGGTCGGACTGATCATCGTCGCGCCGGGTGGAACAGGGCGGAGCGGGCAGCGGTTTGATCCGCAGCGCTTCCCCGTGACCATTCGGGTTCCGAACGGCGGATAGTTGACAGCCGGGCATTGGCCCGGTAGCAGTTAGAGGTAAGACAAGCGCGCAACTAGAGCGCGTGAACGCGGGCGAGGCATCTCGGAAGCCGGTGAGAATCCGGCACGGCCCCGCCACTGTGATGGGCCCGGCCTGAAAGGCCGACAGCTCTCTCAACTCGCCACTGGGATTGAGTCCTGGGAAGGCGGGAGAGTTTGCGCCCTGAGTCAGTAGACCTGCCCGGCCCGCGAAACATGGCACTCTTCGAGGGGAAGACGTGCGGTTTTTCGCATCTCAGGGACAGGGGTTCTTGCCCCTACGACGGTTCGCGGTGGCGATCGTGGCGATGGCCGGCCTCGGCGCGTTCGGGGGTCCCGACGCTTTGCTGGCCCAGTGGCCCGGCGAGATCCGCGGCCGGGTTCTGGACGCCGCGACCCGAGCACCGGTGGCCGGGGCCGCTGTGGTTCTTGAACACCTGGGTCTCTCGGCCATCACCGACGGATCCGGAATGTTTCTGTTTCGCGGCGTAGAACAGGGACGCCGTCAGCTCACCATCCGACGCCTCGGCTACCTCCCGTCAGGGCACGACCTCGAGGTTCGCAATGGGCGTGCGGCCCGTCCCGTGGTTCTTCTCACTCCCCGGCCCCTCAATCTGGCCGAGCTGGACGTTCAGGTAGACCAACTGGCGATGGACGGCCAGAGTTTCCTGGATAGGGAGACCATCGAATCGATGGGCGTCCGCACGGCCGATCAGTTGGTCGAGGCTCTGCCTGGAGTGATTGTCCAGCGGAGGGGGCGGGGCGCCGCGGCGGCTGCGAGCATTCGAGGTAGCGGGACCAATTCGGTCCTCGTGTTGCTCGATGGCGCTCCGCTGAACGATCCGGTGAGTGGAGTGGCTGACCTGAGTCTTCTGCCGGTTGGCTCGATTGAGAGTCTGACCGTCCTCAGAGGGTCCCGTTCGGCCCGGTACGGAGCCCGGGCTCAAGGTGGCGTGATCGTGATCCGGTCACGCTCCGCTTCCCTCGGTCTCGAGGGGCGGCTTCGAACAGGTGCTCTCGGAGAGGCATCGGGATCAGCTGATTGGGGCGGGGCACTGGGCGGCGGCCAGGTTAGTTTCGGCGCCGAGGTCCGCACCTTCGGCGGGTCATTCGATTTCGAGCGGCCGCCGGAGGTCGGGGGCGGGCCGGCCCGCCGCGGAAACGCGGATCTCACTCAAGGGGCCGTGCGGACATCGCTCCGCTCGTCTCTGCTTGGGGGTGACGGACGGTTGACGATCGGCTTCGAAAGCCTCGACCGCGGCCTGCCGGGCCGGAGCTTTGCGCCGTCCGATTCGGCACGCCAGTCAGTGGACCGCGGCCGCGTCGGCGTGGACTGGACACGGGCGACCTCCGCGCTATCACTGAGCGCCGTGGGGTTCGCTACCCGGCACAGCGCCCACTTCATTGACCCCGATCCACCGTTAGGACTCCCGTACGATGACCGCACCGAGCTGCGGCAGTTGGGCGGCAGAGTCAGTGCGGAGGGTTATGTCGGCGAGCGGCTTCGAGCCATCGGCGGTGGACTGGACATCGAGCATCAGAGAATCGACAGCCAGTCTCTGGCCGGAGAGCCGATCTCCCGAACGGATGTGGGCGTTTATGTCAACACTGGTCTGACTCTATTTTCGCGGAGTCGCTTCGGTGCGCCCGGCCTGCGGCTCGATCTGGCGATCCGTGCCGACCGCGACGGGATCGGCGGCGAGTGGCAAGCGAGCCATGATGCAGCGCTTTTCTATTCGGTGCACCGGACGAGAATCCGGATATCGCACCGCAGTTCATTCAGTCCTCCGAGTCTGGGAGATCAGTTCTTCCGCGAGGGCGTCGCAGTCGCACCCAACCCCGACCTCAGAGCCGAGCGCGTCCCGGGCGAGATCGAACTGGGCGCGGATGTCTCTGGTTCGGTGGGTGGCTTCGAATTCGACTTGGGGGCGGAGGCGTACTCCGGCAACCTGAACGACATGATCGTCTGGCTTCCGGACTTCAGATTCGTCTGGAGCCCGCGGAATATCGATGTCCAGCGGTCCGGAGGCGCTGTTTGGGGAGAGATGCGGCTTCCGGCGTGGGGTCTTCGGCTGGCGGGCCAGATCAGCCGTGATCGTGTCACGTATGACCGGCCAGATTCAGACACTGTGCAGGTCGTTTATCGGCCTCGGCACTCCGCGTCTTTGAGCGCGGACTGGGCGGGTTCCTGGCTGTCTATTCACCTGGCCGCTCGCTATCTGGGACTCAGGTACCCGGTCGCGGCGCCTCTGAATGGCCTGCCCGGATTCTGGAGCTTCGAACTCGGCGCCTCGGGAGAGTGGCAGTGGTCAGGCTGGCAGATACGGCCAAGCCTCCGGCTGGAGAGGCTCTTCGACTCGAAGGACACTCTCATCTTCGCCTATCCCGACCCCGGCCGTACCGCGTCGTTGGAAGTGCGGATGCGCCGATTGTAGGTGGAGCCTACAGGTCAACCGATTAGCGGTAAACCCTTAACTCTAACGGAGAATGTGATGAGGATTGAAAGACGAGAGCTCTTGGCGAGTCTGGCGGCGATTGCGGCCCTCGGAGTGGCGGCCTGTGGCAACGATGCGGGGCCCATGGCGCCGGTACCGCTGCTGCAGGCGGTGGAGTTGGGAGTGGTTCTCGGCAGCACAGATCTCTCCCTTACGATCTTTGAGGTGGACGACCCGACCGCTAGCACTCAAGTCGGGCTGGGACCCGACGGTAGTCCCGTTACACTTGCCGTTCGCGGTGACCTGGCGGCCGTTCCGCTGGGCCTGGTGCCTGCTGTGGCCATCGTAGATGTGGACAACGGCGTGCTTCTGCGGACCGTAGCACTACCTACTGGATCCGGAGCGACCGGCGCCGCGTTCGTGAACGACTCCATCGTCCTCGTCGCCAATCCGAGCCTGAACACCGTTACACCCGTAAATGTGTTGCGCGGCACTACCGAGCCGGATATTCAGGTCGGCCGATTCCCCCAGGCAATCGTCGCGTCGGGCGACCGGATGTATGTCCTGAACTCGGAGCTCGAGAACTTCGTCCCGGCCGGGCCGACTACGGTTTCGGTTCTCGACGCTGAGTCGCTGCAGGTCACGGCTACGATCACCCTGACTGGAGAGAACGCAGCGGCCGGCGCCGTCGGACCTGACGGCCGGCTCTACGTGCTCAACTCGGGCTCCTTCGGCGCCGCAGACGGCTCGCTCTCGGCGATAAACCTCGTCACTGAAGTTGAGACTGAGCACCATCCGGCGTTCGGGGACTTTCCATCGGCGCTGGCGTTCGGGCCCGGCGGCGATCTTCACCTCACGTCGTTTGCGTTCGGGCTCGCCATCTGGAGCATCGACGTAGATGCCTTCGTTCGTGATCCGGCCGACGCCATCGCGCCGGATGGGGTCCCTAGCGCCTCAGGCCTCGGGTTCGACTCGGCGGGCCGACTGTACACGCTGGCCCCAGACTGCGTGAACCCGAGCGTGGCCAACCGGCTCGCCTCGGACTTCTCGGTAGATCTCGCCGTCGCGGTGGGATCGTGTCCGATAGGAATCGCTTTCACGGTGGTGCAGCGGTAGCGCCGAGTCCATGATAGCTGTCTCGGGGCGGGCCTACACGGGTCCGCCCTGGGGCACCGAAGTGCCTCCTCATTGGTCGTTCCTGCTCCAAAGCAATCCAATCCAACACGTCGCTTCGTATACGGAGTGATTTTCACGTTTCACTCACCTCCAGAATGGAGACTGCTACAAAATGTCGAAGCACGGATGGATTTCCAAAACGGGCGCGCAGCTGCCAGTAGCTCTGCTGATCGGCGCTGCGGCGCTAGGAAGCTACGCCCTGCTCAACGCGGCCGACCATACGGACAGCCCGCTCGCGGCGGCCGATCAGGCCGCCGACCTCGCCGATCTGTACTCGTTTCAGAGCGGTGACAATCTGGTGCTGGCGCTGACCATCAGTAACGCTCAGGCGGCGCCCGAGATTCAGCTAGGACGGTCGATCTTCGACCCCGAAGTCCTGTACCAGATCAACATCGACAACGACGGAGACGCGGTGGCGGATCTGGTCATTCAAGGCTTCGTGACGGGCAATCCGAGAAACCAGGTCATGAACCTGCGCGGACCGGTCGCGCCCGAGGTTACGGGCACGTCAGCCAAAATCGTCACTGGACCCGCGACGAACGTCCGGGTCAGCACTGGCGTGAACCCTATCATCAGGAACGCAGGCGACATCACCGTGTTCGCCGGAGTTCGGGACGACCCCTTCTTCTTCGATTTGGGTCAGTTCAACGCGATCATTTCCGGACAGGCGGGCTCTTTCAACGACCCGGGCACGGATAGTTTCGCCGGACTCAACGTCTACGCGATCGTCATCGAGCTACCGATCTCGATGCTCGGTGACCCATCGACGATGTCGGTCTGGGCCTCCACCTACCGACTCTAGCACACAACTCACGACATAATGAGGACAAAAACAATGCGAACGTTCAGTAATATCTTCAGGTGCCTGCCAGTGCTGGCCCTGATGGCCCTCTTCGTAGCCGCCTGCGATGACAGCCCGACGGCTCCGATCGGCGACGGTTTCGAATTCGGTGACTCAGGCGGGTCTGGCGCCGCTCCGGTGGCCAGCGTCTTGATCAGCCGCACGCTTACGCAGGTGGACCGAACCGGGTTCCCGGCCATCACCACGGCCATGATCGCGTCGAGCGCGGACAAGGACGCGTTCAACCTCGCGGCCCCGGCCGCTGACGAGACGGACTTCTTCGTCACACTCACTCAGACTCTCATGGCCCGCTACGGGCTCACTCAGGCTGGTGCGGACGGCCTGGCCGACTTTGTTCTACCCGACATCGTACCGCTCGGCGACCTGAGCGGATTCCCTAACGGCCGACGGCTCGAGGACGATGTTCTCGACACAGAACTCAGCCTGATCTTCGGCGTCTTCGGCCCGTCAGTTCCGGCTCTGGAGACCGACAACGTGGATGGCAACGACGTGCCATTCCTGAATACGTTTCCGTACCTCGCAGGCCCGCAGACATCGTGACGATACGCGGCCTGACGGCCAGGTGGACGGTCGCAGCGGCGCTGGTTGCCGCTGTGACCGTTGCTCTGGCAGCGCGTTCGCGGGGCGAGGCGACAACGGGCAACACGGGACACGCCGACCCGGCCCTGGAGGCGGTGGTGCTTGCAGAGACGATAGACTTCTTCGAGCGGAAGCTCGACGGCGACCCTTACAATCATGTCGTTGGCAACCGGCTGATTGACAGCCACATGCTCCGCTTCAAACTGGACTCGGACTTAAGCCACCTTCGGCGCGCCGAGCAAATCGCTCGTTCGCTTCTGCCGGTTGCGCCTGACACCGCTTCCTCTCTAGCGCGGCTTTCGCTCGCCCTATTGGCGCAGCACAAGTTCGCAGGCGCTCTGGACGCTGCAGAGCGCGCCGTGGCGTCAGACAGTACGGACGAGGCGGCGCTGGGGACGTTGTTTGACGCAGCCGTCGCGAGCGGCCGGTATGAGCTCGCCAAGCACGCACTCGCCGGCTTGGAGCCAGGCACGTTCACATGGCAACTGCGAAAGGCGCGCTGGCTAGCTTTTCTCGGCGAGACGGATGACGCTTTCGGCATCATGGACCGGGCCTGCGCCGATCTTGAGAGAGGAAGCGTTCGCCGTCAGGTCGTGGCGTGGTGTACCACCATGCTGGCCGGGCTTGAGTGGGGCCGGTCGGGTCACGAGAAAGCCGAGTTCTGGTTCCTGAAATCGGTCCAGACACAGCCGGACTACATGGCAGCCCTCGAAGGGCTGGCCGATATCGCCTATGCGCAAGAGGACTGGAACACAGCCAAGGAAATGTTCGAGAGGATCCTCTCCGAAGCTCACCCGGACCTCTACCTTCGCATCGCGGAGGTCTCGCGCGCCCTCGGCGAGGTGGAGGCGGCCGCTTGGTATGAGGATGAATTCGTTCGGCTTGCCACGGCGCCGGGCGCCGAGGCCCTGAACGCCCATCCGCTGGCTGTCTACTACGCTTCCAGTCCAATGGCAGGTGACCGTGACCGCGCTTTGGAGATAATCAGGCATGATCTCGACCGGAGACGGTCCGTGGAAACGTATGAAGTGCTCAGCTGGGTGAGACTGCTGCGGGGAGAGTTCGACGAGGCCCTGGAAGCCTCCGGCCAGGCCCGCCGCTGGGGAGACCCGGGACCGAGTTCCGACTATGTGCGCGCCCGCATTCTGGAAGCGCTGCACCGACCTGGCGAAGCCGAGCCACTCTACCGCAGGGCACGCGCCGATCGTGCACAGCTGGATCACCACGTAGTACAGGATCTCTGGCGGCGGGAGGCAAGATCACCACGCAAGACAACACCCTCGAAGAACCACGGGTAGTGACATGGTCCTCAGCGATGAGGACAAATCAAGCTGCGCGTCGAACTGACTCCGGGGTTGTTCTGAGGCGGCGGCAAAGGTGGGAGCAGCTCGGCTACTCGTGGAGCTCTATTCCGCCGTGAGCGACGACGAAGAGAATGCACCCTTGGTCGAGCGACTGAAGCTCACGATGCTCCGAACCCGCTTCATAGTACACGAAATCACCGGCGCGGTATTCGCCCCGCCCGTCGCGGAAGCTTCCCTGTAGGACCCAGCAGTCCTCACCACCGGTATGGCGGTGATCCGGGAAGGGGCAGTTCGGCTCCATTTTCACCAGGGTCACAAGAGTCCCTGTCTCCTCTTCGTGCCGGAGCACGTAGAAGCTGGCGCCGGGGTGCTCTTCATCCGGCTGCCAATCGAGAGACGTGAGATCCACCATCGCCGGCGGCGCGGCGGCTGCCCGCCAGTTGCGGCGACCTGTCTCATTTCATTCGATCAATCGACTCGGCAGACGGACACAAGGTGGGCAGCACATCCGTTGCGCGGAACGACCGATATCGTAGCTTGGTCCGGCCCTAAAGGACCTTTGTTTACGTGCGAAAGTGGCGGAATCGGTAGACGCGCCAGCCTTAGGAGCTGGTGGCCTTTGGCCGTGGGGGTTCGAGTCCCCCCTTTCGCATACTCGCACGCGGCTGGTGACTGAGGTTCGAATACGGCTGACACGAAATAGACACCAGAATCATATGACCCCTGAATCAGACACCGACGAGGGCGGATTGGACATCGCTCTGGAGACCAAAGATGGTCCTACGCGGCGGCTCACGATCTCAATTCCGCCTGACAGAGTCGTCAGGTCGTGGACGACGGAGCGAGACCGGCTGTCGCGGAACATCAAGCTCAAAGGCTTCCGAAAGGGGAAGGTACCGGCGGCGTTAGTCGAGCAGCGATTCGGACACCTGGTGGATGAACGCGCCCTACAGGCGCTGGTAAACGAAGGGTTCCGGGCCGCACTGAGCCAAGAGGATCTCCAGCCGCTCGGGGATCCTGTTATCGAAAACGTGAAGTACGCGAGGGGACAGCGGCTCACATTCGAGATCGAGCTCGAGGTCGTTCCCGAGATCCGGCTGGACCGGGTGGGCGGATTTCAGATTGAGCGCCCGTCGGCGCCGGTAGCCGAGGACGAAGTCGAGGCGATACTGGCCCAGATGCAAAAGGAAAACTCGGACTGGGAGCCCTGCGACAGGGCGGCCACCGAAGGAGACAGGGTTTCACTGCGCATAGCGCCGTTGCCTGACGGAGCCGAAGACACTCCCGGAGAATCCCGCACATACGCGGTAGTCTTGGGCGACGGACAGGCGCTTCCCGAAGTCGAGGCCGCGATCGGCACGCTGAGTCCGGGTGAGAAGGGGGCGTTCGAGATCGATTTCGGTCCGGAAGCCGAACCTGAAGAAGCCGCCGGTGATCCTCCGGCTCGGAAGAGGTGGCTGCATATTGCGGTCGACGGCGTCGAATCGCCCGTCCTGAAGGGCATCGACGACGAGTTGGCGGCGGCGGTGGGTGATTTTGAGACGGTCGAGGACCTCAGGGCCGCCGTGCGATCAGATCTTCAGCGACACCATGACCGAGAGGCGGAGCAGACAGTGCGGGAGCAGTTGGTCCAGGCTCTGATCGACGCCAACCCTTTCGAGCCGCCCCGCTCGATGGTCGAGCAATACCTCACGGCTGTGCTGCAGGCTCCCGAAGACGCGGATCCGGAGGAACTAGGGAAAGCTCGTGATGCGTTACTCCCGCATGCGGAGCGGGAAGTGAGGCGGCAACTCCTCTTTGAACGACTCATCGAGCGCGAAGGATTTGCCACTACGCCGGCCGAGATTAGCCAGCGGATTGCACAACTAGCGGGTTCGCAGGAAGTTAGCGAGGCCGAAATGCGCAGCCGGCTAGCGCGGAGCGGGGGTATGGACGATATGGGCCGGCATCTTGCGATTGAAAAGGTGTTCGGTTACTTGAAATCCGAGTCAGGAATTGAGTGAAACGGCCGACACTCGGGTACTATGGTAGATTCTGAAGACAAGGGTTTGGGAGGCACATGCCAGTCTACGCACCATATGTAATCGAGCGATCAAGCCGCGGGGAGCGCAGCTACGACATCTTCTCGCGCCTGCTCATGGACCGCATCGTGTTTCTCGGAGCGACAATCGACGATGACGTCGCGAACATAATCATCGCGCAGCTGTTGTTTCTTCAGGCGGAGAATTCGGAACGGGACATCAACATCTATATCAACAGCCCGGGCGGAAGCATACATGCCGGGCTCGCGATCTACGACACGATGCAGTACCTGAGCGCGCCCATTGCGACGATCTGTATGGGAATGGCTGCTTCGATGGGGGCCTTCCTGCTGGCGGCCGGAAGCCCCGGCAAGCGGTCGGCGTTGCCTAACTCCCGGATCATGATCCACCAGCCGTCCGGCGGTTCGCAGGGAACGGCATCGGATATCGAGATTCAGGCGAAGGAGATCCTGTACGCGCGGGAGCGCCTCAACACGCTGATGGCCGAGCACACCGGCCAAACCGTGGATGCGATCGCCGATGATGTGGATCGGGATCGCTACATGTCCCCAGCGGAAGCGGTTGACTATGGTTTGATCGACCGCATCATTGTCCCAGGCACCGCATCCAACGGTGGCAGCGGTGGAGATGATGGTGGCTCCGACGGACCGGGTGACGACGGTGATGCGAGTGGTGGTAGCGACGGGAGCAGCATTTTGGCAGCCAGCTCCGCGGAACAGCCGTGAGCACCTTACCGGCTAGATAGACCCAGGAGAATCGCGAATGCCGAGCGACAAACATCTGCGCTGTTCTTTCTGCGGCAAGTCCAAGGATAGCGTCAAGAAGTTTATCTCCGGGCCAAATGTGTATATCTGCAACGAATGCATCTCGTTGTGCAACGAGATTCTAGCCGAGGAAGAAGATCGCGAGTCGGCGGGCCAGATCACCGAAGTTCTCAGCCCCGAAGAAATCAAAGCGGTTCTCGACGAGTATGTGGTCGGCCAGATTGCGGCCAAGAAATCCCTTTCCGTCGCAGTGTACAACCACTATAAGCGGATCAATCACCAGCATCTGGTCGATGAGGTAGAGATCGAGAAGTCGAACATCCTTCTCATCGGACCTACGGGAGTGGGAAAGACCCTGCTAGCGCAGACGCTGGCCCGCATGCTTCAGGTTCCCTTCACGATTGCCGACGCCACCACACTGACCGAAGCCGGATATGTCGGTGAGGACGTCGAAAACATTCTTGTCCGCCTTCTCCAGGCCGGAGATTACAATCTGGCTGAGTGCGAGCGCGGAATCGTCTATATCGACGAGATCGACAAGATAGCACGCAAGAGCGAAAACCCGTCGATCACGAGGGATGTGTCGGGAGAAGGAGTCCAGCAGGCGCTGCTGAAGATTCTCGAGGGCACGATTGCTTCGGTTCCTCCACAGGGAGGCCGCAAGCATCCGCAGCAAGAGTACATTCAGATTGACACACGAAACATTCTCTTCATCTGCGGTGGCGCCTTCGACGGGCTGGAGGAAATCGTGGAGAGCCGGCTCGGCAAACGTCAGATCGGCTTCGGAGAGGGTGCGCGGGCCGACGATGAGCCAGATACCGAAGACGCCGGGTATCTTTCGGCCGTCGAGCCGGAGGACCTGCTTCGGTATGGGCTGATCCCCGAGCTGGTGGGCCGCATGCCGGTCGTGGTTACGCTGGAAGAGCTGGACGAGGAGGCGTACATCGAAATCCTCACCCGGCCTCGGAACGCGCTCGTCAAACAGTATGTGAAGATGTTCGAACTCGAAGGTGTAGGCCTCACGTTCGACCCGAAGGCTCTCGAAGCCACAGCACGCAAGACGATGGAGCGCGGAACAGGTGCGCGCGGACTGCGAGCCGTATTGGAGAAGACGATGCTGGACCTCATGTTCGAGCTTCCGTCTCGGGACGATGTGCGGGAAGTCATAATCACGCGAGAGAGCATCGAGGACGGCACCGCCCCACTGCTGATCCTCGCACCCGAGACGAAGCGGCGCGAGGCCTGACCCCAGGACATCCGCTGCGACGGCCAACTTCCATGCACATCAAGCAAGCCGAATTTATCGGAGCTATCGCGGCTCCCAGCCAGGCCATTCCCTCCGATTTGCTGCAGGTTGCCTTCGCGGGACGCTCGAATGTGGGCAAGTCGAGCCTGATCAACGCGCTCGTAGGGCGAAAAAGGCTCGCGCGCGTATCGGCTACGCCGGGAAAGACACAGGAGATCAACTTCTACCTTATCAATGAGAGTTTCCTGATCACAGATCTGCCAGGCTACGGATTCGCCAAGGCCCCTCTCAGCGAGCGGAGTCGCTGGCACCGTCTTGTAGAGGGCTATTTGAGCAGGCCGCCAGGGCCGGCTGGAGTCGTGGTACTATTCGATTCGCGCCGAGGACTTCTGGATGCAGACCGGCCTTTGCTCGACTTCCTGTCGGAACTCGAGCTGTCTACTTTGTTCGTGCTCACAAAGATCGACAAGCTGAACCGGGCTGCCCGGCGGAAGGTTGAGACCGAAGTTGGAGAAGAACTGGACGTTCCCGCCGACCAGGTACTCGCCACCTCGGCGCGTACCGGCGAGGGACTCAAAGATCTGAGCCGCTCACTGGCTGACTGCGTACAAATGGCCACCCAAGGAAGGTAGAGCCGATGCTGCGGGGTTCACTCACGACCAAGCCACGGCGGGGCGCACGCCACTTCCAGCGGATCCTTTTTCTCGCCTCCGGAATTCTTCTGGCGGCGTGCAGCGGGTCACTGGACTCCGGCGTGGGGATCGGACCAAACCAGGCTCAGGCCCAGCAGGGCGGCAACCAGGTCTGGATAGACACCATGGAAGCAACCGGTGTCGGAAGCCTCCCACCGGTCGGCTTCGGGACCCGTTCCCAGGACGATATTACGGTTCTTCTGGCCAGCGGACCGGTTCAGATAAAGGTGGTTCCGCTGGAGGAGTGGGTCATCCGCCTGACAGCGCCTGATACGTATGCTCGGCTCAACCGGTACAAGACGAGCCGTGACCGCGACATTATCGAGGCGTCGTCGCGACGGGGCGAACGCGGATGGCCACTTGTGGCGTTCGTCACCTTCTTTACCCGCGAGCAGGAAGAAGTCTACCAGCCGTTCGACCTGCAGATTCAGAGTCAGGGAGCCATCTACCGGCCGATCGACATTCTTGCCATCTCACCGGATTTCGGAAGCGGACGCCTTCCGCAGCAGTCGGCCCGGATCGCTCTGTATCTGTTTTCGGGTGATATTGACCTCAACCTGCCGATGACGGTTCTCTATCAGCAGGGGAGCAGTGCCGCTTGGGGCTCGATCCGGACTCTCCTGGACCGCGAGCGGTCTCTGGTCTTGTCGCGTTCGGCCGCGTCGCAGGACACGGCTGACTCGCTGCCATAGCCGGCCGGTCGACCGGCCAAGCTGCCGGGGAGCGGCGGGAAAGCGCTAGATCTCGATACCGTATTCTTTGAGTTTGCGGTATAGTGTTCGCTCACCGATCGCCAGCCGCTCAGCGGCTCGACGGCGATTACCGCCGACTTTCTCGAGTGTGGCGAGGATGGCGGCACGCTCGAGCTCTGCCATCGTCATGCCAATGCTGAACTCGATGAAGTCCTCTGGGGGCTCTCCATTTTCGACCGCACCGTCAGCGAAACGTATCCCACCGTCACCCACCTCGATCGCATCGGCAGCCATGGGCGCCAGTGAGCTTCGCATCTGTCCGGCTTCCGGATGCTCAGTCTGATACCGCTCGAATTCGGTTCGCAGTTCATCTACGTCGATCTTGAGTTCAACCAGGGTCCGGAAAATGAACTCCATTTCGGGAAGACGGACCACCGCACTACGGTCCGCGGCCACCCCCTGAGTCGCAGCCGCGAAAGCGGGCACCGGCAGGTAGGCCTCTCCGCCAGCATTCCTGATCTGAACCGGAATGTCCTCCGCCTGAATTACCTGGCCCGGAGCGAGCACGACCATGGATTCGAGCAGGTTCCGAAGCTCCCTGACGTTTCCGGGCCAGGAGTACTCGAGGAGTATCTGCATAGCCTCCTTGGATAGGCCCTTGAACTCGCGCCCATGCGCGGCGCTCAGCTCCGCGATGAGGCCCCGGATCAGTCCGGGAATGTCTGACTTCCTGTCCCGCAGCGGCGGCATATGCAGATGAAGGACATTGAGCCGATAGTAGAGATCGCGACGAAATCGTCCGTGGCTAACGCCGGCCGCAAGATCTGAGTTGGTGGCCGCGACCACCCGGACATCAACCTCGATCTCCACATCGCCGCCCACACGCATGAAGCGGCGAGACTCGAGGACGCGAAGCAGCCGTGTCTGCACAGACAGGCTCATTTCTCCGATTTCGTCTAGAAAAAGGGTGCCTGTGTCCGCCAGCTCGAACACACCCTTCCGGCGGGATGTGGCGCCGGTAAACGCGCCTTTCTCGTGGCCGAACAGTTCCGACTCGAGCAGAGACTCGGGCAGGGCGCTGCAATTTACGGCTATGAAAGCCTTTCCCCGCCTGCTGGACAGCCTGTGTAGGCCGCGGGCGGCTAGTTCCTTCCCGGTACCGCTTTCGCCCGTGATCAGGACGGTGGAGTTAACGGGAGCCATGAGGTTCACTCGCTCCAATACATCCTGCATGGCCTCCGCGCCCTGGCGGCGTTGCGCGTCGCCATGTGCAGGGGGGCCGTCGGGGAGACGGCCTGGGGGTTCAGGTTGGCGATGCTCTGAAGCTGAAGCTCGTTGCGCATCTCGACCCACAGGTTCTCCATCACGTCCACGCCCAGCGTCATGTTCACCCCGGCCTTCAGCAGGTCCGGCACGCGCGTGATCCCCTTGGCCAGCTTCATGTGGTTCGAGGGACAGTGGACGACGGTCGTCCGGTCCTCCGCCAAACGCTCGATCTCCGAATCCTCCAAAAGGACGCAGTGGACCAGGACGGTCTTGGGGCCTGAGAAGCCCAGGTCGTGAAGGAAGTGGATGGGGTGCTCGCCGTATTCTCCGATGATGCCTTCGACCTCCTGCGCGGTCTCGGCGATGTGGGTGTACGTCCCGACGCCCAGGTCGTCGGCCAGCCTCCGGGCCTCCCGGTAATCATCGGGAATGGCTTGACGGAAAGAGACCGGAGCGATGAAGAGCCTTTCGGCCGGGACCTTGCCTTCATCGACCAGCCGGCGGATGCGCTCCAGGGCCTCCCCGCGCGTCTCGCAGATGGGCTCGAAGGGCTTGGTCATGATCCCCCGGGCCAGGTAGCCCCGGATTCCGACGTCGCCGAAGGCCCGCAGGACCGCCTCCTCCAGCCCCGGCAGGTGGAAGGGGTAGCAGTGGTCCACGACGGAGGTGACGCCGGCCTTGAGCAGGCGGATGGCCCCCAGCGTCGCCCCGAGATAATAGTCCTCCGCGGTCAGGTGTTGCTGCATCTCCCAACCGGCCCGGAGGTAGTCGTCGAGCTTGAGGCCCTGTCCGACGGGAAGCCCCGGCGCCAGGTCCCGGAGGTGGTTGTGCATGTCGATGAGGCCGGGCAGGACAATCCGCTCGCGGGCGTCCAGGGTCTTTCCGGCTTCAACCGCCGCGTCCAGCTCCTCGGTCGGTCCGACCGCAACGATCCGGCCGTCCTGGACGGCCACGGAGCCGCGAAGGATGCGGTCCTCGTCGTCCAGTGTGACCACAATCCCGTCGCGAATCAGAACGTCAACGGCTTCCATGGAAAACTCCTGTGCAGAGGAAAGCGGGGGGCGCTTTTTGAAAGGCGCCCCCCCGCGCCCCCCCGCAAAACTTTCATTTCGCGAACGAGGGCGACGCCTGTGGCGCCGCCCTCGTTCGCAAGTGAGAGTTCCGCGCGGATAGACTCATGAGCGGCCGTTGTATGTTCTCCGCGAGTAGGCCGAGCA
>JAZGCO010000108.1:0-2204 GCA_036476995.1 Gemmatimonadota bacterium
GTCCGTCCGCAAGCATCGTTGAGCGGCACCTTGGAGGCTTGCGACACGCCAAAGCACCCCCCGCTCGTACGGAGGGACAGCCGACCCTATCGGTCCTGTGCGTCATCGCTTTGGACCTACCGGCACGGCCCCCAGCTGGCCAGCAGCGCAAGCAGGTCGAGGACGCCGACGGCGGTGAGGGCAGGCATCAGTCACGCTAACAACAGCTAAGGCGCCCGAAGCTGACGGATGCTGCCCAGCGGGGATCCGACCGTCTGCTCCAGATCCGCCAGAGCGGTCGCTGACTCAAGCCGAACCGTGATGTAGCCCTTTCGGGCTTGCAGAAGTGACCGCTGGGCCTCGAACAAAGCGAGAATGCTGGATTGGCCCGCAGAATATGAGTCCTTCGCAAAGGAGAGGTTGCGCTCGGCCTGCGGTAGCAGTTCGCCCTGGTAAAACGCCATGCTCGATATGGCCGTGTTGGCCCGATCGGCGGCGATGCGGATGTCCTGGGCGACGGCCATGTAAACAGCCTCGTAAGACTTCATCACCTGACGGTACAAGTACGCGGCCTTGGCGACCTGAGCCTGATTCTGATCGAAGATTGGAAGTTCCAGACTGAACCCCGCCCCGACCAGCGGATCGCCTTGGTCGGCGGGACGTTCGATGGAGGGGCCGATGGCGATCTCGCCCCACGCATTGCGTTTCTCAAGCCGGAGACGCTCCCGAACGGCGTCGATGGCAGCCGAATAGGCACGGAGGTCGAGGCGCGAGGCGCGGGCGAGGTCGATCAGCCCCTCCGGCTCCGTGGGCTCCGCCACGATGTCGGGCAACGGATCAATCAGGGCAAGGTCGCCAACCTCCTGATCACTCGAGAGAAGCCTGGCCAGCCGGCGTTTTGCGTTGGCCGCTTCGAGCCGGGCTGTCCGAACCGCCAGCTGAGCGGTCAGCAGCTGGCCCCGCGCAAGATTCTCATCGAAGTCGGTGGCGGCCCCCGCCTCCCGTAAGCTCCGCACGGCATCAAAGGACTGCCGGAGGACGTCCAGATTCTCCTGCGCGACCTGGTGCAGCTCATCCGCCGCGGCGGCCTCGTAGTAGGCAGCTTTGGTCTGGGCTACCAGTTCCCCGGCAAGCCGGGCGATCCGCAGGACAGTCTCGTCCAACCGATGCTGCGAGATCTGTTTGCGTATCGGGATGCGCCAGAGGTCCAGGAGATTCTGAACCAGGGTCGCCTCCACCATGCTGCGCCCGCCGTCAGCCGGAAACCGCAGCAGCATGTCGACGGACGGATTCGTCAGCAGCCCAGACTGGACCCAGTCGGCGTTCGCCACGGCGATGTCCATGAACGCCGCCTGGAGCGGCCGGTTGTTGACCAGTGTCAGCCGGATCGCTTCGTCCAGCGAGAGCCCATCCCCGATGATCTCATCCAGCTCGGCCCGGCTCAGGGGAGGCTCATCGGGGTCGTACACGTCGGCGAACCCGGTGCTTTGGGCGATCAGTTCCCGGGCCCGCATGAAGTCCGGCCCGGGGTTCACCTGGGTGCAAGCCTGTAAGAGGGCCACGCTGGGGGGCAAAACGAATGCGGCAAGTCGTTTCCAACATCGGTGCCGCCACCGAGCCGCGGGCCAGGCGTGTGTCCGTAAAGGCCCAAGGCCTCCGAGCAAGGGAGAGATGACTATGTGCATTGTTTCGACCACCCTTCGAGGAACGATCGGTCGTTGATCTGCAAACTACCGGTATCACGCCGGCGCCGGGTGTATTTCTGGGTGTCGCTCGCGTTCGGCCTGCTCTTCGGTTATGGGCTCTGCGGAACGGCCGAAGCGGACAAAGAGCGCGGGAACGACAATCATGTTCAGGAACGTCGAGGACAGCAGACCGAACAGGATCACGATGGCCATCGGCGTGAGGATTTCCGTACCCGGCTCGTCCCCTCGAACGGCGAGCGGAATGAGCGCCAGACCCGCGGCCAGAGCCGTCATCAGGATTGGCGCGAGCCGCTCCATCGCTCCCCGCCGTATGGCCTCGTGGAAATCCGTAACGCCCTCGAATCGCTGAAGGTGCCGGATGTGTGAGACCAACATGATTCCGTTCCGCGCGGCAATCCCGAAGACGCTGATAAAGCCAATGAGCGAGGCCACAGAGAGAACGCCGCCGGACACGAGTACGCCGACTACTGCACCGATGAGAGCGAGCGGGAGGTTGACCATGATCAACAGGGTGTCACG
>JAZGCO010000109.1:0-12408 GCA_036476995.1 Gemmatimonadota bacterium
TCAACATGGCGTTGAATCCCGTGTTCAAGAATAGCATGAGCACGAGCATTCGGAGCGGATCGACCCTAAGATCTCGAACCCGACCCAGCAACGCGAGAGCGGCGCCCACCAGGACGGCGAACAATACGGCCCCGACGATTCCCGTTTCGGTCAGCACTTCAAGCAGAATGTTATGCGGGTAGTCTCTCAGTTCCACTCCGCGCACTAGAACCGGCCAACTCCCGATTCCCTGACCCACGAGTGGGTGCTGCTCCCAAAGAGGAATGGCAGCCTGGTAGCGCAGGACCCGCTGCGTAGCGGACGAGCCTCCTCCCGGATCAAACAAGACCATAAGACGAAGCAGGGTTGTCGTAACACGCCCGGATACCAGGAGCCAGCCGACACCAGCGACCGCAGCGACTGCGACGAGGCTGAGCGACCGAGCGTAGTGACGCACTTTCAGCTGGAAACTTTGCGAGACACGGCTGCTGAGAAAAAAGAGAGGCAGCGCGCCGACAAGCGTAGCGAGCAATGGCCCCCGACCTCCAAGCACCAGCAAAATGGCGAAGGTGGAGACTATGGACGCTTCCAGAAGTCGCCGTTCCAGACCGGTCGAGTTGCCTAGCAATCGATAGGTGAGAGCGATCAGAAACGCGGGGCCGAGCACGCGACCGACACCGAGATAGTTTGAACCCAGAACCTGCAGTAGGCCGGTACCCCCCGCTTGCAGGTAAGCAACCGCGCTTTCCACAACCAACCAGAGTCCGAACAGCAGAATCATCAGGAACAGACGCTCGACCCGACGGCGCTCAGGAGCAAAGACCAGCGCGGCAGCGACAAGTGGCCAGTAGGTCAGCGTGGCGATGTACAGAGCCTTCTGCTCTGCATACGGCCCGCCGACCGACCACGCGTAGCTGGCTGTCGCCCACGCGACGAATCCGAGGCCGACTACTGCCAACAGCGTGCCGCTCAGGTGGGGGCCGCGGCCGCGGCGGAGCAGTACGACGACTCCGGCCAGCACGCTGAGCACGAAGAGGGCGGCCGTAGCGTCGACCGGGATCCAGTCAAATCGCGGGTCCGTCTTGAAGCGGCCGGCAAACAGGAACAGAACGAAGAGCAGTTCCGTCATACGGGCTCTTCGTCCAGGTCCCGAAGAACGGCCTCCAACCTAGTCACCAGCTCCGGTAGGTCGTGGTTTCGGCGCACGTAGTCTCTCCCGGCGCGTCCCATCTTGCGGCGTTCATCCCACGAAAGACTCGCCAGCCGAATGATCGCTCGGGCGAGGGACTCGGGATCTCCTGGAAGTGCCAACTCTCCGGCTCCGGCCTCCTCAAAGGGGTTGGGCTCGATCGTGCTGGCCACGGCCGTTGGACGCCCCGCCGCCAGGTAATCGAAGAACTTGTTGAGGCTGACACCGTACCGATATAGAGGAGACGATCGCACAATCACGGCGAAGGCATCGGCCCTTTGCAACATGGAATGAACCTGGCGCTTCGGCACTGGATCTTCAAACACGACGTTATCCAGGCATTCTTCGTCAGCACGCCGCATGAGCCGTTTCTTCTCCGGTCCATCGCCTACGAGATGGATCTTGATGCGGCCGGACCGGTCGTCGGTTTGAAGTATGGCTGCGGCGTCAAGAAGATCGTCCAGCTCGTTTGGGAGTCCGTGGCCGCCGGCGTAGAAAACCCTGAAAGGATCGCCTGACGGTGGTGGATCGCTAGCTGGGACGCCGTCCAGGTCTACCCCGTTCGGTATCCACGTGATACGCCTGGGGTTGGCTCCCTTCTGAACCATGTACTCGGCCGCGTGTGGCAGGAGGCTTACGATCGCGTCAGCGTTGCGGTATAGAAACCGTTCCAGCCAACCCAGGAGCGCGATAAACGGATGCCATCTGGAGACACGGCCAAGCTCTATGAGGGTTTGGGGCCATAGATCGCGTATTTCGAGCACGAACGGAATACCGCGGCGGCGGGCGAGGCGCTGTGCGGCTAGAGCTGCGAAGGGATACGGAGACGAGCCGATAATTACGTCGGGTGCGTCCAGGTCTGCCAACCCTTGCTCGCGCCAGAGCCTCCATGCCAGGACCAGCCAGCTCCAGACCCGGGCCACATATCGAGCCCCGTAGTGCGGTGTCCTGACCCAGAGAAAGGGTACACCTTCGATGAGCTCAAGCCGGGTACTGTCGGATCCGAGGTCGCGGATTTCTCTGCGTCTGATGTAGTGAAAATTCGAGAGCATTACGGTCACGCCGTGCCCGCGGTTGATCAGCTCCCTAGCGAAGTCGTAGTGGCGCGTCACTCCAGCTTCCGTAGGCGGGAGCGCCACGTGGTTCACCCACCAGATATTCACGCGTCAGGTGCTCTCATGTGGAACCCAGAAGCTCCTCGTAGAGTGCAAGGAGGATGCGCGCCTGCGAAGTCCAGTCATACTTCGCGTAGGCAGCCGCGCGCCCCCGCTTTCCCATTTCCGCGGCCTCCCGGGGATGCTCCAGGATCCAGGCCAGCGCGTCTGCGATCGCCTCCGGGCTAGTCGGATCGACAACGAGCCCAGCCCCTGCACCCAGGACGATGTTACGCCAGATCGGAAAATCAGAGGCGATCACAGGCACTCCGAACGACATGTATTCGAATAGCTTTGTGGGGTACGATTCAACAAAGCTCTCCGTCGGGTGAAGGGTCGCGAGGCCGGCTCTGGCTCTGTTCAACACGCCCGCGAGTTGAGACCGCTCGCACCATCCCAGAGCGTCTGTCCGGTCCCAACCCGGGCACGCCGCAAGCTCGTCGGCCAGTGCGGGCGGGTAGAATCGTCCGGCGATAACCAGTCGGGCGCTGGGGTGCCCGCTCAGCGCTCCAATCGCCTGGACCATCTCCCTCGCGCCTCGGACGGCCGACAAGCTGCCCACGTATGCGAACTCGAGTGGCCTGCTCTCGTAGTCGAGCGGCTCAACGAGTTCGTTTTCCTCGAGGCGCGGGAAATTCATCACCGTGACCGTCCGGCCGGACGAGAATCGTCTGGCAATGGGCGGAGTCGCGGCAACGATCGCGTCCAGCACCCTGGCAGCTCGGCCCTCCAGCGATTCGGTCAAATAGCTGATCGGGCGCCGCGTAGCGCGCGGTATCCAGTACTTGCTCAGGATGTTACGCGGCATGTCCTCGTGAACATCGTATACGACGCGCTTGCCGAGCCGCTTCAGGGCCAGACCCGCCGGGAGCAGCTCCGGATCGTGAAAATGATACAGGTCGCCGTCTTCCTCGAGCGCTGCCCTGTACACGGCTCGCGTAACCCGCGTCACCCGGTTCCAGCGGCTGGATCCATGAGGAACCGGCCGAATGCGGACGCCCCGGACCACCTCAGGCTTCTCGTGAGGCGCGACCAGGACGGTATCATACCCGGCCTCGGCAAGGGACCTGCACTCCTTTTCGAAGATTCGCGTATCGAAGGGAGGGTGGACCGAGGTCAGGTGAACGACCTTGGCCCGGTTCTTACCCAAGGAGAGTGACCCGAATGCCCATTTGCCTCTTGACGAAGATGAGCATGGCAACGTTCCAGAAGATCAGGGATGTGGTCGTCGCGACGGCGGCTCCGTTTCGACCCCAGATCGGGATGAGTAGTGCGTTGAGAACGATGTTGGCAACAGCGGCGACAGCGAGAATTGCTGCGGCCTGTCGCTCGTATCGTGTCATTGTCATGAGGTAGCCGACGGGTCCGGCTGAGGCCTGCACTATCTGGCCGGCCATGAGTATCACCAGCGCCACATACCCTACACCGAACTCGGGACCGAAGAGCTCGAGTATCCATCGACCTGTGAGGAGCAGACCCAGAGCGACTGGCACGGTGAACGCGGTTACGCCCCGCGTGGTAAGGCGAACCAACCGCTGAAGCTCGTCCATGCGCCCGCTCCCGAACAACTCTGAGATCATGGGCGCGACGATCGTGTTGGCGGCATACAGTCCGAAGCTTGCGAGGACCGCCACCCGAGTCGCCGGCACATAGATGCCGACTTCCGCACTGCCCAGCAAGGCGCCAAGCATGATGATGTCGGTCTGCGACGTGATGAGCTGCATTCCAACGAGCAGTAGTAAGGGGAGCGCTACTCGAAGCCACTGGCGTGTGTGGAAGACGGGCGGGGAGGTCTTCACTTCCGGCGGTAGAGACCTCCGCCGCCACACGGAAGCGACCGAGAGAAGCACGAGCGTCATCGCCAGGTACACCAGCAGGGCCTGTGGGGCGTCGAGCATATTATCCGAAGCCCTGTAGGCTGCCCATGCGCCCACTCCCAGGATCACGGGACGCAGCACTTGCTCGGGGAGGAACGCCAACACAACGCGTTTGAGTCCCCGCAGCGAGGATCGGCGCAGGCCCAGTAGCGCCACGGGCGGAAGGGCCACCATGGCCAACCAGAGCGCCCCAGCCTCCGTGACGCCGAGCCTTCCGCGGAGGACCCAGACAACGGCGGAGGCCGCTGCGGCGAGCATCAAGCTGGCCGCCGAAACGGTAAGGTCGCTCACGCGCAGAATTCCACGCATTTCCGACCAGCGGTCGTGGACGCGGTATTTGGCGAGAAAACGAATGAGTGTGCTTTCCCAGCCCAGCCGACTCAGGAGCGCAAGAATGGTCAGCCAGGCTATGGCATAGGAGAAAACACCGTATTCAACCACGCCGAGGAAACGGGCGAGGACTACCTGGACGGCAAAGCCGAGACCGGCGCCGACCACGCGAACGACCATGGCGGCGGCACTCCCCACGGCGAGCGTCGTCCCGATGCCCCCATGTTCCAGTCGCTCTCTGACAATACGGGGGAGGACGGTCACGAGCACCTCGAGGCTCTGTGTTCTAGGTCAGTGAGCGCTGGATCACGTCGGCGATCCTATCCTGGACATCCTCGGGCATGGTAGGCCAGATGGGCAGGCTGAGCACCTCCGCAGCAGCGCTTTCCGCAGCCGGAAGATGGACGTCGAGGTGTGAATAGACGGGTAGCAGATGGCACGGAACGGGATAATAGACCATGGATCCGATTCCCTCGTCGTCCAGGACCTGCTTGACCCTGTCCCGCTCGCCGCCCAGGACGCGAATCGTGTACTGATGAAACACGTGCCCATCCGTTACTTCCGGCGCTACGATCCTCTCGACGCCGCTGAGCGCCTGTCCGTAGCGGGCCGCTACCCGTCGCCTTCCCTCGTTCTTCTCGTCAACCACAGGAAGCTTGACCCGCAGCAGTGCGGCCTGCAGGGCATCCAGACGGGAGTTGTATCCAAGCATTTCGTTGTGGTACTTGTGCTTGCCTCCGTGGGCCCGAAGCTTCCGCGCCATATCGGCCACGTCCGCGTCATCTGTCACAATCAGGCCAGCGTCACCGAACGCTCCCAGATTTTTGGACGGAAAGAACGAGAACGCGCCCGCGTCCCCGAGCGAGCCGGTCTGACGGCCGCCGAATCGCGCTCCGAACGACTGGGCGCAGTCTTCAATGACCTTTAGTCCATGCTCGGAGGCGATTGCCGAGAGTTCGTCCATATCGACTGGCCGGCCGAAAAGGTGAACCGGCATGATTGCGGTCGTTCGCGGCGTTATGGCCTCTCGTACCCGATCAAGATCCAGGTTGAAAGTGCCGGGATCGATGTCTGCGAAGACCGGCGAAGCTCCAACGTTACCGATGGACTCGGGAGAGGCGAAGAACGTGAACGGAGACGTAATCACTTCGTCCCCGGGCACAACGCCGAGAGCGCGGAGACCGATTACCAGCGCATCGGTTCCAGAGTTTACCCCGACCGCGTGTGACACGCCCAGGTAGTCGGCAGCCTCCTCCTCAAGCGCCGCGACCTCCGGCCCGCCGATGAACTGACGAGACTTGAGAACACGTTCCACGGCCGCCAACAGGTCCGGCCACTCGGCCTCGATCTCCGGCGAGAGATCCAGGACAGGAACTCTATCCAGCGTCTGCATGGGTACCCCCACGTTTGCGAAGGCTTGTTTCGGCCTCAAGTTCGTATTCCCGGTCGCAGCCAGTACAGGTTGCCTGAGCGCCAATCCCAGCGCCGGATAAGTTCAGCGGCTGACCACACTCGCACGCCCAGCCGGCCAATCGTCCCGGCACTCCAACGACGAGTGCATACGCCGGCACGTCGCGGGTCACTACAGATCCTGCGGCTACAAAGGCCCACCGCCCGATCGTGACGCCGCACACGACGGTGGCGTTGGCCCCGATCGAGGCACCGTAGCACACCCGGGTCGTGTCATAGTCGTCGCTGGTGTTGCGCGGGAAGGCCGAACGTGGCGTCTTGACGTTCGTAAACACCATGCTGGGCCCACAGAACACGAAGTCCTCCAGCACTACCCCTTCGTAGACCGACACGTTGTTTTGAATCTTGACGCCATTTCCTATATCGACGCCCGGGGCGACGAGTACGTTCTGACCCAGCGAGCAATTCTCGCCGATTCGGCAGCCGGACATGACGTGCGAAAAATGCCAGATCTTGGTGCCGGCGCCGATGCTGGCTCCGTCATCCACGTAGGCGGATTCGTGGCAGAAGTAGTCGCTCACCGAGTAACCGCCGCAGTCACCGCGGCCGGCCCGTTGCTCGGGTCCGGCTGGCTGTGCTCAAGCGGCAAGGTCACACTTTCGCCGCCCAGAACGAGAGATTTTTGTGCGGCCTGGAGGATCCTCAGGACGCGCAGTCCGCTGCCGCCGTCTGTGAGCGGCGACTGACGAGTTTGGATGGCCTCCAAGAACGCTTCGCACTCCTGCCGCAGAGGCTCCTCATCGCCGAACTCTACAGGCTCGCCCTCCGCCTTGATGGGAATCGGCTCCCCGTCCCGGACATCGACGCGTTGGTCGTACAGAAGGAGCTGTTTCGATACGTCATCGAAGCTGGCCATCTTCTTCGAGCCAATGATGACCAGCCTCTGCTCCTTGAAGGGATGTAGCCAGGAGACGTACACGTGAGCGCGAGCGCCGTTGTCGAACAGCAGATTCGTGATCGTCGTGTCCGGGATGTTCGCCTGGACGTACGCTCCCCCGGTGGCGCTGACTTGGAAGGGCATCGCGTTCATCAGACTGAGGATCACCGCAATGTCATGAGGTGCGAAACTCCACAGAATATTCTCCTCGCGGCGTATCTTCCCGAGGTTCAGACGATTCGAATAGATGTACTGAATCTTCCCCAGTTCGCCTGACTGGACCATGTCGCGAAGCCGCACTATCGCCGGGTGATATTCGAGCACGTGGCCCACCATGAGGATGCGGTCACGCTCCTCAGCCAGCCGCACGAGTTGTTCTCCCTCGGCGAACGTGAGCGCCAGTGGTTTTTCTACGAACACGTCCTTGCCGGCTTCGAGGGCCCGCTGCACAAGTTCAAAATGGGTCGCGGCAGGAGTGGCAATCACCACGGCCAGAACCGGCGAGTTCAGTACGACTTGGAAATCGTCCACGAGGGGTACGTCCGGTGCGAGCGTTGCGGCCGTTTCGCGCCCAGCATCCGCCGCCTCGCAAATAGCTTCCAGCGCTCTCAGGGCGTGGAAGTTTCGCACCAGGTTCTTGCCCCAATATCCGCATCCAACCACGGCAACTCGGCTCAAAGAGTCCACGTCAGGCCCCGTAATAGTCCAGATACCAGTCTACAAAACGCCGGACACCGTCTTGTACGGGAGTATCCGGGCGGAAGCCCACGGCTTCCTTCAGGTCAGACACATCAGCGGACGTCTCCAGCACATCCCCGGGCTGAAGTGGCAGGAAATTCTTCACCGCCTCGCGTCCCAGCGCCTCTTCCATCGCCTCGATGAACCGCATCAGTTCAACCGGGTTTCCGTTTCCGATGTTATAAATCCGATACGGCGCATAGCTTGTGGCAGGATCGGGATTCGCGCCGTCCCACTCAGGATTAGGGGCGGCGACGTGATCGGTGGCCAGAACAACTCCCTGCGCGATGTCATCGATGAACGTAAAGTCGCGCCTCATGTTACCATGATTGTACACATCGATCGGCTGACCTTCCAGGATCGCCTTGGCGAATCGAATCGGCGCCATGTCCGGCCGGCTCCACGGTCCGTAGACCGTGAAGAAACGAAGCCCGGTTGACGGCAGGCCGAACAAATGACTGTAGGTGTGAGCTAGAAGCTCGTTGGACTTCTTGGTCGCGGCGTACAGGCTGAGCGGGTGGTCGGCGCTGTCGTGAACGGAAAACGGCAGCGACGTATTGGCCCCATACACCGAACTGGTGGAGGCAAATACGAGGTGTTCGACGGCGGCGGCTCGACAGCCCTCCAGGATATTCACGAACGCCACCAGGTTGCTGTCTACGTAGGCGTGCGGCTGCTCCAGCGAGTAGCGCACTCCGGCCTGGGCAGCAAGGTGAATCACGCGGGCCGGCGCCTCCGCGGCGAATAGCTCGGCGACCCGCGCCCGATCCGCCAGATCCATCCGGTGAAACGAAAACCCGGGCCGGTCCACGAGCTTGGCGTGGCGCGCCTCTTTGAGGTTTACATCGTAGTAATCGTTGAAGTTGTCCGCTCCAATGACCGTGTCGCCTCGCGACAGGAGCCTTGCGGCAACGTGGTACCCGATGAAACCGGCAGAGCCTGTGACCAGATATCTCTTCACTGAGTCTGGGGCGACGTTGGTCACGCGACGACGGAAGGCCTCGCGACAGCGTCACCGGGTTCCAGTCGTGGTCCCAACGTGAAATTCAGCATGCGGCAGGCCAGGTTGGCCGAATGACAGGCTTCGATGATCTCGATCCGGCGGCTGGAGTCGATGCTAGCTATGGCGAGGATTACCTCCTCGACGCCGTACAGCTTCGGGTAGGCTGCAAGGTCTTCGGCACTGCCGACGATCGGGAGACCGTGCATCAGGCGGCCTTCCTTGCTCGGATCGTCATCGATAAAGCCCACCGGAACCAGGCCCAGTTCCTGGTTCAGCCTGAGCTCGCGTAGGGCCAGCGAGCCGGCGTCCCCGGCCCCATAGATCAGAACCTGTCTTCCGGATCGGCGTTCGGCGAAGTATTGCCGGAAGGCCCTGTAGGCGACGCGAACCGCGACCAGGGAGCCCGTCGTGAGGAGCCAGTCGACCGCGAAAGCAGATCGGGAGAACCCCTCGAATCGGTACAGAGCAAGCAAGCCTAGAATGGAAACTGCGGAGGCTATCGCTGAGGAACGAATGACCCGCGCGGCGTCATGCGATCCGGAGTACTGCCAGATTCCGCGGTACAGACCGGCGGCGTAGAACACGGTGATCTTGACCGGAATGACTACCGGCAGCGCCCGCAGCAGCATATCGAGTTGGTGCGTGGAGAAGCTTTCCTCGAATCGCAGGTACCAGGCAGCGGTCAGCGACCCGGAGACCAGCAACAGGTCCACCAACATCCCGACAATCTGACGCTTGTTGCGCAGGGCGGCTCTGAGAGCCACGTGGTCGCGATCTTCCCGTCCGTCCAGCCGACGGCGCGCCAACTCCTCCTGTTGAGAGTCGTACACCGTCACCCCCGCCAGGAACACGCCGAACACGGCCAGTCCGATCAGAGCATAGGTCAGCACCGCCCAGGAAAGAAGCACATGGGTGTACTGAAATGCGAGAGCCAGCAGGCCGAACAGCGCTGCCACAGCATAAAGGGTCAGTACGGCTCGTTCTTCAGACAGTCCGAGCCGAACCAGGCGGTGCGAAGAATGGTCCCGACCTCCTTCAGAGACTCTGCGCCCCACCAGGATCCGGCGAAGCGTAACCAGAGTCGTGTCGAGGATAGGAACGGCCATGACGGCGGCGGGAACGAACAGCAAGGCCGCCAATCCGAGGCCCGTGGTTCCGGCCGGATGTACCAGCGACAGGCCTGCAAGTGTGTAGCCAAGCACCAGGCTTCCGCTGTCGCCCATGAAGACGCTGGCCGGTTTGAAGTTGAACAGCAGAAATCCAGTAGCCACAGCGCATACGACCAGGGCCGCACCGAAGAATTGCCGGTCGCCATAAGACGCCAGCAACACCGCCAGGGTAGCGGCGGCAATAGCCGCTATGCCGGCCGCCAACCCGTCCATATTGTCGAGCAGGTTGAAGGCGTTGGTGATGCCAATGATCCAGACCAACGTGAGCGGGACCGCGAGCCATACCGGCAGGGTCGGGGCGAGTAGATGCCCGCCGAGAACGAGAATGGCTGCCGCCGCTATCTGCGCGAGAAGCTTGAGGACGGGCGGAACGCCGATTCGATCATCGATGAGTCCGATAACGAACATCATCGTTGCGCCGATCCATATCCAGGCGAGCGAGCCACGAAAACCGACAAACACCCAGCCCACTGAGATCGCCACATAGATGGCGATGCCACCCATCAGAGCGGTCGGCTTGGTGTGCCATCGATCGGCTTTGGGATGGGCAACCCAGCCGCGCCAGGTAGCGACGCGGATAACCAACGGGGTCAGCAAGACAGCCGCGAAGAACGAAATTGCAGCCGCGGTCAAAGGTCGTGGGTCGGTAACGACGGCCAAAAGTTCCATTGTACTGTTACACGCTGCTTGCTAACGAGCGATGACTAGGAAACTAGAGACAGCTCCTTGCGCATGGCATCTCGGTTCTCGCCGCGGCCGTGCCGGTGGCGATAGTACTCGATTACGTCAGCGAGAATCTCATTGATGTCGTGCTCCGGCCGGAAGCCCACCAGGCGGTTGAGTTTCTCGATATCCGGCGTGCGCCGCCGCATGTCCTCGAAGCCTTTTCCGTAGATCTTGTCATGCGGAACGTGCTCGATCGACGACTCACTACCCGTCATTTCCTTCACCTTGCGGGCCAGGCCGTTGATCGTGATCTCCGCTCCGTTGCCGACGTTGATTACCTCGCCCTCAGCCTCGGGGCACTCCATGAGCAGCGTCAGCGCGCGGACCGCATCGAAAACGTGAGTGAAACTCCGGGACTGCTCGCCGTCGCCGTGGACAATCAGAGGCTCCCGGAGGAGCGCGCGCTGGACGAGACGAGGAACGACCATCCCGTAGCGGCCTGTTTGCCGTGGACCGACAGTGTTGAAGAATCGGGTCACGACTACCGGAAGCTTCTTTTCATCGTAGTAGGCGAGGGCGAGAAACTCGTCCATGGCTTTCGAGCAGGCGTATGCCCAGCGGCGGCAACTTGTGGGACCGAGTGTCCAGTTGTCGGTCTCCCGGAGACCATGGACATCTCCATTGACCTCCATCGCCTTCCCATACACTTCCGATGTAGAGGCAACGAGAACCTTCCGGTCATACACACTGGCTAGTTCGAGGACGATTTCCGTTCCCCTCACATTGGTGATGATGGTCTCGACCGGATTTTCCATTATCAGCTTCACACCCACGGCCGCCGCCAGGTGGTAGATGGCGTCACAGCGTGACACCAGGTCTTCCATTACCTGGTAGTTCAGCAGGTCGTCCACGGTGTGCGTAAAGCCTGGTTGGCCAATCAGATGCTCGATGTTCTCAAGCCGGCCGGTGGAGAGGTTATCGAGGATGTCTACCCGGTGTCCCGCTTCGAGAAGCGCTTCCGCCAGGTGAGATCCGATGAAGCCAGCGCCGCCAGTGATAAGATATCGCCGCGGCCGCTGGGCTCCGTTTTTTCTGCTCGCTCTATTTTGAGCCAATGGTAGCCCCGTTTTTCTAAGCCAGTGCCCGGTCCATCCGAGCACCGGGCATGTTCACGAATCGTGCCTTGTTACCGATACGGCCTGCCCAGCCGTCTGTGGCCGGTACAGGGCCGTACCTACCCCAGGGTTCAGAAGATCCCCGGTGCACAGTGCGTCCAGCTTCTTTTTCGGGCTAATCAACGATTCGACGTCAGGTCGAATCGGCAGCGCCGTGCAACTACATCTCCGGCCGCCAGACGCGGGATCGGAGCCAGCGCAAACAGGCAGGACGTGCCTATTGTCGCTGCGATTCCAGCCATGCGCAACCCCACCGCTCCGTTGTTAGACAGACGTCAGCCGGCAAACGTCACATCGTCCGGTCAGTAGGACCTCGCGGTACGTTCTACCGCATTAGACGAGCCATGTTGCGTTCGTGCAACAAGTGGGCGCGGAAGGGCTGGTGTTGTGCGGCTATTCGAGCGGCAAGAAATTAGCGATCTCCGGCTGGCAGGACTGCGTCGCTTACTCGCACATTGCAAGGAGTGGGGCGGCGATTGCGGCTGCCTAATTGCTAGTTCCGGGAGGGTAGCAGCCTTCTCCAACGCGACTTGGGCCGGTCTTCACCGTAGTAGGAGCGGTAATACTCGTAGTAGCCCGCTCCATCGGCTCGCGCATCGTTCATAACCACACCAAGAACGGTCGCGCCGACGTGGTGGAGCTGCGAGAGCGCGAGAGAGGCTGCCTCCCGGTCCGTCTGCTCAGCCCGCAGTACCAGGACCACTCCGTCCACCTTGGGCCCGAGCACGGCCGCGTCGGTCACGGCCAGCATGGGCGGAGAGTCGATCACGATGGAAGAGAA
>JAZGCO010000011.1:0-82597 GCA_036476995.1 Gemmatimonadota bacterium
GCGTTGGGGAAGACGGGCGTCTGACCCAATGGACGGACCTCTCAGGGCACGGCCATGGTGCGGAGGTCATCACCTTTCCTCCGGGGATTTCCAGGAGTGGAGATCCTCCCGACCGTAGCCCGCTCGCAGTGCAACCGTCGCACCCGGACGGCGCGCCGAGTTTTCTGACTTTCGACGGGTTTGATGATCTGCTGTGGATCGCCGATGCCGAGCCCATCAACCTGGGCGGACCCTACGACCGCCGAACGATCTTCCTGGTGTTTCTAACCGGAGCCGATGTGCGGCGGCGTCAGATGCTCTTCGAAACCGGCGGAGACCTCCGCGGCTTCAACGCCTACCTGTACGAAGACCGGCTGTATCTGGGGGCGTTCAACGTATGGAACGACGACCAGGGCCGAACGACGCCGTTCGGGCCCGCGCACGTAACCGCTGCCGTCGCGCCTCGCACGACCTATGTGGCGACGCTCCAGTTCGACTATCCGGGCGGTGCCCTAACTGGCTACCTGAACGGTCTCGAAACCGGACGCGAGCCGGAGATCGGCCGTGTCTTCCTGCATCACGAGGACACCGGCATAGGCGGTATCAACGAGGACACATATTACCACGATGGCCAGCGTCAGGGGGTGCCCGCTGGCGATCACTTCGGGGGCGGCTTCGGCGCGATTCTCGTTTACAACTCAGTGCTGTCCGGGGCCGACCGTGAGAGTGCCGAGCGATGGCTGATGAAGCGGTTCGGCGTCGAGGCCGAGGAGAGCCGGACGGCCACGCCGCAGGCAAGCCGGTAGTCGCGCCGCATCTCCGGGTGTCCTATCCTCTGCCCATGAAATCGCGCCCCAAAGATACCTACAGGTCCGTAACCAGATGGTCCACCGTGGTTTGCTCGGCCGCCGCCTTCTCGGCTTGCGCCGGGAGCGCGGCCTGGCCACCCGAACCGGTGGTGGACTCGTCTCCCGGCTGGACTCAGACCGGCTGGGCTTCCTGGTACGGTCCCGGCTTCAACGGCAAACAGACGGCCTCGGGCGAGGTGTACGATATGGAAGCCATGACGGCTGCCCATCGATCGCTTCCGTTTCAGACCCTGGTGCGAGTCGAGAACCTCGACAACGGGGCGGCGACGGAAGTTCGCATCAACGATCGTGGACCGTTCGTGCGTGGCCGGATCATCGACCTATCGAGAGCCGCCGCACGCCGGGTCGAAATGCTCGGATCCGGTACGGCGCGGGTTAGGATCACCGTCGTCGGCTCTGAGACCGTGATCACCTGCAGCAGACTTCAGCTCGGCGCCTTCAGGAACAGGGCGAATGCTGTCGCTCTCGCGGATCGGGTTCGGCAGCGCCGGACTCAGATTGTGGTCGAAACGGGACACGACGGGCTTAGCCGTGTGTTTGCCGGTCCGTATCCGAGCCGTACAGCGGGGGAGCGCGCGCGCGACAGGCTGGGAGGCACGCTGCTAGGTTGCTAACGGTCCAGCGGTCTAGACTGTCGCCGAGAAGAGTGGTCTGACGAAGCAGCGAGTGGGGGTGAATCGCACTCGACGGAACTAATCGATCGATTTGGCGTGTTCAAGAAGGGACCGTAGCCGGCACCGAGAGAAACACAGATCCCCGGATTGGGTAGCTCACTCGCCCGGGCCATAAACAAAACTGCGAGTATCCAGCGGGAGGATGCATCGCTGGAGGATGCCACTGTGACGAGACGCCGTATGCCAATAACTCCAAGGCTCACCGGATTGTTCGTTCTTGTCGGACTGGCGGCCGGACTGGTCGTTCCGCCAAGCGCTGACGCCCAGTACTTCGGCCGCAACAAGGTCCAGTATGAAAGCTTCGATTTTGAAGTTCTGAAGACCGAACACTTCGACATATACTACTACGAGCGGGAAGAGGCGATTGTTCGGGAAGCTGGCCGGATGGCCGAGCGTTGGTACTCCCGCTTGTCGCGGCTGTTGGATCATGAGCTCACAAGCAGACAGCCACTCATCCTGTACGACAGCCATCCGGCTTTTGAGCAGACGAATGCCATATTCGGCCAGATCGGCGAAGCCACGGGCGGTGTTACGGAGGCGCTGAAACGCCGGATCGTGCTCCCGCTCGCCGGAAGTCTCAAAGACTCCGATCACGTGATCGGGCATGAGTTGGTACATGCGTTTCAGTTCGATATCACGTCGGGGTCGGCTTCGGACATCGGATTCCGCGCGCCCACAGCTCTCTTTCTCCCGCTCTGGTTCATCGAGGGAATGGCCGAGTACCTGTCGATCGGAGCCGTGGATCCCCACACAGCGATGTGGATGAGGGATGCCGCTGCATCGGACGAAGACTTGCCGACGCTGACCAAGCTGGCCAACCCCAAGTACTTCCCATACCGCTACGGGCATGCTTTCTGGGCCTATGTAGGTGGGACGTGGGGAGACGAGGCGATCGGAAAGGTGCTTCAAGTTGCCGGCCGGTCAGGCGATCCGATTCAGGCGCTTACCTCTGTGCTGCAGATCTCTTCCGACTCGCTGAACGCCGAGTGGCACGCCGCGATCAAACGGACCTACAACTCGGTCGTCAGTAGGACCAAGCAGCCAGCCGATTACGGCCCGGTGTTGGTCTCAAAGCAGCGCGGAAGCGGCGGACTCAACGTCGGACCGGCGCTTAGCCCGGACGGGAGCAAGGTCGTCTACCTGTCGGAGAAAGATCTCTTTTCGATCGAGCTGTTCGTAGCCGATGCAAAGACTGGACAGGTAGAGAAGCGGCTCACCAAAACGGCCTCGGACCCGCACTTCGAGAGCCTGCAGTTCATCAACTCAGCCGGCGCCTGGAGCGCGGACTCCAAGCTCTTCGCCTTTGGTGCGATCGTGAAGGGACAGCCCGCCATCAGCATCGTGGACATGCAGTCCGGAAAAACCGTGCAGGAAATCAAACTGCCTGAGCTCGGAGAGGTGTTTACCCCGACGTTTTCGCCGGACGGGCGGTCGCTGGCCTTCGCGGCCACCGCGGATGGAATGACAGACCTGTTCATAGTAAGCCTGGAAGATGAGACGCTTCGGAGGCTGACGAACGATGTGTATGCGGACCTGCAGCCGGCGTGGTCGCCGGATGGCTCAGCGATCGCTTTCGTCACAGACCGGTTCTCGACCGACGTCGAGTTGCTCGAATACGGAAACTACCGGTTGGCCACGATCGATCCGACATCGGGCGAAATCCAGGCGCTTCCTGTCTTCGGCCGAGGTAAGCACATCAATCCTCAGTGGTCAGCCGACGGCCTGAGCCTGTATTTCGTGACCGATGTCAGCGGCATCAGCGATATCTATCGATACGAGTTCGCCGGTGGCAGACTGTATCAGATTACGAACCTGACCACCGGAGCGAGCGGGATCACCCCGCTCAGCCCGACGCTTTCCAGCGCCGCCGCAACGAATCGCTTGGTCTACGCGGCGTATGAGGACGGCGATTACAACCTGTATGCGATCGAAGATCCGGACGTTCTGGCCGGTACGCCGATTCGAGGCGCGATCGTCAGCATCAGCCCGGCGGTTCTTCCGCCGGAGGATCGTCAGCCCGGGCTCATCAGTACGCTGCTGGAGGCGCCCGAACTCGGCCTCGCCGACACACTCACTTTCGATAAGGAGCCGTACCGGTCCACGCTAGCTCTCGATTTCATCAGCCAGCCGGTGCTGGCGGCGGGCGCATCCAGCTTTGGCACCTTTGTTGGCGGCGGAATCTCACTGTACTTCAGCGACATGTTGGGTAACCGCGCGCTTTCGACGAGCTTCAACGTCAACACCCAGAATGGCGATCTTCTGCGCAGTTCGAGCGTCGTCGTCGGGTATCAGAACCTTTCGAACCGCTGGAACTGGGGCATTCAGGGCGGGCAGATCCCGTTCGTCACGACGGGATTTGTACGGGGAACGGGGACCCTAAACGGCCAGCCCGTATTGGTCGAGGAGCTACAGCGTTTCTACCAGATCAATCGTCAGATCACCGGAACCCTGGCGTATCCGTTCAATAGATCTCAGAGGGTGGAATTCAGCGCGGGGCTGCGTAACATCGATTTCGCGGCCGAAGTCGAGCAAAGGCTGTTCGATCCGGTCACCCTCCAGCTGATCTCGCGAGAGACGTTCGATCTCCCGTCCGATACGCTACCCTCGATCAACCTGGCGACGGGCGCGGCCGCGCTGGTGTACGACAACGCGCTGTTTGGCGGCACCGGTCCGATCCTGGGGCAGAGGTACCGGCTCGAGGTGTCGCCGAATTTCGGCACCCTGAACTACGTGAATCTCCTGGGCGATTTTCGGAAGTATTTCATGCCCACCCGGCCCCTGACCATTGCCTTCCGCGGACTCACGTTTGGACGCTATGGCGCCGACGGCGAGGACCCGAGGCTACGGCCGCTGTACGTGGGATTCCCGAGCCTGGTGCGCGGCTACGACGACTCCTCGTTCGACATCTCCGAATGTGGCGAGACGTTCGGTACGACCGGCGCCTGCCCGGTGTTTGATCAGCTGTTCGGAAGCCGCCTGGCCCTGATCAACGCGGAGGCCCGGCTGCCTCTGCTGGGCGGATTCGGACTCATACCGTCTGGTGCGATTCCGCCGATCGAAGCCATTGCGTTCTTCGACGCCGGTGTGGCCTGGTTCCGGGGCGAGACTCCGGATGTGTTCGGCGGAGACCGGAACACGGTGAGCAGCTACGGAGTCGGATTGCGGTTCAACCTGCTTGGGCTCGCGATCGCGGAAGTGGATTTCGTCCACCCCAACGATCGGCCAGACAAGGGTTGGTTCTGGGACTTCGTGTTCCGTCCGGCATTCTGATCCAGCGAGACTGATGCGACTGGTCTTCCGCTGGCTCGGAAATGCGGCGGCCCTCTATGTGACGGCCAGCATCGTGCCTGGGATCCACGTGGGGGACCTCGAAACGCTGCTCGTGGCGGCGCTCGTCATCGGTCTGGTCAATGCGATCGTGAAACCGGTAGCGAAATTCGTCTCGTTTCCGCTCACCGTGCTCACCCTCGGTCTGTTCTATCTGGTGGTGAACGGGGCCATGTTCGCCCTGGCGGCTAGACTCACTCCCGGGTTTGAACTGGAGAGCTTCAGGGCCGCCGTGCTCGGTGCGATCGTCATGTCGCTTGTCGGGATGCTCTTACACACCGTGGTGAAGAAGAATGACTAACGCCCGGCGAAGTAGGGGTTGGCGCCGGACGCATGGTCGGTGACGTCCTGTACGTCGGCCAGCTCCCGGACCGACTCGAGCAACATCTTCCGGACTCCCTGGGTGAGCGTCACGCTCGCCATGCCGCACCCCTGGCACCCGCCGCTCATCTGCACATACGCGGTGTCGCCGCGCACGCGACGTGGAAGCCGCTTCCTGTTTCGGACTCGACCCAGTCGATCGAGGCTCCCTCGAGCATAGCCACGCTGTCAGCCGGGATCACAAGTTCAATATCGCCGAGATGGACACACCGGTCGTCAGGAGCCTGTTCCCACCGTTCGATGATCGACAGTTCGAACCGTGGCGCCAGCGGGCTGGAGTCGAGAACGGAAACGCGGAGGGAAAGGTCCTGGCCTTCTGCGGCGAGAAAATCGAGCGCCCGAATCCGGGCGTCTTCGCTCATGACGATCACGCTCACCCTCCTACCATCGCCCGCATGACGAACGCCAGGTTCGCCGGACGCTCCGCCATACGCCGCATGAAATAAGAATACCACTGCGCGCCGTACGGTACATAAATCCGCATCGCATAGCCCTGCGCCACGAGCCGCCGCTGATAGTCCCTCCGCACCCCGTACAACATTTGAAGCTCGAACGTGTCAGGTGGGATCCCCTGCTTGTCCGCGAAAGCCAGAGTGGCATCGATCATCCGCTCGTCGTGCGATGCGATCCCGGTCGGGTTCCCACCGTCCAGCAGCATCTGCATCAGCCGAACGTAGCTGGCATCGACCTCCATCCTGGACTGAAACGCGATTTCCGCAGGCTCGTTATAGGCTCCTTTGCATAGCCGGATCGGAGCTCCGAGGCGCACCAGTTCAGCTATGTCTGCTTCGGATCGGTGCAGGTATGCCTGGATGACCGTGCCCACGTTCTGGTGACGCTCATAGGCCCCCTTGAAGATTCGCAGGGTGGCCTCTGTATAGGCGGCGCCCTCCATGTCGATGCGAACAAAATTGCCGAACTCTCCGGCTCGCTGAACGATGCGCAGGAGGTTTTGAAAACAGAACTGTTCGTCGATATTCAGCCCGAGCTGTGTGAGTTTCAACGAAATCGTCGTCTCAGCCGGGCTGCGGTCGATAGCGTCGAGGCTCGCTTCGTACTCGTTTGTGGCCGCCACCGCTTCATCCCGATCGGCAACGCTCTCGCCGAGAAGATCCAGAGTGACGCGGAACCCGCCGCCGTTTAGCGCAGCCGCGGCCTCCAGGGCGTCCTCCTGCGAATCTCCGGCCACGAACCTCGTGGCGGCGCGCCGTCCCATCGGAAGGTGCAAAAGAAGGTTCTTCGTTTCCTCATGCTCGCTGAGGTAGAGAAGGGTGCGTTTCAGCACGCGCGCAGATCCTCGATCGTGAACAGCGAGTGCACCGTCAGCCCCTCGCTCTCAATCCGCTCCCGGCCACCCTCCTGCCGGTCAATGGCGGCCAGGACAGCAAGAATCTCTGCTCCGGCCTCGCGCACTGCCGCGCAGGCCTCGAGAGCCGAACCCCCGGAAGTGATGACGTCTTCGATTACCACTACGGTTTGGCCCGGCTCGAAGCACCCTTCGATTCGGCGGCCGCGCCCGTGCTGCTTGGCCTGCTTGCGTACAGAGAACGCGTTAACGGGGCGGCCACGCCGCCAGCTCTCACCAGCGATCGCGTACGAGATCGGGTCGGCGCCCATGGTCAGCCCGCCCACGAGGTCAGGAGTGAGATCGGCTGCGAGCAGGGTATCCAGGCCCACGGCTCCGACCAGAGCCTGGCCCTCAGCCTGCATAGTTGTGGTGCGGCAGTCCACGTAGAACCGGCTGTGCTTGCCGGACGCGAGGACAAAATCCCCCTCTCGAAACGAGCGCTCCGCGAACAGCCGGCAGAGTCTTTGCCTGGACTCGAGCTCGTCCTTGCTCACAGGCTGCTGTCCGACGCGCAGGCCGGGCACACGCCATAGATCTTGAGCTGCCGGCTGATGGCCTCGAAGCCGTGCTGGCCGGAGACGTCCGCCTGGAGGCTCTCCAGCGCCGGGTGTTGAAACTCGGTAACGGTCCCGCAGGAGGTGCAGATCAGGTGATCATGGTGAGCGACTCCCGCTCGCATCTGGTACCGCTTGAACCCCTCGTCGAAATCGTGCTCCGTAGCGAGGCCTACCTCCACCAGGAGCCCGAGCGTCCGGTAGATCGTGGCCTTGCCGAGGTGCTCGCCGCGGGCTTGCAGTGCCACAGCCATCTCGTCCGCGGACAGATGATCCGTCGATTCGAACAGGACCTGTGCGATGGCCTCCCGCTGCTGGGTGAACGGAACGCCGCGTTCCCGCAGTTGGCCGCGAAGAACTTGCATCATGACGGCGGCACAGCCGAGCGGAGGGATCGTCTGTACCAGCAACGGTTGGGGCTGAAGTGTCACGAAACGCTTCCGTCTCAGATTTCAGGCAAAGTCACCGAATAGCGCGGTGCTCTCTCATTCTCAACCGCTTGAGATTAACAGTGTTGTCAACCCTCAGCAGCCCGAAACCGGGTGGAAATCTGTCGAAGCAGGCGGTCGTCCGGAGAAGAGGCGCGCGGCGTCAGATGACGATCCGAGAACAGATTCAAAGCCTGTCTAATGGAGACGAAAGCGTCGGCGGCGCCTCGGTAGACCTTCTCCATAACGTCATTTTGAATCTGGGGTGATCGCGCGGCCGTAGCGTAGGCGCTGCGCCCAACGCTCTCGTAGTAATCCAGTCCCGGTCCTCCACGCCGGTGGCGGCGGGCCACGATGTAATCGGGGAACAGTCCGCTCAACCACAGCGAATAGTTGCCGAGATGCACACGAAGCTGGAAAGCCTTGGGGTCAGGGGACTTATCGATCTCGGCCAGGATATCTACCAGATATCGATACTCAGTTCCATCCGTGCCCGGCGCCAGATAGGCCCGATTGCCGGTCCCGAAGTCGAGTAGCAGCGCCGTGAAATAATCGGCCAGCATGCGATCCTGCACGTCGGCTTCACGCAGAGCGTGGCGCACCAGCACGTACAGGGCGAGACGCGGCGGTACGAGACTGATGCCTGCCGGCGGGCCCTCGAGAATGCACCGCACGACTCGGGGGTCGTCGAGCAAACCATCTATCCCACGGTCGCTTAGCTGCTCCTCATGATGCCGGGCCCCCTGGAGATCGAATTCTCTCAGGGCGCTCAGGAGCCACGCTGCCTCGGCGCGTCCAAACGACATTCGCACGTTGGGCTGGACCATCTGCGACCCTCCCGGCCGGTGAGCGACGACCTTGCGTCTGAGTTGGCTTGGAACATCTTCCCCACCTGTGGAAACAACCGTGGTGCAACCTTTGGTCCAACTTGGGTCCTCCATGGACCGGCAGGAAAGAGTGTAGATGAACGACGTGAGACATAACGTACGAGCTGGATTCTTTGCGACGCTGGTGGTGATGGGGTGTCAGGGACGGCCGGGAGAGACCTCCAACGGTGCCTCGGGCTCGGCGAGCGCCGTCGTACCGGTGGCCGCCGTGGACACGCCAGACACGGGGGATTGTCCGGTTCCCAAGATAAATCCGTCCACTGGCGAAGTCGTGCGCTCGGTCCCTCTCATTGTGGGCCCGGCCGCCGCGACGGCAGAGCTGGCCGATTCGCCCCGTCTACGCGAGGTCGGCCTGATGCAACGGACCTGCCTGCCCGCAGATCACGGGATGCTGTTCGTGTACTCCGATGAGGGAATTCGCCAGTTTTGGATGCGAAATACAAACATAGCGCTGGACATAGCGTTCATGGACAAGAACCGCGTAATTCTCAATGTAGAGCAAATGAATCCACACACCGATTCGCTGCATGCATCGGCGGGTGCAGCAATGTATGCGCTCGAGATGAATCAAGACTGGTTTGCGAACAATCAGGTTGCAGTCGGCGACCGGATGAAGTTCTGACCTAGCCCAGATCGGACTGCCCATGTCTGAGTTTCGGGAAGAAAAAGATTCGATGGGACCTGTTCAGATTCCGTCCGAGATGCTGTACGGTGCGCAGACGGAGCGAGCCCGCCAGAACTTCCAGATCAGCCGCCAGCGGTTCGAGCGACCGTTTCTGAGGGCGCTTGGAGTCATCAAGCGGTCGGCCGCCGAGGTGAACCGGGAGCTTGGACTGCTCGAGTCTTCACTGGCCGACGCGATCGTGGCGGCGGCAGACGAGCTGATCGATGGCGCTTTGGATGAGCACTTCGTGCTCGACATCTTCCAGACGGGTTCGGGAACCTCCACCAACATGAACGCCAATGAGGTGCTGGCGAACCGGGCCATTCAGAGCCTGGGCGGCGAAATCGGATCCCGGAGCCCGGTGCATCCCAACGACCATGTAAACCTCGGCCAGTCCAGCAATGACGTCATTCCGACCGCTGTCCACGTGTCCGCCAAGGTAGCGGTCGAGCGCGAACTCGTGCCGGCGCTCCGCGAGCTACGCGATGCTCTGGCCGACAAGGCACGCGAGTTCGATGACGTGGCCAAGGCGGGCCGTACGCACCTTCAGGACGCGACGCCGGTTCGTCTGGGTCAGGTGTTCGGAGGCTACGCCAGTCAAGTTGAACACGGCATGGCGCGCCTGGAGTCCACCCGCAAGTCGCTCGGAGAGCTGGCCATCGGTGGTACTGCCGTGGGAACCGGGATCAATACGCATCCCGAATTCGGCGCACGAATGGCGCAGCGGATCAGCCAGCTTACGGGGGTCGAGTTCGTGGAAGCACAGAACCACTTCGAAGCCCAGGCGGCGCGAGACGCGGCTGTCGAGCTAAGCGGAACTCTCAAGACGGTCGCCGTGAGTCTCACCAAGATCGCCAACGACATCCGGTGGCTGTCGTCCGGGCCTCGAACCGGAATCGGGGAGATTAACCTCCCGGCAGTTCAGCCCGGATCCTCGATTATGCCCGGCAAGGTCAATCCCGTCATGGCTGAGATGCTGTGTCAGGTGTGCGCCCAGGTCATCGGTAACGATGTGGCGGTGACTATTGGCGGACAGGCCGGAAACTTCGAGCTGAACGTCATGATCCCGGTGATCGTGCACAATCTGCTGGAGTCGATCGAGATTCTCACCAACGGAAGCCGGGCGTTTACCGAGAGGTGTGTGGTCGGGATAACGGCCAATCCGGAGCGGGCCAGACGTTTCGCTGAAACCACAGCCGCCCTGGCGACGGTGCTCGCCCCCCGCATCGGCTATGACAAAGCGGCCGAAGTAGCCAAGCGGTCGGTCGCGGAAGACAAGACGCTGCGGGAGATCGCGCTCGAAATGGGTCTGTTGACCGAACAAGAGCTCGACGAACTGATCGATTTCCGAAAGATGACAGAGCCCGGTATTAGCTGACGCCGCGAGCGTCAATTTGCCGCCAGCAGCGTCTCCGCGCTCGGAAGCAGGCGCGCTCCGGACCACTGCGCGAGTCCGAACGCCAGAGGCCGATCGCCCCGGCGCACCATGAACGAACCGCTTTCCAGCTCCAGAAACAGCAGCGACAGCAGCGGCTTTGTCGCGGCCGATACGCGCCCGGCGGCATAGACGTCGAGCACGGCGTCCGGCCGATCGAAGTCTGCGGCCAGAACGGCGGAGTCGGGCGGGAATCCGCTGGCCAGCACCTGGGTGAGCGCCACCAGGACTCGATCCACCGCGGCCGAGTCGGCCGGCGCGCCGTCCACCATCCACTGTGCTCCCCTAACCAGCCGCACCTCGGAGTCTCCGCGCTTGACTACGATGGAACCGATCGTGGAGGTATCGATCTCGGCGATCACGCGGTCGCGCCATCCCGTCGCGTCGCGGTCAGCAGCCTCCAGCGCCTCAGGGGGAACGGAATAGACTTCGTCCTGACCGGGTATCCTGACGAATCTTCCCGCGCTGCCCGTCTCCCCTAGCAGGAGAACGAGATCGGGGTTGTCCGGCGGGCCCAGCACCAGACGCCGTCCATTCTCGTCCGCGAGTCCCATGCGGGCGTGATTCGACGGATTCCGCGCCACCAGCACGCCGCGTGGGGCGGTGACGAGCGCCGCAACGGCCTGACTGACGAGGTCTGAATCAGCCGGAAACCCGTTCACCAGCCACCCGTCGTTCCACTCCACCCGGACGGAGTCGGCGGGATCGGGGCCGAGCACCCGGATTAAGGTCAACGGCTCCGCAGTTGCGGCCGAAATATCGATGCCCCCTGTGTCACCCCGATTCCGGTCCAGGGCGCCAGTCACGAGCCAAGCAGCCAGCAGGCCGCCCAGCAGACCGAGAACCCACCGCAGCTGTTTCCAGCTCATGCGGTCTCCACGTTCGGGCGCACATACGGCCTCGCCATGAGCTTTCGACGCCTGAACAGCCTGCCCACGCCGAGCAAAACGATCAGGACCGGTAGGCCGATCAGGTTGAGATACTTGACCGAGTTCCGGGTGGTGTCGCTGTCAAACAAGAGCGGCGGCGGCCGCCTCGACTTGGCCCGGATCGATATGAGCGACTCCTCCTCGGCCAGCCAATCCACGGCATTCTCAAAGAACCGGAGATTATCCGGCTGCGCCTGAACGAACCGCTCGGTCGCAAAAGCCGCGTTTCCGACCACGACCAGCCGACCCCGTCCACTCTCTTCCGGCGGAAGCACAGCCGCCGCCAGCGGTCTGCGCGACAAGTCGGATCCCATGTTGTTCCAATTGAGCTGCGGAGCAATCGGAGCGCTGCCCTCGAGGATGCCGCCCGCCTCTGAAGTTGCCAGCAACGGGATGACGCGATCGGCGGCCGCCGCGGACAGATCTAGTGGACTGGCCCACGGCAGCAGGACTCCGCTGATCTGATCTACAATCACGTGGGCTGCCGCCGCCCGGGCCACAGGCCACAGGGGGTACGGCACGAGGAAGCTCAATCCCGAGGCGGTGGGCTGCGTCACGTTGCCGTTCGAACGCAGGTCGAACACGACCGCTGCCGGTACCGAGACGCCGTACAGTCCCAGGAGAGAATCCAGGACGGGATGCGGCTGCGACGATGTGAACAGACGATTTTCGTCGATTCCCACGCCGGTGATGGCAATCAGGGTGTTTCCGCCCCCGCTCAGAAACTCACCCACCGCCTGGCCCGCCGTCTCCGTCAGCGGCCGGGTCGGGCCTCCGATGATGAGTACGTCGATCGAATCCGGGATCATCGGCGCGCTGTCGGCCAGCGCCACCGCAGTCACCTCATAATTCTGCCGCAGCCGCTCAGCGACAGGTCCGAGCTGCGCCTCGATGTCCAGCTCCCCGTGGCCGGTCAAGAATCCCAGGCGTGTGGTTCGCGGCTCGGTCATTCCTCGAATGAGGCTCGTCAGCCGATACTCCAGATCCGCGGTCTGCTGTACGAACGGGATCGTCTCGAGCTGGTCCGCATACTGAATCGCGAGCCCCAGATATCCCTGCCGTACCTGGAGTTCATCCTGGCCCAGCACATTGAACTGGATGGCGGGGATCCGCAGCCGATCCGCCTCGGCCCGGTCCTCGTTCTTGCCTTCAGGGCTGAGCCGTGAGTATTCGATATTGGGCCCGGAAGCAGCGTAGTCCGACAGCAGATCATCGAGGTCTCTCTGCACCAGTGCCATCTGCGGGGGCAGGTCCCGCGAGGCGAACAGGCGAATGCTCACCAGGTCGTCCAGGTCGCGCAGGACCTTTTTCGTCGGCTCCGACAGCGTGTACGCGCCGCCCGGAGTCAGGTCCAGCCGACCACGAATGTGCTGTCCCAGCAGGTTGACTACGAGGCAGATCGCCAGAATGCCCACCGTTCCGATCCACAGGCGCCGATAGACGCTGCCGCCGCGGTTCAGCCGGTCTCGTTCCAGAGCCAGATGGGCCAGGCTCAGGAAGCCTGCCGTGAGGCTCACGTAGTACACGACATCCCGCAGATCGATGACGCCACGGGCGATGTTATCGAAGTGCGTGAGAAGTCCGAGCCTCGTGGCCACCGCGGCGAGGGTGCCCGGAAGGCCGAGCAACACGATGTCGAGTGTGATGGCGATCAGCACGAAAATAACCGTCACTGCCACGATGAACGCCGTGATCTGATTCCGGGTCAGAGCCGATGCCCACAGCCCGATGGCGACCAGGCCGCTGGTCAGCAGTACGGCGCCGACGTACTGAGCGAACGCCACTCCGCCGAACGGCTCGCTTCCAATGATGAGCGCCACGAAAGCGCCTGCCGTACCGGCCACGGCCAGGGCCAGGAAACCCATAACGCCCAGGAACTTGCCGAGAAGCACTTCGAGTCCGCGGATGGGCTGCGCTTGGAGCAGCTCCAGGGTTCCCCGGGCACGCTCCTCGGCCAGTGACCGCATCGTGACCGCGGGCACGAAGAACAGCAGCAGCCACGGTAGGAGATCGAACATCGGCCGAAGCGTGGCTTCGCCGCTGATGAACACGGTCCGGAAATAGAAGAAGAAGTTAATCGCCAGGAATACGACCAGAAGGATGTACGCCGTTGGCTGATCGAAGAAGCTCCGGAACTCTCGCTTCGCGACGGTCAGGGTATTCTTGATCATGACGCCGCCTCCGTCAGGTCCCGGAAAAAGTCTTCCAGGCTCTCGTGCTCACGGCGCAGCTCCCACAGCACCCATCCGCGCTCCCCGGCCAGCCGAAAGACGTCAGGCCGAGGATCGGCCGAGCCCGCTCCGACGATGGCAATCTGATTCCGCCGTTGGCGCTGTTCGAGAACCTCGACCGTACCAACGGACTCGAGGTGTTCCAGACCGCTTCGTATCGCGGCGGGGTCGCCCTCGATCTCTGCGACTACGCGCAGCCCGCCACGCGCCGCACCGGAGAGAAGCGTGGCCACCGCACCGTCCGCGATGATCCGGCCCTGGTGCATGATTAGCAGCCGTCCGCAGGTGAGCTGCACCTCCTGCATGACGTGCGTGCTGAGGAGCACGGTTCGCTCCTCGCCCAGCCGCGTGATGAGCTTCCGAATCTCGACTCGCTGATTGGGATCCAGGCCCTCGGTCGGTTCATCGAGAATCAACACGTCGGGTTCCGAAAGGATCGCCTGAGCTAGTCCCATGCGCTGTCGGAACCCTTTGGAGAGCTGGTTGACGGGACGATAGTAGACGGACTCGAGCCCGGTTTCCGCCACGACGTCGCCGATGCGCCGCGCGCGTGTGGACCGGTCGAGCTGCCGTAATTCGCCGGCGTAGTCGAGATACTCAGACACGAGCATGTCGGGGTAGAGAGGGTTCGTCTCAGGCAGGTAGCCGATCCGCCGACGGGCCTCGATGGGGTCGCTGTCTATCGGCGAACCCCCAATCGACACCTGCCCGGAGTCTGGCTCTAGAACCTGAGTGATGAGGCGCATTGTCGTGGTCTTGCCCGCCCCGTTCGGACCGAGGAATCCGACCACTTCGCCGCGACCTATCTGGAACGACGCGTTGTCCACGGCGCGCACGCTCCCAAAGCTTTTCGTAACGTCTCGCAACTCGACCAGCGACATCATTCCCTTGGGTTTGGGGCAGCGCACAACTGTCGGCCGCAGCTACGGCCTAAGGGCCGCAAAAAGTATGGCTGGCCGCAACGCTGTCAAGCCGATTTTCGCTTGACCAAACACGTGCACGTGGCAACCTTGTGCGCCCCGGCCACAGGTTCACTTCACGATCGTACCGAGAGGGCTTCAGTCCATGCGAATTGTAATCGGAACCGCGAAAGGCCTGGTGACGGCCAGATGGGTGCCCGGCGAGCGCAAAGGCCAGATCGTCGCGCGGATGTTCGAGGGGGAAGCCGTCCAGGCGCTCGAGCGCTCCGGTGATCGTGTGGTCGCAGCGGTCGGATCTGGTATTCACGTAAGTAGGGACGGGGAAAGCTGGGAGTCCGTAGCGGATCCCGACGCCGGTGCGAGAGTCACCGCCCTGGCGGCTCACACGCAGGATCCGACTCTGCTGCTGGCCGGAACCCAGCCGGCCGGACTACACCGCAGCACGGATGCGGGCCAGACGTGGCACGAGATCGCTGGGTTCCGCACGCTCGGGGCCAATGGAGGTTGGAGCTCATACGGCGAAAACGGGCCGTACGTGGGGAGCGTGGCGCTGGACCCCACCAATCCAAACCGGTTATACGCCGGTGTTCGCATAGGCGGCGTCTACCGCAGCGACGACTCGGGAGTCAGCTGGGTCTCGATCTCGGAGGGGTTGTTCGAAGACGTACACCGGCTGGTCGTGGACCCGATCGACAGCACCCGGATGTACGCGGCGACAGGGCGCGGGCTCCATGTCAGTATGGACAGAGGCGCCAGTTGGGCCACTCCCGACGGACCTCTGGGCGCGGACTACTGTGTCGCTATCGAGGCGATGGTGGAGAGCGGGTTCCGCCGCACGCACCTGCTGGTGTCGACCGCCGCCGTTCCAGCTGCCGTATGGGCCGCTGGCAAGTCTGCGGAGGCAGGGCTCCACCTGACACGGGACGCCGGCCGATCTTGGCAGAACGTCGATTTATCGTCGGGTCCGAAGCAGAAGGCGGCCCTAACCGCCCTGGCGGATGATCCCCAGCAGGCTGAGGCCGGGTTCGTCGGGACGAGCGGCGGCGCGCTCTATCACGGCCGGATTGAGGAACGCCAGTGGTCTAAGATCTTGTCCGGCCTTACAGCCATCACAGGAGTCATCGTCTGGTGAGCGATCAGTTGTTTCTCGCGCTGCTGATCATCCTGGGCGTCCTGGCCCTGGGCTACGGCGTGTGGGCCGGCCTCGGGTATCCCGGATACTACGAGAAATATGAGAAGACTGGCCGCGCCCCGCGCGTATATCCGTTTCAACTGCTGATCGACTGGGTGTTTGATCGGCTGATCCGAGGCCGGCAGCGCCCTTGATCGCGCTTCGATGTGCTGGAAGGCCTGTAAAGACTGCCTCCCGACCCTCTCCGGCGAATTCACCCGGATTCCGCCCGTAGGCTACTTCACGGACCAGGTGCAGGCCTCCGAGCCGCGGCCCTTACAACTCTCGTGCTGCACCAACCCGCCGTCCTTCTCATAGCGTTCGAGGCACTCCTGCATGGCCGCCGTGAGCATCGAGCACGCGAGTCCGTTCGCCACCTCCGACAGCACACAGTCCTCGACCGCAAGCTCCGGTGGTGATCGCGAGGTCGAAACGGCGCTGGACGGGCTGACGGCGCGAGCTATCCGGCCTGCCGAGCGGAGCATGAACCGCTCTCTGACCTGGGCCGGAAACAAGCGGCGGCCTACCCGCGTCAGGGCGAACTGGTCGTCGAAGTGTTGGCGGGCGAGCCTTGTTCCCGCAGCGGCGAACACCGCCTCTGCATCGGGTCTTCGTCCGATGAGCCGCAGGAGATCATTCAGTTCGCCTACCTCCAGCGTGTATCCACTGTCGCGCATGGACGTGTAGCGGCGAATCTGCGTGTCGATGACTTCCGAAAGGCCGAGCCGGCGCGGCAGGCTCTGAGTAAATTCCTCGTCGTCGATCGTCTCACTGGGCGTGTCCGTGACCCGAAGCGATTCCAGAATCGCCAGGGCGACAACTGGCTGGACCGGCTTGCAGTTTCGTCTGCGATCGATCATAGGTATCCCAGCCTAGCCGCGGTCTTAGCTGGCGGCAAGCGTAACGGCGAGCTGTTGTCGCGCTAGGTCCACTTCGCCATAATGGCGGCCAAACGGCCCCATGTGACGAGAGAATCCACCGAAAACATGTACGACCCGAAGGACGTCGAGGAACGCTGGCAGGCGTTCTGGAAACAGAACCGGACCAACGAGCCGAGCCTGAGCCAGGCGGCCGATCCGTTCTTCAACCTGATGATGTTCCCGTATCCTTCGGCGGAAGGTCTACACGTCGGGAACCTGTATGCGTTTACAGGCGCCGACGTGTACGGCCGCTTTCAACGTCTGCGCGGCCACGACGTGTTTCAGCCGGTCGGATTCGACGCGTTCGGGATTCACTCCGAGAACTTCGCCCTTAAGGTCGGGATCCATCCCATGGATCTCATTCCGGCCAACATCATGAATTTCACCCGGCAGCTGAAGCGGTCCGGGATCATGTACGACTGGACCCACACTGTCGATACGACGGATCCCGAGTACTACCGCTGGACCCAGTGGATCTTTCTCCAGCTCTACAAGGCAGGACTGGCCGAAAAGAAAGAAGCGGCGGTCAACTGGTGTCCCTCGTGCAAGACGGTACTCGCCAACGAGCAGGTCATATCTGGCCGGTGCGAACGGTGCCATTCCGCCGTCGGACAGAAGACCCTCAGCCAGTGGTTTTTCAAGATCACCCAGTATTCGCAGCGCCTCCTGGACAACCTCGAGTGGATAGACTGGTCTGAGACGACGCGGATGGCCCAGCGCAACTGGATCGGCCGCTCCGAGGGAGCCACGCTTCGTTTCCAGGTCGCGGAGGGGAGCGAGGAGGCGGTGAGCGTCTTCACGACGCGGCCGGATACGGTGTACGGTGCCACTTTTCTCGTGCTGGCGCCCGAACATCCGCTCGTATATCGCTTTGTGCCGGAGTCGCACCGCGCGACCGTGGACGAGTATCTGGCGGCTACGGCAGAGCTCGATCTCGTCGAGCGAAAGAAGACCGACAAGGAGAAGAGCGGGGTCTTCACCGGTGGCTCAGCCGTGAATCCGGCCACGGGCGAGAGCGTTCCCGTCTGGATCGCCGACTACGTGCTCATGGAGTACGGGACGGGAGCCATCATGGCCGTCCCGGCACATGATCAGCGGGATTTTGAGTTCGCCCGGGCCTACGATCTTCCGATTCGGCCCGTTGTAGCACCGGCCGGTAGCGTAGATCAGGGCTCAGACTCCGCCGATCTCTCCGTGCCTGCCATAGACGCCGCCTTCGTAGAGCACAGCGCCGACGAAGTACTCATCAATTCCGGTCCGTTCAGCGGCCGGGCGGCGACCGAAGCCGGCGAGGCCATCGTCGAATCGCTGGCAGAACGGGATCTGGGTGAGCCTTCCGTCAACTACCGACTGCACGACTGGTGTATTTCTCGTCAACGATACTGGGGGTCGCCGATCCCCGTCGTGTACTGCGACGAGTGCGGAATCGTGCCCGTCCCCGAGAGCGACCTTCCGGTCGTGCTCCCCCGCCTCGAGCAGTTCAAGCCGAGCGACGACGGCATCGCGCCCCTGGCGAAGAGCGCGGAGTTCTACCGCGTCGAGTGTCCTGAGTGTGGGGTGGAGGCGCGACGCGAAACCGACGTCTCCGATACGTTCCTGGACAGCGCCTGGTACTTCCTGCGCTACCCGAGCACGGATGTCAGCGACCGCGCCATGGACGCTGATCGAACCCGCCGGTGGCTACCCGTCGATATGTACATCGGGGGAGAAGAACACGCGGTCCTGCATCTCCTCTATTCCCGGTTCATTACCATGGCCCTTAGCGACCTCGGTTATGTGGACTTCGAAGAGCCGTACAAGAAATTCCGCAAACACGGCCTGCTGATTCGCGACGGGTCGAAGATGTCCAAATCGCGCGGCAACGTCGTGATTCCGGACCAGTACATAGGATCTCACGGCGCGGACACGTTCCGAGCCTACCTGATGTTTCTGGGGCCATACACGGTTGGCGGCGACTTCCGCGACCAGGGAATCTCGGGTCCGCACCGGTTTCTTCATAAGGTTTGGGATGCCGTGCACTCGTGTGTGGAAGCGGCAGCCGGGGCTGGCGACGGCGGTGGTAGGGAACTCGATGAGGACATTGAGCGGAAACTCCACCAGACGATCAAGCAGATCACGGAGGACTTCGCGGAGCTTTCGTTCAATACCGGTGTTGCGGCCCTCATGGAGTACTTAAACGCAATCAGGGCCCAAGGAAGAACACCGCTGCGACCCGAGGTCGAGCCACTCGTAATCATGCTGGCCCCGGTCGCGCCGCACCTGTGCGAGCAGCTATGGGAAGTGCTCGGCGGCCAGCCCAGCCTGTTCGACGAAGCCGTCTGGCCGGAATACGACGCCTCAAAGCTCGTGGCCGACTCGGTCCGCATACCCGTTCAGGTCAACGGCAAGCTGCGGGGCACCGTCCAGGTGTCGCGGGGGGCGAGCGCGGATACGGTGCGGGACGCGGCCATGGCGGAGGAGGGGGTGCGCCGGCACCTTGAAGGTGTGGAAGTTCGCAAGACGATCCATGTTCAGGACCGCCTTCTCAATCTCGTGGTCGGCTAGGCTGCCGCAGTGGATGCCATCGCCAGGACCGGCTGGCTACCAGGCGGAAACCGCCCTCTTCCCGCACAGGCTGTTCTGGTCTGTGTCATGTCGCTGGCAGGCGCCATCGCACTGAGTCTTCTCTGGCCCGCTTCTGCCAGTCAATTTGTCGTGCTACCGTGGCTCCTGGCTCTGGTCCCGCCATTTCTGCTGGCCAGCCATCGAGGGTGGACCGGTGCAGCGATCGGATTCCTGGCCGCTCTTGCAGCGCTCCTTCTAGTAGACATGGTCGAGGCACGAAGCCTCGCAGAGACAGGCGCCGGGCAGTTCGCCATGACCCTGTCCCTGGGGCTCGCCGCGCTCAGTCTGGGAGCGGGTGCGGTCAGCGAACTCCTGCACCGGAAGCATGAACGAGCCCTCGGGATGGCTTACGTCGATACGTTGACTGGTCTGCCCAATCGCCACGTTCTCGAGTTCTTCCTGGAGAAGACGTTTGCGGCAGCACAGCGAGGGAGGCGGCTCGCCCTGATCATGTGGGATCTGGATGGTTTCAAGGCCTATAACGACGCCAACGGACACCGGGCCGGTGACGCTGCGCTGCGAGAAGTCGGCCGTATCCTGGAGACAGAGTCGCCCAGCACGCTGGTCACGGGCCGATACGGTGGTGACGAATTTCTCTCCATCCTGCCCGGTGACGACGGCAGTGCAGCCACCAGCTTGATGCGCCGAGTCGGGGCCGCGCTGGCATCAGACGACCGTCTTCCGGGGGGAGCTTTCGCGATGAGTTCCGGCATGGCCGCGTACGACGAGTCGGTGGACGCCGTGGAGGATCTTGTCAAACTGGCGGATGCGGCACTCTACAAGAGCAAGCGGCGCGGATACGTCAGATAGTTCCTTCCTGGCTAGTATCGATCGGAGAAGCCTCGCCTTCCGAGAATAGGAACGAGCGAATGTTGGCGTACAGGAACTCCTTTGCCGCTGGGTCACGAAGATTCAGGCCATAGTGGTTGATCAGAAGCATCTGATGCTTCTTCCACTCTTCCCAGCACACCGTGCAAATCTCCGCGGCTATCCGAGTGCCGAGTTCGTTCGGAAACGGCGGGCCTCCCATCGCGGAGACACCGTCCCGAGCGCAGCGGACACAGGTGAAGCGTTCCATACGAGATCCTTGGGCTAGACGGGGACGACGAGCACGCTGCTCGCAGCATCCCCCATCAGACGCGCCGTAATCCCGCCGAGCTGGGCGCGTCCGGCGATTCCCGGCGCGGGGCTCCGCCCCGCGACAATCAAGTCGGCGGCCTCGGTCTCGGCCGTAGAGAGTATCCAGGCCGTAATAGGCCGGCCGGTGAGGATAATGGTCTGAAGCTCGAGGCCTTCGCGAAGATCTTCCGGGACTCTCTCAACCGCCTCCGCCCGCGCTGCCTCCTCGATCGCTCTCTGCGCCTGTTCGGCCTTCGCCGGGGCGTTCACCGCCTTGAGGTAGGCGTGGATTGGATTTGGTAGCGCATGAACGAGAAGTAGGCGGGCTCCGAAATGCCGTGCGAACCGCGCGCCTGTGGCCGCGATCGGCGCACTGCCGGGCCTGAGATCCAGGGCCGCCAGGACCGTCTTGTCGCGAGTCTGCTGCGGTGGCCGCCACAGCAGAACGGGAACGGTGGCGCGGTCCACGATGCGCACAGCGGTGTCGCCCGCGTCGGTCCACGGAAAATGCCGCGGCCGGCGTGCCCCGATGACAATCAGGTCCGCTCCCTCCGACCGGGCTGCCTCATTCAAGACTTCGGATGCCCAGCCCTGGCCAACCAACAGGCGAGCGGACAGGTTTTCTTCGTCCGCCACCTGCTGGAGATTGGATTTGGCATCCAGCGCCATCTCACTGCTCAGGTCCAGCTCGGCGCCGAGTGCCTGGCGCAGGTAATTGGGCGCGACCTCGGGTTCTACGGCATGGAAAAGAACGAAGTCAGCGTCGGGGAAGCGGTCCACGGTCCAACGCATCGCGCTGATGGACGGGTCCGAGAAATCAATTCCAACAAGAATCTTTGTGAACATCTGCCGAAGCTATCGGAGCGAAGACGTCAATAGAAGACCATCCAGAACGGACCACGGATCCGGGTCGCCAGCGATCACGAAGCTGTGGATCAGGGCTTCGAGCGAGCCGACTCGAAGGCGGGCCAGTTCGAAGTCATGCAGTCTCTCGGAGTAGAGGATTCGAGACAGCAGCCAGGCGTTGTTGAGGGCTGACGGGTCCAGGTCGGCGTACCAGCCGGAGACCAGCGCAGGCCGTATCTGCTCCTGGAAATGCCGTGCTCCGTCGGCCAGAATTGATCGCTTGCTTGCCCGCATCTCGTCTACGGACGCCTCGGACCGGTACAGGCCTTCCAGTCTCTCGAACAGTGACCGGTAGAACTGGCCCAGGGCCTGGACATCGGTCCATCGGTCCCTGGCGACCTGGCACTCGATCGGCACCATCGCGTCCTGGCAGAAGAACTGAATCGCACCCTGGTAGCCCACGAAATTGGCGAAACTCTCGCTGAACTGGATGTGACCACGCGGGAAGTACGTCGTGTGAACAATTTCGTGGATCACCGTCTCCACGATGCGGACGCTGTCCGCCTCAAGCGTGGTAGACAGAACGGGATCCGGAAGCCACCCCAGCGTGCTGAATGCGCTCGTCGGCCGAACCCAGGTGTCGTAGCCGTTCTCAGTGAGCCGCTCGGCTTCTCTAAATGCCTCGTCAAATTTGAAGTATCCCTTGTACGGAACGTGTCCGACGATCGGAAACCACCACGTCTTCCAGACCAGCTGGAACTCGGGCGCGGCCGACACGACAAGCTGGAGCGTGTCATGCGTAACCACGGCATAGCTCTCGAAACTACGCTTGGGCTCCAGCCCCAAGGCGACGCGGGCGTACTCACGGGCGTCGGCGACCAGGCGCAGGCTTGATCTGACACGCGCGTCTGTCGCGGAATCGTGCACTACCTCGTGGATTGGCCGGCTTCCCTGGAGGATCTTGGCCTCCTCCCAACCGGCGCGCAGGACGTACCCCGGCGAACAAGCCAGAGAGAGGCCGCCGAGGGCCACCAGAATGAGCACGGCAAGCTTACGTCCTGTAGTCATACCCGTTACTACCGACTTTCCGGCTCATACGATCCATTGGTTCAACCGCGGACATAGTGCACAAGCTCCGCCACGGCGTTTCGGCGGTACTGCCTGCCGGGACGGTCCGAGTCGCTTCGGTACCGGCGATATTCGTGCCGGAATCGACGATAACTGTCGGCTCTGCCGTAGGACGTCAGAATGTCCTCGATCTCTCCGACCGACAGCAGGCCTTCGTCGTTATAGCTCAGGAGTACGTGCTTCGCGTCCGCCGCGTCGAGCAGGTTCCGGAGAGCCGCCGCGCATTGGCCCGGCCGGCACCAGTCCGATCGGAGCTCCTGGTCCGGCATCAGGCCTGTCTTGCCCCTGAGTTCGGGCGGCGGCCACCATCCGCGGGCCAAGATCTCGGGAATGTGGTAATAGCCGGGGTACTGTCTCTGATTGTAGGGCGGATCCAGATAGAGCAGATCCACGGGACCTGCCGCACCGACGAGCGTCTCGGCACCGCCCTTGAAGGCGGTGCACGTGCCCCGCCGCCCGCCGGAGGGCGTAGGAGACAGCGGCACCAGCGTGAGCGGCTTCAATGCGTTCGGTTGCCACGACTTCACGAATGAAGCGTACACGCCGGTAGTGTTCGCCACCCGATCCGCGGCCTGAATGAGGCATGCAAGGAGATACTGAACGCCCTCAGCCGTCAGCGAGCCGTCCTCTTCCCACTCGCCGATCTGTTCCCGGATGCGGTCGATCCGGTTGGCGTTTTCGGGCGTGAAATACATGCGACCGTGCGCTCGGCCAGCGCTTCCATCGGGCGTGAAGTGCTCCGTTACGAACCCGGATCTTCCGGGCAAAGCGCCCAAGTAGTCCAAGGCGCCCGCGGTCCCCGGCGGGGCAGCATCCAGCACCACATGGGCCACCTGAAGGGCATACGACATGGCCATCAGGTCGCCGGAATGTACCTGCCAGTCCTCTGCCTTCAGCGCCTTTCCTACGCTGGCCGTTCCCGCAAAAGGGTCGCAGGCTACGCCCGGACTGAGTCCGAGCTCTTGAACTGTGTTAAGCAGAAAGGGCACCAGGCGGGTCTTGTTGCCGATGTACCGCACGGAAGAGGCTAGACCTCGTCTGCCGCCCTGGTCACCGGCCCAGGTCTGTCTTGGGGCCCAGCACGTACCAGAACAGGCACCCGATGATGGGGCACAGTGCCACGATACCGCTCCACAGGAGCTTGTCCCGGCGCGGTGCGTGCGCGGTCACGATCATCCCTATGGCCCACGAATCCAGAGCCATCAAAAGGGCCGTGAGGAGCCAGCGTGTGTCCAGGTCGGCCAGCGACTCCATCATGCTGCTGTGGAATGGCTGGAGAACTGCAGCTTGTGCAGGCGCGCGTACATGCCGCCGCGCGCGAGCAGTTCGGCGTGCGTTCCGGATTCGCAGATTTCTCCGTGATGCAGCACCAGGATCCGGTCCGCGTTCTGGATGGTGGAGAGCCGGTGCGCGATGACGAGACTCGTCCGGCCCCGCATCAGCTCATCGAGCGCGACCTCGATCTGTGCCTCGATCTCAGAATCTACGGAGCTGGTCGCCTCATCCAGGAGCAGGATTCCGGGGTTGCCGGCCAGCGCACGGGCGAAGCTGAGCAACTGTCTCTCGCCAACGCTCAAGCCGCTGCCACGCTCTCCGAGCACCTGATCGAACCCGTCCGGCAAACGATCCACATACCGGTCCACCCCAACGCGCCGGGCGGAGTCGATTACGGCATCCGGCGACACCGAATCGCGGTCCAGATCGATGTTGCCCCGGGCCGTACCCGCGAACAGATACACGTCTTGAAGCACGAGTCCCATGCTTGTTCTGAGCTCCTCGAGCGGAAGCATGCGAATGTCCACACCGTCCAGAAGAATTCTGCCTCTCTGCGGTTCATAGAAGCGCATGAGTAGGCTGATCAGGGTCGATTTGCCCGCCCCCGTAGCTCCGACGACGGCCACCCGCTGACCCGGCTCCACCGCGAAGCTGACGCCGCGAATCACCCATTGGGGCTCTTCCTCGCCCTCGGGTTCGCGTTCTCCTTCGAGTCCGTAGTGGAACCAGACGTCCTCGAACTCGATTCGTCCCTTGCCGCTGACCGCCTGCACCGCTGAGGCCTCCGGATCGGCGATGGTAGGATCATGGTCCAGGAGGCGGAAAACTCGCTCTGAGCTGGCCATCGCGTTCTGGAGGATGTTGTACTTCTCGGACAGATCCTGGATTGGCCTGAAGAAACGCCTGGCGTATTGAAGGAAGGCGGCGATGACTCCGATGGTAACCGCACCCTGGAGAACCTGGCCGCCGCCGTACCACAGAATCAGAGCCAGAGCAACCGCGGCCAGGATTTCGATGGTCGGGAAGAACAGCGCGTAGTACGTGATCGAGCGCAGATGCGCCTGCAAGTGGTCGTCATTGACCGCTGCAAACCGGTCCCGCGCGGACTCTTCCTGGCCGAACAATTGTACGACCTCCATTCCGCTGATGCGCTCCTGCAGGTACGCGTTGATCCGAGCCACACGGACCCGTATGTCGCGGTACACCTGCCGGACTTTGAACCGGAACAGCCAGGCGGCACCGAACACGACTGGTAGTACCGTAAAGGTGACCAGCGCCAACTTCCAGTCGAGCGCCAGCATGGCAGTCACGATGAACACCACGGTGAAGACGTCGCCGAAGACAGTAACCACGCCGCTCGTGAACATCTCGTTGAGCACCTCGATGTCGCCTGTAACACGCGTCATCAGCCGCCCGACCGGGTTCCGGTCGAAAAAGGACAGATCGAGCTTCTGCAGATGCGCGAAGACCTGATGGCGCAAGTCGAGCATCACTCGCTGGCCGATCCAGGTCGTAAGCATAGTCCGCGCATACCCGAGGAGGGCGGACAGGAGCAGGGCGCCCAGGAAGAAGAGCCCCATCCGGGTGATGAGCCCGTAGTCCTGCGCGGGAATCGCCTGGTCGATCACGATCTTTGTGAACCACGGACCCACGAGTTCTAGCCCGGACGCCAGAACAAGCATGAAGATGGCCGCCACCACATGCAGCCGATACGGCCGCAGGTAACGGAGGAGTCTGCGCATCAGCCTGGCGTCGTACGCCTTGCCCAGCGCCTCCTCTTCCTGAATGGGACCCTCTGGTGTGATGTTCACTGCGGCTGTCTTTCCCTTTCCGCCGGATGAACGCGCAACATATCCTGGCTCCCCGTGACCTTCCAGGAGGACTCGTATTGGCGGCCTTGCTCGCGCGACGGCATCATACCTCCATGGATAAGGCGATCCGGGTCCGCGGTGCGCGCGAGAACAACCTGAAGGGAATCGATGTCGATATTCCCCGGGGATCTATGACTGTTCTGACCGGCCCGTCGGGTTCCGGCAAATCCAGCCTCGCGTTCAACACCATCTATGCCGAAGGACAGCGCCGGTACGTCGAATCGCTTTCCACCTACGCCAAGCAGTTCCTGCAGCGCATGCCCAAACCCGCCGTGGATCGAGTGGATGGTGTGAGCCCGTCGGTAGCCATCGATCAGCGGAACTCCGTCAGAACCAGCCGTTCCACCGTTGGGACGGTTACCGAGGTGTACGATTACATGCGCCTGTTGTGGGCTCGGGTTGGCCGCACGGTCTGTTTGGACTGCGACGAACCGGTCGAGCCCGACACCGTACACACGGCCACGGATCGAGTGCTGTCCGCCGGGCCGGGCCGTGTCTACATTACGTTTTCGGCCGGCGAGACGGATTCCGATCCGGCCGGCGTCCACAGAAGTCTTCTGGCCCGGGGATACCTCCGGGCCGTGCACGGCGGCCGGGAAATCCGGCTCGAAGAAAACGATGTGTCACCGGATCAGGAAGCCGCGGAGCTACTGGTCGTTGTGGATCGCCTCCGGCTGGGCCCGGAATCGTCCGAGGACGCAGAACTCCGGGGCCGAATCGCGGACGGTCTGGCGGCGGCGTTCGCCGAAGGTCTCGGGCGGGCGGTGGTCCTGCTCTCACCAGCCAGCCCGCAAGGCTCAGCGCCGGAGCCCCTCTTCGTCCAGCGTCTGTCCTTCGACGAGTCTGTTCGCTGCAGCGGGTGTGGCCGCCGGTTCGCTGCTCCCGCGCCGCTTCTGTTCAGCTTCAATCATCCAACCGGAGCCTGCCCTGAGTGCAACGGATTCGGGGCGACCCTGGAGTACGACGAAGAACTCATCGTACCCGAGCCTGAGCGTTCTCTGTCTGAGGGCGCGCTGGATCCGTGGACGAAACCCCGCTATGCGCGGGAGCGGGCCGACGTGCTGGCGTTCGCTGTGGAACGGGAGATAGACGTTCACGCTCCGTGGCGGCTCCTCCCAGCGGGGGTACGAAGTGATCTGCTTCACGGAAGCCCCGACTTCGTCGGTGTGATCCCCTTTCTCGAGTCCCGGGAAAGGAAGCGCTACAAGCAATACATCCGGGTGTTCCTGCGCCAATATCAGCGGCCGACCCGCTGCGCCGAGTGCGCCGGAGCACGGCTCGGGCCTGACGCGCTCGCGATCCAGGTAGGGGGCCAAGACATATCGGCCACCTCCGCCCAAACCGTCCGGGATCTTCGCACGTGGATTGGTGAGCTCTCGCTCTCTCCGTTCGAGTCGAAGGTCGCGGCCAGCGTACTTGAAGAGATAACGGACCGCCTAACCTTCCTCGAAAACGTGGGTCTGGGATACCTGTCCCTCTCTCGTCAGGCCCGCTCACTGTCCGGGGGCGAAATGCAGCGGATTCGACTGGCGGGCAGTCTCGGCAGCCGATTGGTGGACACGCTGTACGTGCTGGACGAGCCGACGATCGGTCTGCACCCGAGGGATGTTGAGCAGTTCCTTTCGGTTCTGCGAGATCTCCGCGATCGAGGCAACACGCTGCTGATCGTCGAACATGACGAGGCCGTTCTTCGCTCGGCCGATCACATTCTGGAGCTGGGGCCCGGTTCGGGAGAGCTCGGCGGCGAACTGGTTCTGACGGGTGGCTGGGAAGACCTGCTACGCGCGGACACCTCCACCGGGCGGGCTCTGCGAGCGGAGTATCGTGGCAAGAAAGACCGCCGGTCCGGCCGCGGCAGACTGAGACTGGTAGGCGCATCGCTGCACAACGTGGAGAACGTGGACCTCGATCTGCCCCTGGGAATCCTCACGGTGGTCACGGGCGTGTCCGGTTCAGGCAAGTCCACTCTGGTCCACGACATACTGTTCCGCGCCCTGGAGCGCGAAATGCATGGCTCGACAAGCGCCCGCGAACATCTCGGCGAAACCGTCGGTACCTACTCGCGGCTCGAGGGAACCGCCCAGATCGACGACGTGGTGCTCGTGGATCAGGCTCCAATCGGTCGCACGCCGCGCTCCAATCCCGTGACGTACATCGGGGCCTTCGATCGACTGCGAGCTCTCTTTGCGGAGCAGAGCCTGGCCCGGGAGCGGGGCTACGGACCGGGTCACTTCAGCTTCAACGTGGCCGGCGGCCGCTGCGAGGCATGCAAGGGAGCCGGCCAGGAGTTGGTCGAGATGGTCTTTCTGGCTGACGTGGCTGTTCCGTGCGAGGTGTGCAGCGGGCGCCGGTTTAGGCCCGAGATACTCGAGGTGACGGCCCGCGGCTTCTCCATCCACGATGCGCTGCAGCTGACCGTAGACGAAGCTATCCGAATTTTCGCTCGGGAAGCCCGTCTTGGAAAGGCGCTTTGGCAGTTGCAGCGGGTTGGCCTTGGATATCTGCGGCTCGGCCAGCCGGCCACCACGCTCTCCGGCGGCGAGTCCCAGCGCCTGAAAATCGCCCGCGAGTTGGCGGCTGGATCGCGGGGTGCGCACCGGCTGTACATCCTGGACGAGCCGACAACCGGATTGGGCGCCGGCGAAACGGGCCAACTCGTAGACGTCCTCGACCAGCTGGTAGCCGCCGGCCACACGGTGCTCGTTATCGAACACAATCTGGACGTGCTGCGCCGGGCCGACTGGGTCATCGACATGGGCCCGGGTGCGGCCGACGAGGGCGGCCGGATCGTAGCGGCCGGAACTCCCGAGCACATCGCGTCAGTGCCCGAATCTCACACAGGAAGGTTCCTGGCTGCCGCGCGCACCGAAGTCCACGCGGCCCCAGCCCGATTTCCGGCCTACACGCGTGCCTGACCTGGGACGTCCATCGATATCCGTTCTTCTCCCCTGCCGGGATGCGGCCGAGTTTCTCCCTGAGTGCATTGCCAGTCTCGAGTCACAGTCCCACTCCGACTTCGAAGTGCTGGCCGTCGACGACGGATCCAGAGATGACACAGCCAGTCTCCTGGCTAGCTGGGCCCAGCGTGACCCGCGCGTCCTGGTGTTGCCAGGGCATTCAGCGGGCATCGTCCAGGCACTGAACCTGGCCGCTGAACACGCCCGGGCGCCCCTCCTGGCCCGGATGGACGCCGACGACGCGGCCTACCCCGAACGGCTCAGTCGCCAGGCCGAGTGTCTCCAGAATCATCCGGAGCTTGCTGCCTGCGGAACCGGTGTGGAGTTCTTCTCTGGTGCGGCCGGCCCACGCGCCGCAGCCGAGCGTGACGCCGGCACGCCCATGGGCAGCGGGACCCTGCGCTACCAATCTTGGATCAACTCCATCGACTCTCCCGACAGCGTGCGGCGAGATCTGTACGTGGAGTGTCCGATCGCGCACCCGACGCTCATGATTCGGCGCTCGGTGCTGGCGGGGCTGGGTGGGTACCGCGACCGCGGCTGGCCGGAGGACTACGATCTGGTCCTGAGACTGCACGCCGGAGGTATGAGCGCCGCAAACGTTCCGGCGGTGCTCCATCGGTGGCGAGTGCACCCGGGACGCCTCTCGCAGCGGTCGCCCGCGTACGATGCGGCTAGCTTCCGGTCCTGCAAGATCCACTTCCTGCGCTCAGAGGCACTTCCACCGGGGCGACCGGTTGTCGTGTGGGGCGCGGGCAAGGTAGGAAAACCCTTTGCCCGCGAGCTCCAGCGGCAGGGAACGACGGTGGCTGCTTTCGTAGATCTCGATGCAAGAAAACTGGGGCAGAGTATACACCGGGCCACCGTTCTGAGCCCGGATCAGTTCGCTTCGATAGACCGTCCGTTCACGCTCGGGGCGGTCGGTTCGCCCGGGGCCCGAGACGAGATCCGGCAGGCCCTGACACGGCTCGGCCACACAGAGTGCACGGACTTCCTGATGGTGGCTTGAGACACTTTCCCACCGTGGTGTGTGGCGTATCCGGATGATGGCTTGTTACCTGGGTCGCAGAGTGACGTTTCGCCTCGCCAACACGCCTCCTACGCGGTAGCTTTAGTGGTCTGTCCGGGCCTCGATTCTGAGCTCGGACTCACTCGTTTTCTGGACCTCAAACAGTGGCCACAGCGTGACCGAAACCACCACAGAACGCATAGAACAGCGTCTCATCGAAGATGAGATGAAAGAGTCGTTCATCGACTACTCGATGAGCGTCATCGTGCAGCGAGCTCTTCCCGATGTCAGGGACGGGCTCAAGCCAGTGCACCGCCGCATTTTGTACGCGATGCACGAGGCGGGGCTTACCCCCAACAGGGCCTACAAGAAGAGCGCCACCGTCGTCGGTGACGTGCTCGGCAAGTACCACCCGCACGGCGATTCAGCGGTGTACGACTCCATGGTCCGAATGGTACAGGACTTCTCGCTCCGCTACCCTCTGGTTGACGGGCAGGGAAACTTCGGATCCATAGACGGTGACAGTGCGGCGGCCTACCGCTACACCGAGTCACGCTTGGCGAGCCTGGCGGTGGAGATGCTGGCGGACATCGACCGGGATACGGTCGATTTCGTCCCGAATTTTGACGAAAGGTTGTCGGAACCCACCGTACTTCCGTCCGGCCTCCCCAACCTGCTAGTCAACGGTTCGTCCGGGATCGCGGTTGGTATGGCCACCAACATCCCCCCGCACAACATGCGCGAGATTGTTGCTGCGTGTGAGCGCCTTATCGCCAATCCGGATTGCACTATCGAGGACCTACTCGAAGACGTCCAAGGCCCCGATTTTCCGACTGGCGGCCTGGTATACGGGATTACGGGGATTCGTGAGGCCTATACCGGTGGCCGCGGCCGAGTGATCATGCGGGCCCGGGCGCATATCGAGGAGCGGCCCAATGGCGGCGAGTCGATCATCGTGACCGAGATCCCGTTCATGGTCAACAAGACCCGTCTCATAGAGCAGATCGCTCAGCTCGTTCGCGACCGGCGCGTCGAGGACATTTCGGATCTCCGCGATGAATCGGATCGGGATGGGATTCGCGTTGTCGTAGACCTGAAGCGGGATGCCATTCCTCAGATCGTGCTGAACAAACTGTTCAAGCACACTCAAATGCAATCGACGTTCGGCGTCATCATGCTCGCTCTGGTGGATGGTGTGCCACAGGTGATGGATCTCAAGACGCTCCTGACCCATTTCCTGGAGCACCGGCACGAGATCGTAGTTCGGCGCAGCGAACACGATTTAGCGGTTGCGAAGGACCGCGAGCACGTCCTCGAGGGCCTGAAGATCGCCGTCGACAACATCGATGAAGTGGTGAAGATCATCCGGGGCTCCCGGGATGCCGCGCAGGCGTCAGAGCGGCTCCGAGAACGGTTCGAACTCACGGAGCGGCAGGCAGACTCGATCCTCGCCATGCGCCTATCGCGGCTCACTGGACTGGAGACGGAAAAGCTGGAGGCCGAGCTCCTGGAGGTTCGGGTGCATATCCAGGAGCTTGAGGCGATTCTGGGCTCGCGTGAACAACGCATGTCCATCATCGGCGAGGAGCTTCGGGCGATCGCGGACAAGTACGGTGACGACCGACGCACCGAGGTTATCGCCGCCGAGGCCAGCTTCAATCCTGAGGATCTGATCGCGGACGAGCCGATGGTTATCACCATCAGCAATCAGGGGTACGTGAAACGGATCGCGCCGGCGACCTATCGGCAGCAGAGGCGAGGAGGACGGGGCATCGCCGGGATGTCCACCAAGGACGAGGACTGGGTCCAGCACCTGTTCCTGGCTTCGACCCACGATTACCTGCTCGTGTTCACCGCCCGGGGGCAGATCTACTGGCTAAAAGTGCATCAGATTCCGGAGGCTTCCAGACAGTCCCGTGGGAAGCCCATCATCAATTTGCTGAATCTCGACCGAGATGAAGTGGTGGCGTCTGTCGTACGCGTACGGGAATTCGCCGAGGATGAGTATCTGATCTTCGCGACCCGCCAGGGCGCAGTGAAGAAGACACGGCTCTCGGCCTACCGAAACATCCGCAGCAACGGGATCAACGCTATCAATATCGTCGAGGGTGACCGGCTTATCGACGTGCAACTCACGGACGGGAACAACGACATCATTCTCGCAACGCGCCGCGGAATGGCCATTCGCTTCGCCGAAGCAGACGCTCGAGAAATGGGCCGAGCCACGCGTGGCGTTCGCGGGATCAACCTGAGGGCGGAAGACGAAGTCGTAGGGATGGTCGTCGTGCGCCGAGACGCCAGTTTGCTTACGGTGACCCGGTTCGGCATGGGCAAGCGAACGGCTGTCGAAGGGTACCGCCCGCAGCGGCGAGGCGGGCGAGGACTGATCAACCTCAAGGTGACGGCCAAGACCGGGGAGGTCGTGTCGGCGCTGGAGGTCAACGATCAGGACGAGCTCATCTTCGTTACCCGCAACGGAGTCATCAATCGGCAGCGAGCATCTGAGATCAGGGTAATCGGACGAAATACCCAGGGTGTGCGACTAGTCGCCCTGGACGACAAGGATAAGCTGATGGACGTGGCCCGAATCGCAGAAGAGCTATCGGATGACGAGGAGTCTGACACGCCACAGGGCGATGCCTCCACCTGAGATAGCCACGGATCTCGTTTCCCTCGCCGAGATACGGGCGGCGGCCGAGCGAATTCGGGGTGTAGCCAGGCAGACACCGCTTCTGCCTATGAGCCTGCGGCCGCCGGGCCGGAGTGCCCCGGCCGAAGTGTGGCTGAAGTGCGAGAACTTTCAGCCCATGGGCGCCTTCAAACTCCGAGGCGCGTTCAATTTTCTCAGCCAGCTCCGACCGGAGAACGCAACAGGCGGTGTCGTCACGTACTCGTCGGGCAATCACGCTCAGGGAGTAGCCTACTCTGCAAGGCACCTCAGAATGGCCTGCACCGTAGTCATGCCGACGGACGCCCCGGACATCAAGGTCCAGTCTACGCGCCAGTTTGGCGCCGCGATCGAGCAGGTCGGAACGACCAGCCTGGAGCGCCGCCAGAGAGCCGAGGAAATCGAGCGAGAGACCGGTGCGGCAATGGTGCCACCGTTCGATCATCCCTGGATCATAGCCGGGGCCGGAACGACCGGACTGGAAATCCTCGAGCAACTCGGCCGGGCTGCGGGTCCCGCAGCCTCAGGAACGGGTGCTCCTCTGGTCCTCATTCCCATTGGCGGCGGCGGCTTGATTTCCGGCACTGCGGCGGCGATTCGGGCGCTCAGTCCGCAGGCGCGAATAGTAGGAGTAGAGGCCGAGAGAGCCCCCACAATGAAGCTCTCACTGGAGGCGGGACATCCGATAACCATAGATCCGCCCATGACCATGGCAGACGGTCTAAAGCCGCTCCGGCCCGGCGACCTTACGTTCGCGCACTGCCGAGCTCTGGTGGACGACGTGGTGACTGTCTCCGAGGACACGCTTCGCGAGGCGGTAATGTGGTGCCACGACCAGAAGCTCGTGGTGGAGCCCAGCGGCGCCGCCACCGTCGGAGCGTTGCTAGCCGGGGTCGTAGAGCCACAGCACGCGGGGCGTGGCCCCACAATTGCCGTTTTGTCCGGTGGTAACATCGATCCGATCCTGCTTTCCGGCTGGCTCACGCAGCGGCGAGGAGATCTCGAGTGAGAAGCGCACCCTTCATCGCCGTAACGGTGCCTGTCCGCGAAAACGACGTGGGAATTTCCCGGGCGGTTCTCGAAGCCGGGTATCTTCAGGCCGTTCGACTGGCCCGCGGTGTCCCACTCGTACTGTCCCCGGTGCTCGACCTGGAGTACAACGAGCGCCTTATGGATCTGGCACAGGGGCTTGTTCTCACGGGCGGGGAGGACCTGGATCCCGCGAGCTACGGCCAGTCGCCCGACGGCGCACGCCGCGTATCGGCCGAGCGAGATGCGCTTGAGTTTCGGGTGCTGGAGATGGCCCTGGCGTCGCGCATACCTGTTGTATGTATTTGCCGCGGAATACAGCTGCTTAACGTGGCCCTGGGCGGCACCCTCTACCAGGACCTTGCCACGCACTGGGGGGATTCGATCGCTCACGACGCTTTCCGAGAATTCGACCAGCCGATCCATGCGGTTCGCACGAACGGCGCCCAGCGACTCCGTGAAGTATTCGAAACTGCGGATTTTTCGCAAAACTCATCCCACCATCAGGGCATTCGCGACCTCTCTCCCGACCTCGACCCCGTGGCCTGGGCTGCCGATGGCCTCATCGAAGGCGTGGAAATCAAGAACGGCTGCTCCTGGGTGGTCGGGGTACAATGGCACCCGGAACGACTGCTGGAAGACCCCAGCGGTACCAATCGCCGACTCTTCCAGCGGTTCGGCGCCGAGGTTCGGCGGTCCACCCCTACCACCGACTGAGTCGTGGAACGAGCGCTTCTCCTGTTTGATGTCGACGGTACGCTGATGGACGCTGGCGGCTCGGGACGCGCGGCCCTGCGCGCCGCTATGCTGGAGGTGTTCGGCGAGGCTGGCCCGATCGAAACCTACGATTTCCACGGCCGCACGGACCCCGCAATCGTTCGAGGCCTATTACGTGAGGTCGGATGGGATGACGAGCGGATCGAGCGTCGATCCACCGACCTGTGGCCAGCCTATTTTGCCCATTTGGAGCAGGAGTTGGTGGAGCGGACGGATGAGGTGAGCGCCCTCGAAGGTGTGACGCTGCTGCTCACGACAATCTGTCAGGGCGAACTGCGGGGGCGTTACAGTACGGGCCTCCTGACCGGCAACATGGAGCGAGGGGCGTGGGCCAAGTTGCGTTCCTGCGCCTTGAGCCAGTTCTTCGACTTTGGAGCTTTCGGGTCGGACGCGGAGCAGCGCGATGAGCTTCCGGGTGTTGCTTTGGCCAGAGCTGAGGAACACACGGGCCAGCCGTTTCGGACCGACGCAGCTGTGGTGATAGGAGACACCCCCTACGACATTCAGTGTGCTCGCGCCGGCGGAGTCCGGATGCTAGCAGTGGCGACAGGCCGGCATACGGCCCGGGAATTGGCAGACTGTGGAGCGGAGTCTGTGCTCGAAAATCTCACGGATACAGGCCGTGTCCTACGGGCGCTTGAGGAGTCCTTAGTTGCCCGATAAGGAGTGGCAACTCGACGCGCTGATCTCAGGCGCCGGCGTTCGGCGTTCGGTACCGGTGCGCATGATAGACGGCTCGCTCGCGGTCGATGACATAGCTGTTCCGATCGGCTCCGTGTACTGGGTCGCCCGTCGGGCGAGCATGCTACTGGTGTTTGCTGGGGAGTCTTCGGTGGCTCTGAAAGGTCCGGCACGGGACCTGGATGCTCTGTGGCGCGAGTTGGATTCCGTCGTGGATCAGACAGAGGTTCGCAGGCACCTGGTTCAGCGCCTGGGCCACGAAGTGGTCCTGTTCTCCGCCGCCGCTGCCGTGACGGGGTCACTCGATGGCCAGGCGGTTCGAGGGCTGTTCGTAGTCACGGCGACCCGTCACGGCCTCCACATGTTCGCCGGGGAGACTCACCACACGCTGTCTTGGCCTGTGGACAGCGCGGAGCCCATCCCGGGAACCGAAGATCGGCCCGAGGGGTCGGCAAGGTTGGTAAATGGCTCCGATGAGCTGACCATTCGGTATCTGTACCCCGAGGAGGTAAGTGCCCTGGTGGGCGTGGCTACGGCGGTGCCGCCCGCGAAGCCGCGCAGCGAATCGCTCGAAATGTTTGCCCGCAGCGAGGTTGCTCCTCCGGCCACGGCCGACCTGCCGCAGTTCTCTCTGGCAGCAGGGTCACTCGCCGAGGTAGCGGCGCGGGCCGCGGCCAATATCCCTGGCGAGACAGCAACTCACGCCGGGATTGAGGCACCCTTCTTCGAGACGCATTTCCTGGAACTGGGTGAGATCGCCCTGGGACCATTGTTGCTGCGAAAATCGGCGGCGAAGAGCGCGACGAACCTGGCCAGGGCCGTGCGCGCTCTCGATGCTGATGGCCTCAAGACCGACTCTGAGGCCGCCATATCGGCGGTCGCGGATCGGATCGTCACGGTGTATGGCATCGAACTGGCTCGAGTAAGGCGGAGTCACGGCCAAAAGGTCGGACGCGACAGCGCCCAGATCGCAAACGATAGGCTGGCGTTGGAGACGATGCTGCAACAACCGTTCGTTCGACTGTGGTCACGGTTCGAAGGGTTGGCTGAGCAACAGAGCACTCTGCTGGAGAGCGTGGCCGAACTCGACGTCGCGCACCCCGATTCCAGTGAGGACGAGGTTCAGGCTGCCGCAGACGAATGGCGCGCTGCTCTGGCGCGGCTCGATAGCGGTTACGAAGGTGCCTGGCGGGAAATGGTGGAGGAAATCGAGAACATGTGGTCTACTGTTCTCCTGCCGCGTCTTGTTACGGCCCAGAATCCCAACGCATCTCGGTCCGCCAGCTGGATCCAACTTGCGCTGCTGGCTGCAATCACGGTGGCGCTGATTGCAACACTGGTAGTGTTTGCCGGTATATGACCGACACACTCCGATCTAGCAAAGTCGAGCAGAAATCTTGAATAAGAAGTCAGGCAAGCAGAAGAGCCGTCCAGCGCGATCCAAAGCCACATCCGGCGGTAACCGAACATTCTATCTAGTCCTGGCCGGAATCGCCGTGCTCGGCGCGGGTGGGCTTCTGTTCGCTGGCGGCGACTCGGAAGCGCAGTCACCCGTCACGCCGTTCAGCGTGGCCGATCTTACCGCCGATGCGGATGCGAACGCCGGCGTTGCATTGGGCCCGGATAACGCGGCGGTCACCGTGATAGAATTTTCCGACTTTCAGTGTCCGCATTGCCGGAACTTCAACGGGCTGACAGGCCGGCTACTGCGACAGAACTACGCAGGCCCTGAGGGTCCGATTCGCTGGATCTCGTACGACTTTCCGCTGAACTTCACCAACTCGCTCACGTCGGCTCTGGCCGGGCGCTGCGCAGAGGCTCAGGGGCAGTTCTGGCGCATGCATGACCTCCTTTTGGCGCGCCAGGATGAGTGGGGCCGGGATTCATCGCCCAAAGACAAGTTTGTTCGCTACGCCGAAGAAACCGGTCTGGACAGCGGCGAGTTCGAAGACTGTTTCGATGAGCGGCGCCATCTCAAGGAAATCGTTGCCTCACGGAAATACGGCGAACAGCTCGGCGTCACGGGAACGCCGTCGTTGTTTCTCAACGGGCAGAAAATTCAGGCGGGCTCGTACCAGGGCATCGAAAGGCTGATTCAAGAGGCGCTGGCCGCGAGCAGTGCGACCGCGGAAGCCGCGGAAGCTTCCGGACAGGAGACTGCGGAGTAGTGAGCGATATCCGCCGGGGGCAGGCCACGGTCGCCCTCGCTCTGATCGGAGTCTTCCTCTCGTTGTACCTGATGCTCTACCGCCTGGGTGTATACGGCGAGCTCGTGTGTGGCTCGGGGTCCTGCGAAGTTGTGCAGGCATCCAGCTATTCTGTGTTCCTGGGGCTTCCCGTGGCCGGGTGGGGGCTGGCCTGGTATCTGGCCGTGTTCGTGACCGCGCTGATTCGGTCGCGAGCACCAAATACAGCGGAGACCGATGCAAAATGGCCAGGCCTCGTTCTCGCCGGACTGGCGATAAGTGGCCTGGCCTTCTCCGCCTACCTGACCTGGATCGAGGTCGGAGTTCTGCACGCTATCTGCCGCTGGTGCATCGGCAGCGCGGTTCTAACCGTGTTGATCTTTCTGGGCGCCGCTCCCTGGCGCGCTATCGGTCGAACCAGGACGGTAGCAGGCTAGGCCGTCAGGCCGTTGCCTTCCAGAAGCCCTCCAAAGCTGGGCCATCGCTGGATCCCCGCAACTTATCGAAAGCGCGATTCCGGATCTGCCGAATGCGCTCACGCGTGACGCCGAGGAGCTCGCCGATCTGCTCGAGCGTCATTTCCTCGCCGTCGTCCAGGCCGTAGTACAGCACCAGGATCTTGCGCTCCCGCTCGGTCAGGTAAGACTCGAACATGCGCTCCAGAAATTCGCGCCGAGCCTGGGCCTCGACATCGACTTCGATGTCACTGTCGTCCATGCCCGAAAAGCGCTCGCCGAACGATGCACTGTCGCGGTCCGACTTGTCCAACGGCGCATCAAGGCTGAGTTCGGCCGACGCCACGCGCCGCAGGGCGCGCACAGTTTCAACCGGCTCTTCCATCTGATCCGCGATTTCACGGTCCGTGGGCGAGCGTCCCAGCTTCTGGGTAAGCGCCGTCTCGGTCCGTGACAGCTTGACCAGATTCGAGTTCTGGTTGAGCGGAATTCGAACCGATCGAGTCTGCTCCGCCAGCGCCTGGAGCACGGTTTGCCGAATCCACCACACGGCGTACGAGATGAACTTCACGCCCTTGTCCGGATCTAACTTCTTTACCGCCTTTAGCAAACCTTAGTTGCCGATGCATACGAGCTCGGCGAGGTTCAGCCCTCGGCCCTGATATTTTTTCACGTACGAAATCACGAAACGGAGGTTGGCCGTTACGAGGCGCTCCGCCGCTTCCCGGTCTCCAACGCGGGCCCGGCGCGCGATTTCTCGCTCCTTGCCCGGATCCACGATGAGCGGATAACGCTCAACGTCCTGGAGATACTGATCGAACGAGTCTAATGCTCGCGAGTCGAAGAACATACCTTCCGTTCTCCCCTTTAATATCGGTGATACACCGGTTGGAGCTGCGTTCCGGCGGACTCCAACCGCAAAACCCCTGCCGCCCGAACAACAACCGGCTAGGAATACTACTACTGCCTGTGTGGCGCAATGTTCCGCGCTCTTTGCGGTGCCGGCCGGTTTACTTCACTCCCGGAGAGCCTCTTCCAGCCAGCGCTCGTTCTCCGCTGAAAGCCGGGCCGAACGAGCGGTCAGGCCGCCGGATATCTCGTTCTCGGTTGCCGAAACCGAATCAACAGCCTGCGAGGGTACGGCAACCACTGGAAACGCACCGGCGCGAGAGATAGTTCCCGCCCGCACCCAGCGCCTGACGCGTGCGTGCAACACTCCTGCTCCCAGCACCACCGCCGCCAACGGCAGGAGGTAGATCAGGAGATTCATTCCGCTCGGTTCGGGCCTGAGAAGAACCCATTCGCCATACTTGCCGACGAAATACTCCGTGACGGCCTCAGGAGACTCACCGGCCGCCAACTTATCCCGGATAAGGCGCTGCATCTCGCGCGCCACGGCCGACGACGACTCCAGGACCGACTGGTTGCGGCAAACCGGACAGCGAAGCTGGGAGGCCACTTCGGCCGTCATGTCATCCAGGGCCGTACTATCCGCGTCCTGGCCCCATGCCGGCGTCGCCGCCCCGGTCCAGAGCAAACCCACGGCGAGCAGGCTGACCGTCCGGCAGGCGGCGCGCCAATCGTTCAAGAGCCCTGCTCGTCGACTGCCGGCACGGACGAGCCTTCATCCCCAACCTCGGCAACGGGACCGGCCAGAAGCGAATCGATCGTGGCCCGTGCCGTCTCCCACACCACGGCGCCTACACGCTTACGCGCGACTCGGCCTTCGCGGTCTATGAAGAAAGTCTCCGGCAAACCGTACACACCGTAGTCGAGAGCCGTGTTGTTGGTCTCGATGAGCTGCGTCCAGTTTCCGCCCAGGGCGGCCAGGAAGCGTTCCGAGTCTACGCGGCGATCTCGATTGGCAATGCCGATCAAGGCCACCTCATCGCGTGCGTACAAGCTCTCGATGTTCAGCAGCGCCGGGTGCTCCACGCGGCAGGGTCCGCACCAGGACGCCCAGAAGTTGATGACAACGACTCGTCCACGGAGATCCGTAAGACCTAGCGTGTCGCCGTCAAACGTCTCCAGCCTGAACGGCGGAGCCTCGTTTCCGACAAGCGGCGATGGAAGGATGAAGGTATCCCGCGTCAGGCCGTAGCCGAGCAACAGCAGTACGGGCAGCGAGAGCAGCGGGAGCACCCAGCCCAGATACCGTCTCATCTACGTCTCCACCGGAGCCGTGCTTGGCGTCCCTGTCCGACTCCTTGTCCGGCCCTGCGGCGCGACCGTGAGGATGGCTCCCAGTCCGACGATCAATCCGCCGATCCACAGCCACGGCACAGCCGGGTTCACGATCACGCGCAGGGTCGCGTGCGCCCCCGCCCGGTCGAACGCCATCAGAGTGACATACAGATCCTCGCGCAGCGATGAGCGAACGGCCGGGGTCGCAATCGGCTGCGCGGAATTCCGGTAATAATTCAGCCGAGGCTGAATTGTTCCGATCTCCGCACCTCGTCTGAACACAGTGAGCGTGGTCCCCACGACATCCCGCTGAGGCTCCTCCCTCGCCCACACGTCGTCCAGGCGAATCACGTAGTCGCCGATAGCTATGGCCTCGCCGCTCTGCACCGTCCGTTCCTTCTCGAAGCGCCATGTTCCGGAGATCGAGAGCGCAACCACAATGATCACGATACCGGTGTGAACGACGTAGCCTCCATATCGCCGATTGTTGCTCCTCAGCAGATAAACGAGCGCTCGCACCGGACCATCCCCGGAGATCCTGTGCCGCGCCGCCAAGCCTTTCCGGAACTCCTCCCCGATGGTGGCCATGGCGAAACCCGCGAAAAGAAACGTGACCAGCGGGTAGGGCTCGCGGACCCCCAGGGCTGCGGCTGCCAGCAGCGCCACAATCCCGACGACGGCCGGCAGCCAAAATGTTCGCCTCAGCTTCTCACGTGACGTCCGCCGCCACGGCAAGGCAGGGCCCACCCCCATCAGGAACAGCAGAGCCAGGCCGATCGGAACCGTGACCATGTTGAAGTACGGAGGTCCTACGCTGATCCTGTCGCCCTGTACCGCCTCGACGATGAGCGGGAACGTCGTGCCGAGCAGAACCGTGAACGTGAATGCGGCAAACAGAAGGTTGTTGAGCACGAAAGCACTCTCGCGCGAGACGATCGCGTCCAGCGTCCCCGGCGAGTGCAGAAGGTTGGCCCGCCACCCGATCAGAGCCAGCGACGTGACCATGATGAAGGCCATGAACATTAGGAAAAGAGGGCCGATCAGACCTTCCGAAAAGGCGTGCACCGAATCCAGGATTCCTGACCGGGTCAGAAACGTTCCAAACAGGGTGAGCAGAAACGTGCCGATTACCAGGGTGAGATTCCACGTTTTCAGCATCCCGCGCCGCTCCTGAACCATCACCGAATGCAGGAACGCCGTAGCCGTCAGCCAGGGCAGGAACGAAGCGTTTTCGACCGGATCCCAGGCCCAGTATCCGCCCCAGCCCAGCACTTCGTAGGACCACCACGCTCCGGCCACGATCCCGACGGACAGGAAGGCCCATGGAGCTACGGTCCACCGCCGCGTGGTCCGGATCCACTCCTCATCCACTCTGCCGCTCAGCAGGGCTCCGATCGCGAACGCAAACGGCACCGCCATGCCGACGTATCCGAAATAGAGCATCGGCGGGTGCAGGCCCATGAGGGGATGGTTCTGCAGGAGAGGGTTCGGCCCCGGTCCGTTAGTCGGGGCCGGGATGATTTCCCCGAACGGGTTGGCGGGTCCGACGAGAAGACTGAAGAAAAACAAGCCGACGATTCCCAGGACGCCGCTGGCGAAGGGAACGAGGCGCGAGTTGGAGCGCCGATATACCCAGGCGACCAGCGCCGTGTACGCGGCCAGGATCCAGCCCCAGAACAGGATCGATCCGTCGAGGCTGCTCCACAGGGAGATGGCCGAGTAATAGGCAGGCGTTTCCAGGCTGCCGACCCGCGACACATAATCCACGCTGAAGTCATGGGTCAGGAGCGCCACTTCCATGGTGGCCATGGCTACGCTCATGCTCGCGAACGCCAGGTAGGTAGCCAGCCGCGCAGCTCGGACGAGCACCGCCGATCGACGAAACCCGCCGACCAGTCCGCCGACGGTAATCACCGCCGCTGCGAGCAGGGCGGTGGTTACCGCCGCCGCGCCAATCGTGCTCAGCATGAGCGGCTCGCCCTATTCTCCTTCAGGGCGCACCAGCGACCGATACATTTCCTGCGGCTGCCGGTCCCCGTGCGGAGGCTCGTATTCGTTCGAATGCTTGACCATGAGATTCGTTGACTCGAAGACCCCCGAATCACGGTAGCGACCTTCTACCACCACCCCTATGCCCTCACGGAACATGGACGGTGGTGCCCCGAGGCTCTCCACCGGAATCTCGGCCAGACTGTCGGAAATGATGAAGCGAAGCTCCAGAGTTTCGGGATCCCACGTCTTCGACCCCGGCTTTACTTGTCCTCCCAATCTAAGCGGCGCGTCGATCACATCCCCCGCCCGCGCATGCAGCTCACTCGGAGTCAGAAAAAACACCACGTTGCTCTTGAGACCGGCGGCCACCAGGAACCCGATACCTCCGACTACGGCCGCTATTCCCATTCCCGCCCAAAGTCGTTTACGCTTATCCATTAGTTTATTTATCCTCACCCGCCAGCGTCCCGGGGTCTCCCCCAAGTGCTCGGGTTGCGTCTCGAATCCGCTTCATGATTCGCCAGCCGTACCCGATGAGTACGGCCCAGGTCAGAAGATATCCCGCCGCGACGAAACCCATGTCGCTCACAGCGCACCCGCCGCCGTGTGGGCGATGTGGCCTGGTCCGCGTCGTTCGAGCTGTTCCTCCAGCTGCGAGAGGTGCACGCGGCGGTGCATCAGATACGCGAACAGCACGGTGAACCCGAGCAAATTAACCAGGAGTGTCCACATGAACTCGGGAGCCATGGATCGCGGGCTCGAAGGCGGCTGATGCAGCGTTCGCCACCACACGACGGAGAGATACACTATCGGCACGTTGACGAAGCCGACGATGCCGACCACCGCCGCCCAGCGAGCTCTCCGCTCCGGCTCTTCCGCGAACCCTCGAACGGCAAGGTACCCGACATACATGGCCAGCATGATCGCCGTGGTGGTGAGACGTGGATCCCAGGTCCACCAGACTCCCCACGTCGGCCTGCCCCAGAGGGATCCGAGCGCCAGTGTCAGTGCCGTGAATACCACCCCGATCTCGGCGGCGCTCACGGCAACATGATCCCACCTTGGCTTTCGCTGAACCAGGTACAACACGCTCATCAAGAACACGATGAAGAAGGCCAGCATGGCCAGCCACGCGGTGGGGACGTGCACGTACATGAGGCGCTGAACGTCGCCCATGACGCCGTCCGGTGGCACGATCCACAACGCCGTTACGGTCCCCGCCGCAACGAGGGTCAGCGACATCCAGCCCAGCCATCCGATACCGTTCTTCAGTGACTTCATTCCTCCAGTACGATCGGAAACAGCCATACACACACTACGAAGAAGATAATATCGAAGCCCAGGAGCAACCGAATCCACACGCCTGCTTCTCCCAATACGTCGCCGGCTAGAATCAGTGTCGTCGCTTTTACGGCTCCCAGAATTATCGGTACGAGCACCGGGAAGACCAGTAGGGGAAGCATTACCTCCCGGGCCCGGATATGAACAGTCAACGCGGCATAGAAGGTTCCGATCAGCGAGAACCCCAACGTTCCCAACAAGGCGACGAGAGCCAGATCGACCGCATTCGCCCACATCTCGATCTGAAACAGGATGCTCGCCGCCGGGAACAGTATTACCTCGACCAGCAAAAGGAGAATGATGTTCGTCGCCAGCTTTCCAAGGTAAATTGCCCGAAGGTCGCCCGGGTATTGCCGAAGGGCCTCGAGTCCGCCCGCGGCCTCCTCGCTCTGGTATGTTCTGCTGAGCGACAGCATCCCGGTAAAGGTGATTCCGATCCACAGTAGCCCGCCGGCGATCCGCCGCAGCAGATCGGTGTCCGGACCTATGGCGAAGCTGAAGATGAACAGGACCAGACCGGCGAAGAACACCATAGCATTGAAGCTTTGCTTCGTGCGCGATTCGATGAGCAGGTCCTTCTGGACGAGCGCCCAGGCACGCACCGCCAGACTCACGCGTTCCCTCCCGTGAGTTCGAGATGTCCCCGGTTCAGATCGGCCTTAAACTCCGCCTGTTCCACGGCCCTCCCGACCCGGTGCGAGGCGAGAACGACGCTGCGCCCATCCGCCTTGAAATCGCTCACGATATCGTCCACGAGCTGCGCGCCTTCCGCGTCGAGACCCGAGTATGGCTCGTCGAGAAGCGCGAGCCGGACCGGCCGGATCAACAGCTGAGCCAGCGCCAGGCGCTGGCGCATTCCGGCCGAAAACGTCCGGAGCCGCTCTGCCGCCACCGCGGCCAGCCCCACCCGTTCCAGAGCTTGTTGCATAAGCTCTGCGCCGGTGTCTAGGCCCGACATTCGCAGCGTGAAGCGGAGGTTTTCGGCGGCGGTAAGTTCGTCATACAGGTAGCCGCGCACGGGCAGGAAGCCTGCCTGAGCCCTAAGCGCGCCTCCGGACTGGAGAGACTGACCAAACACCTCTCCCTCGCCCGTGGTGGGGGCAAGAAGGCCGGCCAGAATCTTCAGCAGAGTGGATTTACCGGCTCCGTTCGGTCCGGAGAGAGCCAATGCAGTACCAAGCGGAACGTCCAGACAGACATCGTGAAGGGCCCAGTTCCAGCCGAACCGCTTTCCGACGCCTCGAAGCCGGATGGTTTCGCCAGCCGAGGGGCTCAGAGTCAGTCCGTAGCGCCGATTCGCCGATCGATGTCCGTCAGGACATATTCGGCCATGCTCCAGGCCGGCGACGAGCGAGGTACCGACCTCATTCGGGCCCACTGAACGGGCTCCGCCGGCGGTCCGATGGGATCGTAGAGCATGTCCATGAACAGTCTGGTTCCGCCGCGCTCCGGTTCGCCCCAGAAAAGGAACTTCACCCAGAGTTCCTGTTCCCGGAGCGTGCCGACGGGTGCCGTCGCGAGGACGTTCGGGATAAACACCCAGTCCGACTCCATGGCGGCAGTGTTGGCAGAGTCGCCGGCCGCGCGCTGAAACGAGCGGGCCATGATGCCCTCGTTCCTCAGCGATTCCCAGGCGACCAGCATCACCGAATCTGGCCCCTGGGGATAGTCGGTTACCGTTGCAAGGTTGGAGGGGCCGCTTCGGAGGCCGGGACTGCCGAGCAGGCCTCCACTCGAAGACCCGCACCCCGCCACCAGCGTGGCCGCCATCAGGCACGCCGATCCGAAACGTGCGCTACTGATCATCTTGTTCCTCCCACGGGACAAAAGTCCGCTCAAACGTCTGTGCATGTAGCCGCAGCTGCCGAGTCCCGGCAGGTAATCTCGCCACTGGATCCCACGCCGCAAGGAACCGCCTCGGGCTGCGTTGTGAGTTAGTCGCTCGTACCATACTCTGCCGCTGCCGTTCCAGGAACATCGGCAGGCGGCGCCGGCGCCGCCACGATTACGCGGAGGTACGAGGGTGAATCTGTCCGATATTGCGGCCCTGGCGCAGCCAGGTGACCGGAAGGTGCTACTGCTTGTGCTCGATGGGCTGGGCGGTCTTCCGGCGGCGCTGGGCGGCAGAACCGAACTGGAGACGGCCCGCACGCCAAACCTGGACGCCCTGGTGGGCCTCGGCGGTTGTGGCCTCCACACGCCGGTCGCATCCGGGATCACCCCGGGCAGCGGGCCGGGTCACCTCTCTCTGTTCGGCTACGATCCGCTCCGCTATCAAATCGGGAGAGGCGTACTCTCGGCGCTCGGCATCGGGTTCGATCTTCGCCCGGGGGACATCGCGGTTCGCGGCAATCTATGCACGGTGGATTCGAACGGAGTCGTGATAGACCGCCGCGCCGGACGCATCAGCACCGAGGAGGCCAGACCCGTCTGCGATCTTCTGTCCCGCATCCAGGTGCCGGGCGCCGAGGCTCTGGTCGAGCAAGTGAAGGAGCACCGCTTCCTCCTCGTTCTGCGCCCCAACGCGTCCTCCACCGCCGACGTTATGGACACGGACACGGGCCTGACCGGCGTTCCGCCCCGCCCGATCGCGGCCCGCTCCGAGGCAGCAATGCCAGCCGCCGACGCGGCTAGAGATTGGGTCGAGCGCGCCGCGCATGTGCTCGGCGGCCAGACGCCCGCAAACATGGTGCTCCTCAGGGGATTCGGTTCGCTGCCCGAATGGCCCCGCTTTCCGGAAGTTTTCCAAATGCGGTCACTGGCCATAGCGGCCTATCCCATGTACCTGGGTGTCGCGCGGCTCGTGGGCATGGAGGCGGTGCAGGTGGAGGACTCACTCGAGGCGCTTGCCGAGGAATTGGAGCGCCAGGCAGACGACTACGACTTCTTCTTCCTGCATGTCAAAGGGACGGACAAGGCCGGTGAAGATGGTGACTTCGACCGGAAAGTCAGTGTGATCGAAAGTGTGGACGCCGTCGTGCCTCGCCTGGTTGATGCCGTCGGAGGGGTCACTCTGGTTACGGGGGATCACTCGACACCGGCGACCATGGCGTCCCACAGCTGGCACCCGGTTCCCTTTCTGCTCTCGGGCGGCCCGGCCCGCGCGTCGGCGGGCGCTTCGTTCGGAGAGTCCGAATGTGCGCGGGGCTCGCTGGGGCACGTGAAGGGCTGGGAGCTGCTTCCGCTAGCGGCGGCAAGGGCCGGCCGCTTGGCCAAGTACGGCGCATGATGCACAGAAGGGGGCGGCGGCCATGAGGTGTCCCGGCTGCGGAAAAAATGAAGCGGGGAAATTCTGCTCAACGTGCGGCACGTCCCTTACGCCGGCTGACAACACATGCGCTTCCTGCGGAGCCAAACTCCGGCCGGAGGCCACATACTGCGGGCAGTGTGGGACCCCCACCGAGATTCGGTCAGGCAAGAACTTCGCCGCGCGGCTGCCCTGGATTCTCTCGGGGCTGGCCCTGGTTGCCTTCGCCATCGGGATGAGCCTTCTCATTCGGGGTCAGACGTCAGCTCGGGCTCCCGGTATGCCGCCCACGGGCGGAGTCATCGAATCTCCCGGTTTCGCGGCCGGCGTCATGCCCAGTCTGGCTGAGCTGGAGGCCATGGGCCCCAGGGCGGCCGCAGACCGGCTCTTCGACCGGGTCATGCAATTGCAGTCGTCTGGCGATCTGGCACAGGCGCGCCGGTTCGCTCCGATGGCCAAGCAGTCCTACGCGCAGGTTCCCGCCGCGGAGGTTAACCTGGACATGCGGTTCCACGAAGGGATGCTGGATCTGACCCTGGGAGACGCAACGAGTGCCGCCGCCGTAGCTGAATCGATGCTGGGGGAAGAGGCCGGCCACCTGCTCGCGCTCGTGCTCGGATCACAGGCCGCCGAAGCGGCTGGCGACCCGGCCGCAAAGGACGAGTATCTTCGGCGGCTTCGGTTCGCGCACGCCGAATCGGGCGGCGCCGGCCGTCCCGAGTACGACGCTCACCGCGCAGTCATCGACGCGGCGCTAAAAGGCCAGCCCTGAGCGGCGCAGCCGGTTGGCGTTGGCCACCACGGTAATGGAGCTCAGCGCCATGGCCGACTCGGCGAGAATGGGGTGCAGGAGCCCGAGCACCGCGACCGGGATCGCGACCGTATTGTAGAAGTAGGCCCAGAACAGATTCTGGCGAATCTTCCCGAACGTGGCTCTGGCCAACCGAATGGCACGGACTACGCCATCCAGCTCCCCGTGTACGAGCGTGATATCCGCCGCCTCGATGGCGATATCCGTGCCCGACCCGATCGCAATCCCCACGTTGGCCTGTGTAAGCGCCGGCGCATCATGATACCGTCTCCCACCATGGCCACCGTGTGGTTGTCCCTCTGAAGCCGCTCGATCGCCTGTACCTTGCCGGCGGGCAGGAGAGAAGACCGAACATCCTCGATGCCGACAGCCTCGGCCACGGCCAGGGCAGTTTGCTCGTTGTCGCCCGTAAGCAAGATCGTCCGAAGCCCCATTCTCTCGAGAGCTCGCACCGCGCCGGGGCTGCTCGGCTTCACCGCGTCCGACAGAGCCAGGAGGCCCAGCGCGGACTCGCCGGCTGCCACGACGACCACTGTGTGGCCGGCGCGCTCCAGCCTGCTTGCCGACTCGAGTAGGGTGCGCGGGGCCAACATGCGTTCGGCCATCCAGCTCGCCCGCCCGACCTGCACGAACTGGCCCTCCACGTCGGCCGTCACGCCGCGCCCGACCTCCGCGCGGAACCCGGTGGCCGGTGGGATTCGGAGCCCTCGCTCCCTCGCGGCCTCGACGACAGCGTGGCCCAAGGGGTGCTCCGAGCCGGCCTCGGCGGCTGCCGCCAGGGTGAGTAGCTCGTCCGGGTGCCCGTTGGCTGCCACGATCTCGGCCAGGGCGGGGCGACCCAGCGTGATCGTTCCAGTCTTGTCGAGAACCACGGTATCCACGGCGTCCAGCGACTGTATGGCGGCTCCGTCCCTGACCAGAATACCTTTCTCGGCGCCTACCCCAGTGCCCACCATGAGTGCGGTCGGGGTGGCCAGGCCGAGGGCACACGGACAAGCGATCACCAGCACAGCCAGCATGGCGTACAAGGCCCGGGAGACCGGGCCGAGATCGGCCTGGACCCAGGGGAGAAGCCCGCCCGCCCGATCAGCCAGTGCTCCAAGGGCATCCGGGAACAGGAACCATCCGGCCAACGTCGCGCCCGCTACTACAAGTACAACGGGCACGAAGACGGCCGTTACGTGATCGGCGAAATCCTGAATCGGCACCTTGCTTCCCTGAGCCCGCTCGACGAGCCGGACCACGTTGGCCAGGAACGTATTCTCGCCCACTCCGGTGGCCCGGACACGGAGCAGTCCGTCCTGGTTGAACGTGGCGCCGATGACGCTGTCGCCCGCTCCCTTGTCCACCGGCATGGATTCGCCCGTGGCCAGGGATTCATCTACGGAACTCCTTCCATCGATGACGACACCGTCGGTAGGGATCTTCTCCCCTGGCCGCACCACCATGAGATCGCCAACGGACACTTCGGAGACCGGAATCTCGACCTCTGCCCCGTTCCGCTCAATTCGGGCGGTCTTCGCTTCCAGTGAAAGCAGCCGCTGGATCGCGGCAGACGTGCGGCCTTTGGCTCTGGCCTCAACGGACCTGCCGGTGAGGTGAATGGCGAGGATCATGGCTCCGACGCCCGCGTAGTTCTGAAAATCGGGCACCTGCGTCCAATGGGCCAAGACGGCTGGGACCCCCGTCAGTATTGCCGCTCCGCTACCCATAGCTATCAGCGTGTCCATGCTGGGCCGTCGGCGAACGGCGGCTCTCAGCCCTGCAATCACCGTGGGCCGACCCGGAGCCAGCAAAACCGGAAGAGAGAGGACGAGCAGTCCGGCATCGAACACGGATGCCGAGGGCCACTTTAGGCCCCACACCATCTCAGGCAGCATCCAGACGGCAACCGGGATCGTGAGGCTCCAGGCGAGGAGCATTCGCCGCCGCGCTACCGACACGCCTTCCGCGCCTCGGGCCAGCCGATCCTCGCCCTCTTGGCGCAGATCTCTGGCCTTCGGTGCTTCATGAAGCGAGTAGCCGGCGCCGGTGACCGCTTCTCGAAGCGTATCCAGCCCGACGACTGACGGATCTCTGGTCACGGTTGCCGTCTCGGCCGGCAGGCTGACTGCCGCCGTTACGCCGGGAAGCTCATTGAGTGCACGCTCCACGGCCGTACTGCACGCCGCGCAGTGCAACCCTTCGATCCTGAAGACCTCTGTGCTCATCTCCGAGTGACCTGGTTGGACGGACAAAGTCGGGTGACGTTACACTGCTCTCATGTTCAACCGATTGAAGCAAGCCATCGACCGCGCGCTTTCGTCGCTGGAGAGCCGCACGGGCGGCCCCGAGCGTGACGTTGACGAGCTCGTGCGCTCGATGCGTGAAGAGCTTGTTGATGCCAAGGCGCACCTGCCGAAACTTGAGGCCACGCTCCGCGAATTGGAAGCCACGCGAGCCGCAGAGCTGCGCAAGGCAAGCGATTGTGGACGTCGCGCGATACAGGCCGACGAGATCGGCGATCGAGAGACCGTCGAAGTGGCGCTGCAATATGAAGCCAAACACCGGGGACGGGCCGAGGTCTGCGTCCAGAAGATTGAAGCAGTGCAGGCCGAGTTCGCGCTACAGCAGCAGACGGTGAAGGAAATGACCCGTCAGCTGAAGGAAGCCACGGCCAAGCGGGGGACTCTCGAAGCGCGCGCCCGCCGGGCCCGGGCCACCGAAAGAGTTCGGGGAGGGGGAGACTCCGCCGCGGATGAATTCGATCGGCTAACGGCCGAGATCGAGGATGACATAACGGAGGCCGAGGTGGGTGCGGAGCTGGACGACGTACTCGGGGCCCGGGCCAGCCGGGTCGATCCCGAGGACCTGGCCGATGTTCAGCTACAAGAGCTGAAGCGCCGAATGGCCGAAGAGAGCGGCGGACCGACCAGCTAGATTGTGGGCCGACCGGCTAGGCGGCGACGGTGCGGAGAGAATCGATCTGCGTTTCATCGGCCAGCACGATGAGTGTATCACCGGCATGGAGAGGCTCCTCCGGACCCGGGTTGTAGGCTAGCGGCCCTTCGCCGGCACTCCGGGCCGGATTCACAGCAGCCAACTGGTCGGGGTGGCGGACGGCGATTACGACGAGACCCGTTTCCTGCCTAATGCGCGCCTCCGCCAACGTACAGCCGTCCAGTCTCGATCCGTCCGGAATCGTCACCTGTTCCAGCCTCAGCGAGATGTCCTCACCCCGGGTCACCACATCCAGGAAGCTCATCACCTGCGGCCTGAGCAGCATGGATGCCATCCGGATTCCCCCGGTCAGGTTCGGACTCACCACGTGGTCGGCGCCCGCTTTTCGGAGTTTCTTCACCGTTTCGGCGTCGTACGCCCGGGCGACGATATTGAGATCTGGCTGCAGATCCCGCGCGGTCAGACAGACGAAGACGTTGTCGGCATCCGCGCTGAGCGCCGCCACCAGGCCTTGTGAGTCCAGGATTCCAGCCTCGGTGAGGGATTCGTCGCGGGTCGCGTCTGCCTCCAACGCCAGGGCCTCCGGATACTCTTCCCTGAGCTGCTCGATTCTGGATCCATCCTTATCCACCACGATGTACGGCTCCCTGGCATCCTCCAGCTCACGAACTACTTGCCGGCCCGTTCGGCCGATCCCGCACACGATGGTGTGGTCTCTCAGTTTGCTGATCTGTTTCATGGCTCGCCGAGTTCTAAAGACATGGGCCAGGTCCATCTCCACCAGAGAGGAGGTAATCAGCACGAACCACAGACCCATGGTCGTGAGTCCGGCTGCCAGCAGAAATCCGGCCAGAACTCGGCCGGCGTCGGTCAAGGGGTGCACTTCCTGGTAGCCGACGGACGTCAATGTGATAACTGTCATGTAGACGGCGTCAGACACGTTCCACCCCGGAAACTGCAGGAACCCGAGAGTTCCAACGACTACGAGGGCCACGACAAGGCCAACGACGCCAGCGAAGCGGCGCGTGAAGTCGCTCCTCGTTTGCCCGACGTCCGGTTTGGAGGGTGTCATGAGGCCAATATACTGGCGTCTTCGCGGCGACGGTAAGAGCGTCCCGTTGCGCTGTTTGCGGCCACGGCGCTAGGCTTGAAAAAACCGGTCGAACACGGAGAAGAAAGTGAACAAGACCGATCTGGTCGCCGAGCTGGCCCGCACGACAAGCCTTCCGACGGAGCGCGCGAGCGCCGTCGTAGATGCGCTGTTCAGTCCCGAGCACGGCATCATCGTGCGGTCTTTGAAGCGCCGCAGGAAGGTGCAAATCACGGACTTCGGCACCTTTGAGACGCGCCGCCGCAGTGCCAGAACGGGCCGGCATCCGCAGACGGGGGCGCCGATTCGGGTGGGTGCGATGACCTCTATCGCTTTTCGGGCCGGAAAGGGTCTTCGGGACGCTGTGCAGTAGTCTGGGCTCAAGCGCCTAGACGAACATCTCCCGGTCGGGCCGCACCGCGACCGTCCTTCCCTTTATCACGACCCCGTTCAGGCCCTCCACGACCTGCTCGAGCACCTGGGCATCCACGTCCACCAGCGAAAAGCCGCCGCGGATGTCTATCTTCCCGATCTGGCCCCCGACGATCCCGGTCTCACCGGTAATCGCGCCGACCAAATCGCCCGGCCGGATGTCATCCCGCCGCCCGGCACCAATGTACACGCGGGCCCAGGACGGCCGTGTGCCGCGTGTCTCATCGCCCGGTTTGCGCGAGGGCACCGTTCCCGAGGCGGCCTCTGCGTCAGGCCATGGGCGAACCGGAGCCGATGCAACGTCCACCGTACTCCGCAGAAGGCCGGACAGTGCCGCAGCCACTCGAGTGGCGCCATACTCGGCCAGCAGTGGCTCGAGGACGAGAACGTCCGCGGCTGAGTTCTCGCTCTCGAGCCGCCGCCGGATGCGATCACGGAACCGGACCAGGCTGCTGGGCGGCTCCCTCACCTGTCGATCTGGCAGTGGATGCACGGTCCAGCCGGCGCGCTCAGCCATTAGCTCCATGTGTCGCACATGACGAGGCAAGACAACGGCAAAGCGACTCCCCGCGCTCCCCAGGGCGGCCGTGAGGTCCGCCAGGTTCACCGGCGCCTCGAAGGCCACCACTGTGGTCGCCTCGTCGTCTGCCCCGCCGCCTGTCTCGCCGTTCGCCTCGGGCGCCAGAGCCACTTCGATACCAGTGCCCACATGATCGGCCAGGCCGGCGGACGCCAGGCGCTCCAGAACCTGCTGCACCCTGTCAGCACTCGCGCACACAACCTTGAGCCGGCCCCCATCCGCGGCGGTGCCGTGGGCCAGATTCTCCAGGTGATCGAGGCGGCCGACCAGTGACTCTGCCGATCCTACGTACAGTGGATCTCCGGAGTCGGCTGCGGCGGGTTCGGCGAACGCTTCCTCGGGCCAGCGCTTGGCTCTCGGAACCTGGCGCTCAAGAAGCCGCTCGAAGTCCTCGCTCCACCGGTCGCCTACGATGATCTTCATCGTCACGGATTCGACCGTGTCGAGGATGGCTTCAACGGCCGGCCACTCGTCCAATTCCTCTAGCGTCTGAACACCGTCCACAACCACGAGCCGCACACTGCCCAGGCTAAGCCGGCCAGCCCGAACCGCAGGCAGCAGAACCGACGCCTGGCCCGTCAGGCAGGCCGCGTCTACGTCCAGGAGGCCGTCCGGGGCCCCTGCGTTTGCTGCCAGCACCGGCGACGCATCACGGGCAACGATCCTGATGGCGGCCGCGATCCGCAGTGCCACTTCTCGGGTCGGCGCCAGAACAAGTGACCGCACTCCCGCCGCGTCCGTCTTGTCCAGGTGCGCTACGGCGGCTCCGTACACGCACTCTTTGCCAGAGCCCGCGGAGGCGATCAGCGCCAGGTGGCGTCCCCGTTCGATCGCCGTCGATGTGGCCAGCAGGATCTCGGGAACAGTCGAGTACCCGAGTGTAGCGAGGTGCTCAGCGCATCGGCTCTCTGAGCTGGATTCTGTGTTACGGCTCATCTACGGTGTCCACTCATAGTTGACGGTGATAGCGGTGTTCGCCTACCCTGTGGCGCGCATCGCCTTTCCCTCCAGGCCGTAGTCGGCTCAAACGCCGCCCGGCCTCAACGCAACCCACAGGTCGCGGAGTCAAGATGGAGATTGTCGCCACGATGCAGGGCTGGGTATGGGGTCCGGCACTCATCATCCTGCTCGTCGGTACTGGTCTATATCTAACCCTCCTCCTTCGCGGCTTGCAATTCCGCCGCCTGGGTCATGCCCTGAGCCTCGCATTCATCAAACGGCGCGAAGAGGGCGCTGAGGGAGACATATCACACTTCCAGGCACTCATGACAGCGCTCGCCGCGACAGTGGGCACGGGCAACATCGTCGGTGTGGCCACAGCGATTGCGGCTGGCGGACCGGGCGCCTTGTTCTGGATGTGGATCACAGGTCTGGTCGGGATGGCGACCAAGTATTCGGAGGCTGTCCTGGGTGTTCGTTTCCGTGAAACAGACGCGCGGGGCGAGCAGTCGGGCGGACCGATGTACTATCTCGAAAACGGCATCAGGTACGGACGTCTCGGAAAGGTCCTGGCGACCTCGTTCGCCTTGTTTGCTGCCCTGGCCGCGTTCGGGATAGGGAACGGCGTGCAGTCTCACTCGGTAGCCCAGGCGGTTCACGGAGTGTTCGGAGTCCCCACCTGGCTTGTCGGTCTGGGCACAGCCGTGCTCGCGGGGGCCGTCATTCTGGGCGGCATCAAGTCGATCGGCCGGTTTACAGGGGTTTTCGTGCCGATAATGATCGCGATCTACATGCTGGGTTCCGGTGTGGTGATTGCTCTCAACTGGGAGGGCGTGCCCGAAGCTTTCCGGCTCGTTTTCTCTCACGCGTTCAGCGGTTCAGCGGCGGCGGGCGGCTTCCTCGGTGCTACGGTGGCGCAGGCTATTCGGATAGGTGTCGCTCGCGGTGTGTTCTCGAACGAGTCGGGACTCGGTACGGGCGGCATCGCAGCCGCGGCCGCGCAGACACGCGAGCCTGTGCGCCAGGCTCTGGTATCGATGACTCAGACCTTCATCGACACGATCGTCGTATGCACGTTTACCGGAATCGCGATCATCAGCACCGGAGCCTGGAAGACCGGCCTGAACGGGGTGGCTCTCACGCAGGAGGCCTTCAGCACCGGGCTACCCGGCGAATGGGGCGGCATCGTCGTGGCTGTGTGCCTGTCGTTCTTCGCCTTCAGTACGATCCTTGGATGGTCTTACTACGGCGAGCGTAATCTCGAGTACCTGATCGGCGTGAAGGCCATCAAGCCGTACCGGCTCCTGTTCATCAGCGTGATCATGATCGCGGCGGTCTCGGAACTGCAGGTTGTGTGGGACATCTCGGATATCATGAATGGGCTCATGGCGTTCCCGAACCTGATTGGACTGCTGCTGTTGTCAGGCGTCGTTGTCCGGGAAACCCGAGACTACCTGCTGAAGAACGGAGTAGAGTAGAACGGGAGGGCCGGTCAGCCCTCGAAGCGGCGGTAATGGCCCAAGTCGTACGCGCGGATGGAGAAAATCTCTTTGTCTTGTACTCCGAGTTCGCGTAGGCTTACGGACTCGTCCCGAACGCGCCGCTCCGCGTACTCCACGAAGAAATCCGCGGGATCGTCAGTCTCGCGCAGAAGAAGAGCCTTGATGCCATGCGCCTTGGTATCCTGGACGGATCCGTCCAGCGGCATTTCCTCCACCTGCTCAAGCCATCGGTCGGGCATGACCAGTCTCAGCACGACGGATTCGCTCATACGTGCCCCAGGGTGTACAGAAAGCGCTTCGTCAGATCAGTGACGTCGAGGCCTGCAACTCGGTCCGTTTCAGCGTGCACATGCGTATGGCTGTACTCGCGTTCGGCATGAATGTGCGCATTGCCGTCGCCCACGAAGTGAACAGCCGTATCGGACTCGCTGGCCACCACCATGCGGCTATTCGCGGCGAAGAACTCCTTGGCCTGACGAAGAACGTCTGCCGGGGCCGTATCGCAGATCACGATGTATTTCATAGCGGGCCAAACTCGGGCGCGCGGCGGGGGCCGTCAACCGCGCGTACCGGCCTACCGCGGGAGCGTCCCTTCAGTCACCCGTAGGGACCACTCCGGCACCTTCGAACATGAGAATCACGGTACCGCCCGGAGCCCGGGTACGGTGCACGGTGCCCCTGGGAACGGTGAACCCCTGCTTCGGGCCCAGGGTGACCGTCTCCTCGCCCACGTCGATGAGCAGCTCTCCATCCACGACGTAGAAGAACTCGTCTTCCTCCTCGTGCTGGTGCCAGTGAAACTCGCCCTTGAGGATTCCGAGCCGCACCACGCAGTCGTTCACTCGTGTCAGTGTTTGGTTGAACCAGTCGACATCACAGTCCGCGACCAGCTTCTGTATGTCGATGAGCTCCAGGGGCTCGAAACCGACCTCCGTGTGAATGTGGTACTCGGTGTCGGGCATTCGTTTCTGCCTTTGTTGTTAACGCCGGATTCATGCGACTTGCCGCGTCTGGCGTGCCTCAGCACGCGAGCGGCGGCGTCCATGAATAAAGTACGGAGTCTCGGGGTGAGCGGAACTCCGCCGGCCCGGGCGCGTTCAGGAAAACGGAGGTATCAAAGCTGAACACTCGAAACAGGACCTGCATAATGAGGCGCACGCTGCTACTGCTGCACATACCCGCGGCCATTCTAGTAAGCGCGAGCCTGGGCTACGCGCAGGATACAGTCTCCCTTAGAGCAGGTGAATTCAGTCGTGTGGACCGATCTCACTGGGCATCCGGAACCGCTACCGTGATTCAGATGGCTGAGACCGAGAGCCTGTCAGTAGTTTTCGAGTCAGCCTTCAAGGTCGCGGCTGGCCCAGACCTACGAGTCGTTCTGTCGCAGAATCCCGATCCGAAACGTGGGAGAGACCTCGGCAAGTACACGGAACTCGGGCTGTTGACCACGACCGAAGGCTCCCAGACCTACGAGATTCCGGCTGGTGTCTCAGCGGAGTCTATCGGAAGTGTCGTAATCTACTGTAAGAAATACGACGTCATTTTCTCGACGGCGACGCTGGCCCTGATCGAGTCGCCCGAGGAACCTGAAGGCCGCTGACCACTCCGTCACCCGCTTACGTACCGTTCGAGCTGCTCGATCCGGAAGCGTTGATCCGAGATGATGGCCTTGACCAGATCGCCGATCGAAACTACGCCAAGCAGCTTCTTGTCTTCTAGAACGGGCAGGTGCCGAATGCGCTTGTCCGTCATCAGCGCCATACACTCCTCGATCGTGTTTTCGGGCCCCACAAACACGACATCAGGCGTCATGATCTCCCGGACGGCCGTGTCCTTCGACGAGCGGCCCTGGAGGATTACTTTGCGGGCGTAGTCCCGCTCGGACAGGATACCTACGGTCTTGGAGTCCTGCATTACGAGCAGCGCACCGACGCCCTTCTCCGCCATCATGGCGATGGCATCAAACACCGAGTCGCCGGGTTCTACGGCCCAGATATCGTTCCCTTTGACCGTGAGCAGTTGCTTGATCGTCTTCATCGGTGGCCTCCTCTCTGTTTCGCCCGCTGGCCGTAACAGCGTAGTCTGGGGAAGGCGAAACGGTCAAGTTCATGGCTTGCCGCCGCGCGGCTGGGACGTGATACTCTGTCGATTCTTGGCGTTGGCCGGCCGATCGCAGACGGTGGGAAAAGCCGACGGTAGAGAGCGGTGATTACCGAACGATGCAATGAGCGTTTCCTTACAATCAGGCAGTTCACCACGAGTAGCTGACGAGGGTTTCGGCCGTTTCTTTCTTCCCGGCCCGACCGAGGTTAGGCCCGAAGTTCTGCAGGCCATGCAACGTCCCATGATCGGGCATCGCGGGCCGGCCATGAAAGAACTTCTGGCCGCAGTGGACTCCGGCCTGCGCACCCTGTTCGGAACCGAACGGCCGGTCTTCATCTCTACATCGTCGGCTACCGGATTCATGGAAACCGCGATCGTAAACCTGTGCGCGCACAGGACCCTGTGCGTGATCGGTGGTGCGTTTGCCGAAAGATTCCACAGAATAGCCGTGCGCTGCGGGCGCGCTGCCGACGTGCTCGAAGTGGAGTGGGGCGAGCCCAACACAGCCGACAGTGTCCGGCAGGCCCTCATGGCGTCGCCGGGACTGTACGATCTTGTCACCGTCGTTCACTCCGAGACATCTACCGGAGTATTGAACCCGGTCCAAGACATCGCCTCGGTCGTTCACGAGTTCGAGGATGTGCTCGTGGCTGTGGACAGTGTCAGCTCGCTGGCTGGCGCTGAGCTACACTTCGACGACTGGAATCTCGACTTTCTCCTGACCGGTTCCCAGAAGGCTCTAGCTCTTCCTCCCGGGCTTGCCTTTGCGGCAGCCTCGGAACGCGCGCTCGACCGGGCCCGCGGCCTCCCGCAACGGAGTTACTACTTCGACCTCGTGGACTTCGATCGCCGAGCCCGTGAGCATCAGACCGCCAATACACCGGCTATCTCGCTCCTCTATGCGCTCGAAGTGCAGCTCGACCGAATTGCTGAGGAAGGCCTGACCCAACGTTGGGCGCGTCACGCAGACATGGCCGCCCAAACGTACGCGTGGATCGATAAGATGCGGGAAATGACCGGCGCGGAGTTCCGCATCCTGGCCCGAGACGGATACCGGTCGCCAACCGTGTCAGCCGTTGTCCTTCCTGACTCAATGATCGGACCGCAGGTGGTCTCGGCTCTCGGTGAACGCGGTTTCACCATCGCCCCCGGCTACGGGTATATGAAGAATGACGTAATCCGGATCGGGCACATGGGTGATCACACGGCTGGCGAGCTGGACCTGCTGCTGGAGGCGCTCACGGAGGTCGTGAGCCACGCTCTGGCGGCACCGGCATGACCAAGCTGCTAGTGCTGGCCGATGCGCTCTCGCCGGAGGGGGTGGCGATCCTGGATGACTGCGCCGAGCTGAGCGTGGCCGATCTGTCGACTGAACCGCGGGAGACTCTGAAGAAACGTCTGGGCAGCGCCGCCGGCCTCATCGTGCGCAGTTCGACTCAAGCCGATGCCGATCTCCTTGCGAGTGCAGAAGAGCTGGAGGTCATAGGGCGGGCGGGCGTAGGCCTCGACAACATCGATGTGGAAGAGGCGACACGCCGCGGCATTGCGGTTCTGAACGCGCCGGCGGGCAACACTGCCTCGACGGCGGAACTGGCCTTCGCGCTGCTCCTCTCGGCCGCGCGAAAGATCGTGGCGGCGGATCGTTCGGTTCGCAGCGGCGAATGGGACCGAAAGATGTTTCGTGGGCCGCAGCTCGCCGGCAAGACGCTCGGAGTGATAGGCGCGGGCCGCATCGGCAGTGAGGTCATTCGGCGCGCCCGCGCATTCGAGATGAAGGTCCTGATCTTCGACCCCTTTCTTCCCGCCGGGCGCGCGGCCGATCTGGATTCCGAGTCCGTGGCCCTCGAGCTGCTCCTGCAGAAGTCAGACTTCGTTACCCTTCATGCCCCGCTCACAGAGGAGAACCATGGCCTGATCGGCACCGAGGCGCTCGCCCTCATGAAGCCGGGGGCTATCCTGGTTAACGCGGCTCGCGGTGGCCTGGTTGATGAAGAGGCGCTTGCCGAGGCGCTCCACGCCGGGCGACTGGGCGGTGCGGCGCTGGACGTGTATGAGACTGAACCACTGCCGGCCGACCATCCGCTCAGGAACGCCCCGGGCCTCGTACTGACTCCGCACCTCGGCTCCGCGACGCCCGAGGCGCAGCGGGAGGTCGCGATCGAGATCGCCATTGCGGTGCGCGACGCGCTGCTCAGTGGAGATCTCCGGTCAGCCGTGAACATGCCCGCGATCGCGGATCGGGTCCGTTACGATCCCATCGTGGATCTGGCCCGCCGCCTCGGTCTCGTCCTTTCGGAGCTTACAGGCGGCCGGGCAAAGAGAGTCGATGTCCGGCTCGCCGGTCCTTTTGGACACGGTCTCCGGCTGGTCGCTTCGGCGGCGATGGAGGGATACCTCAGCCCCGTGCTGGCACGGCCCCTCAACTTGGTGAACTCTCTGCTTATCGCCAGCGACCGAGGAATCGAGGTGCGCCGCTCCCGATCTTCCTCCGTGGCCGGGTACTCGACGTTTCTCGAGCTGAGTGCGGAGGGCGGAGACAACGGCGAGGACTGGTCCATCGGCGGGGCGCTCATGGGCGAGCAACATCCGAGGCTGGTTCGAGTGGGATCCTATCACATCGGTGTGGTTCCAGCCGGCCACCTGATGTTCGTAAGGAACCGGGATGTTCCCGGTGTTATCGGCGACATCGGAACTCACCTCGGAGCGGCGGGCCTGAACATCGCAGGATTCCACCAGGCGCGAGACTCCGAACGCGGCGATGCTCTCGCGGTGATTCGCGTAGACGAAGCCATCCCCGCTGAGCTACTGAGTGCGTTACGGGAGCATGAGGCCATCACGGATGTTCGGCAAGTGAGCTTCGACGACTAGAACGTGCCTGCCGTCCAGCGGACTGCCGTAGCTGGATCCGGCGGTTCGAACAGATCGGGGTGCAGAAGGGCCGCGAGGATCTCGATTCCCGTCAGAACTCTCGGCCCGGAGCGATTGAAGTAGGCGGACGCGTCTACGACGAACGCCTTCCCGTCCTCGATGGCCCGTGAGGCTACTCGCGCCAGCTGTGAGGCGTGCGCGTTCGCGTCGGAGCGCGCAGCCGAAAGATCGTACCCACACGGCATGATGACGAGCACGTCGGGGTCGAGGTCCTCCAGATCTTCCCACCGCACTTCCCTGGACCGCGACGCCGCGTCCCCAACCAGGTTCTGTCCGCCGGCGAATTCGATCATCTCCGGTACCCAGTGACCGGGCGTGAACGGCGGACTCAGCCATTCGATGGCCAATACCCGCGGCCTCGAGGCTCCCTCGACTCGGCTGCGGACGGCTTCGGCCCGCGCACGCATCTCGTCAGCCAGGCTCAGGCCCAGTTCGGTCTGGCCCGTGGCCCGGCCTACCGCCTCAACCGTACTGAAGATCTCGGCCAGGGAGTGAGCATCCAGTGATAATACTTCGGCGCGCAGGCCGGCCGAGTTCACAGTTTCGTGTACCCCGGCCGTGGGAACCGCGCACACTTCACAGACGGCCTGCGTGAGAATCAAGTCGGGGTCCAGCTCGGCCAGGGTCGCCGCGTCGAGTTCATACACACTGCCGTGCACACGCATGGCTTCGCGAACCGCCCGGTCTACCTCGCCACTGTCGAGCCCCTGCAGGTCGAACCGGGCCCGGCTGAGTCGTGGACGATCCAGCACGTGAGGCGGGTAGTCGCATTCGTGAGAGATTCCCACCAGCTCATCGGAGGCTCCCAGCAGGTCCACGATCTCCGTGGCGCTGGCCAGGAGGGATACGATTCTCATGCTACGACTCGACGCCGCTGAAGCACGATCGCATCAATACTGCTTCATGCTGGAATCGATCCGAGCCGCCCAGTCATTGATGCCGCCACGCAGATTGATGGCTCCTTCAACACCTCTCTCCTTTAGCATCTCCACCGCGTGAGCACTCCGTATGCCGGTTCGGCAGTACACGATCACCGTTAAGTCCGTCTCGATCTCGTCCAGGCGGCCGGGAAGCTCCCCCATGGGGATCAGCACCGCGCCGTGGTCGCCGAAGTTGCTGATGTGCCATTCGTGCGGCTCGCGAATGTCGAGCAGCGTGAGGTCTTCACCTCGATCCAGACGTTTCTTGAGTTCGTCGACACCTATTTCCGGGACGCCAAGTGAACCTGCCCCCTGTTGGTTCACGCCGCACAGCTGGCGTCGGCCAGTCGGGCCTGCCCCTCTGCGCCCACCTGCGGAAGAATGATCTGGCGGTGGTAGCGGGCCGCATCCTCGCCGATGGCGCTCATCCTCCTCCTACCGAGGGTACGATGGTGAGATCGGCATCGTGCTCGATACTTACGTCGAGGCCGCCGTCCGGCCCGAGGAGGTTTCCATCCAGGAAGAGGCTCACGTAGCCACGCAGCGAGCCGTCATCCGCGAAAAGGTGGGTTCCAATGCGGCGATCATCACGGTCCAAGGCGGCGAGGGCTTCACCGGGCGTTGTCGCATCTACGACCACAATGCTCAGGCCTCCGGTGAATTGGCGAAGCGGGCCGGGAACGTGGACGGTTACCCTGGACATTCAGCTCCTGATCCGGCCTCAGCAGGGGCCCGCTTCAGGCCGGGACGGCCAGAGAACGACGAATGGCTTCGTAGTTCTCACTGATCGTCCCCGCACCCCGAAACACCGAAGAGCCCGCCACCAGGACGTTAGCGCCGGCTTGTGCGGCAGCGAGAGCTGTGTCAGGCCCGATCCCGCCGTCCACCTGAATGTGTAACGGTCCGAGACCCATTCTCTCCGACTCGGCACGGAGCTGCTCCACTTTGCCGAGCACCTCCGAAATAAAGGCCTGCCCGCCAAATCCCGGGTTCACGGTCATCACCAGCACCAGATCCACCAGCGGGAGCACTTCGTGCAGCGCATCAGCCGGCGTAGAGGGATTGATGGCCACGCCAACCTTTACGCCCAATCGCCGCATTTCCTGGATATCACGGTGCAGGTGCACAGCCACTTCCTGATGGATCGTGATCATATCCGCGCCGGCCGCGGCAAACGGACCGATAAAGTCCTGCGGGTTGTCGATCATGAGATGAACATCCAGGAAGGACTTCGTCACGGCGCGAAGAGACTCCAGAACGGGAATGCCGATGCTCAGGTTGGGCACGTAGTGCCCGTCCATCACATCAAAGTGGAACCACCGCGCCCCGGCCTCTTCCGCTTCGCGTACCTGCTCTCCTAACCGGGCAAAATCCGCCGCGAGCACGGACGGCGCTACAATGAACTCGGATATCATCCCTACGCGCCGTACCCGGACAGCAATTCCTGAACTCGCTTCGAGATCTCGAGAGCCTCCTCCATGGGCCGCTGCCACATGTTGCGGCCGAAGATCAGACCGGTCGCTCCGCCGTCCATGCTCAGCTTGACCTTATCGAGGAGGTCTTCGTCCCCGAGCTTGCTGCCACCCGAAAACAACACCAGCGTATTCTGGGCCGACCGCACGACGCGGCGGCATCCCTCCAGGTAGTCCCACTCGAGCTCGGCATACGCCTTGGGCTGATCGGCATCCTTATCGCCCTTTTTGGGCTGATTGAGTTTTACAACGTCCGCGCCCATCTCCATGGCCATGCGGGCTGCATAGTCGACCGCATACAACGAGTCGCGCCCGCCCTTGGCTTCGATCGCCGAGCCTCTCGGGTATGACCAGACGATCAACGGCATGCCGTAGCGCTGGCAGTCGCTCCTGACGTCATTCAACTCTTCCTGATGCAGCGATTGGGCCGGCGAGCCGACATAAAGCGTGTAGCCGACCCCGCTTGCGCCCAGCCTGACGGCATCCTCTACGGAGCAGTTGAGGGGAGAGTGCGCCTCGGCGTCCGAGGGGATGCTGGTCTTGCCGTTTACCTTCAAAATGAGTGGAATCTCGCCGGCGTAGCGAGGGAAGTACTTCTCGGCAAAGCCGATCTGGCACGCTATGCCGTTGAACTCTCCCTGGATCGCCAACTCGAACTGGAAGTCGGGGTCTGCAGACGGTGGGTTGGGCAGAAAATCGATCGGGCCGTGCTCCATACCCTGATCGATAGGCAGGAACAGCGCGGTGCCGTTCCTGACACCGTGGTTGTACAGCATGTCGAACAACCGTGCAGCTTTGCCCGGAGCAAGGTTCATGTCCTCGATCGTCGGGCGATCGACCGCCGAGGGAGAAGTAACAGGCTCCAAGATGTGCCTCCTACGCGAACCACGCGCGTCACAAGTGCTATTCTAGTGGCTCAAGAATACTGTCTACGGCGTCCTGGAAACAGATCGCGACGGTGCCTACACAACGCCGAGTCGGCGCCCTACCGTGTCCAGCGCTGAGAGGGCTCGGTCCAGGTGATCGCGGCTATGCGCGGCCGAGACCTGGCACCGGATGCGGGCCACGCCGTGCGGGACCACGGGAAAGCCGAAACCGATCACAAACACGCCTTCATCGAGCAGCAGTTGGCTCATCGCGATAGCGTCGGATGTCTCGCCGATGATGACCGGGACGATGGGCGTGTCTCCCTCGATGGGCTCGAAACCCAACGAGGTCAACTGCTTGCGAAAGTACTCCGTATTGGTGCGAAGAGTAGCCACGAGGCCGGGATTCCGTTCCAGCACGTCGATCGCGGCCATCGCTCCCGCAGCCGTGTAAGGCGGGATCGCGTTCGTGAACAGTTGCGTTCGAGACCGCTGTGTCAGGTATTCGATGACGGGGCGGCTGCTGGCTATGAAGCCGCCCGCAGCGCCTCCGAGCGCCTTTCCGAGCGTGGATGTGATGATGTCCATCTGGCCATGCATTCCGAAGTGCTCCGGAGTTCCCCGGCCGGTCTCGCCCAGAACCCCGGTGGCATGCGAATCGTCGATGGTCATGATGGCATCGTAACGATCGCACAGCTCACGAATCTCCGGCAGGGGGGCGATCTCCCCCTCCATGGAAAACACTCCGTCCGAAATCACGAGCCGGTGCCTGGCGTCCGAACTCGCCACCAGAGCCTCTTCGAGAGAGGCCATGTCCATGTGCCTGTAGATGCGCCTTTGGGCCTTGCAGAGCCTGATTCCATCAATGATGGATGCGTGGTTCAGTTCGTCACTGATCAGCACATCCTCCGGCGAGAGCAACGCGGCGAACAATCCCTCGTTGGCGTTCCAACAGGAGGTATAGGTCAGCGCCGCCTCTGTCTCGAGAAAATCGGCCAGCCGATTTTCGAGATCCCTGTGGATATCGAACGTACCGCAGATGAACCGGACGGATGAAGTGCCGGCGCCGTACTTGTCGGCTCCTCCTCGTACGGCCGCGACAACCTCCGGATGCTCGCACAGGCCCAGATAATTGTTGGAGCAGAGATTCACGGTCGGGCCGTATCCCTCCAGTTCGACGACCGCCCCCTGTGGTCCCATGATGTGCTGGAGGCGCTTGAGGACTCCTGACGATTGCATTTCCTCGAGTTCCGCGCCCAGGCGTGCGCTCAGGCCGGCGTTGACTACGCTAGCCTGAACGTCGGTTTCGTCATACAGAGTCATCAGTCAGAGTCTTCTTCCGGGTAATAGTCTTCGATCGTCTGATCCATAAAGTACGCCGTATCCACATCGATCCTTGGTCTCGAGCCGTACAGGCCACAAAGGCTGAAGCCGTGTAGAGTTCCGGCAACAAAGAGTACTCGATCCGGTCCGCTGGCGGCCCTGAGGGGCTCAGGGAGACCAGACAGAGCGAACGGCCGCTGGTTCCCAAGCCATCCTGGTCCGAACAGGTAGCAGCCGCCCGCAGCATCCAAGGTGCCGGTACCCCTGGTGCCGATGGCCGAAAATGTGCCCGAGTCCACGGCGATGAGCGATCCCAGATCGCGGTCCTCATAGTCCAGCACACGGAATCGGCCCGATTTCTCGATCCTAACGGGCCGCGCCTCATAGAAGCTGACCCGGCTGTCCGAGCACATCGTGTCAAACACGCTTCGCTGTCCCTCCAGCCGAATGGTAGAGTCACCGACGGCGACGGTCGCGGTATCCAGGCGTCCGCACGCGTTCGGCGTCACGGGACCCGCAAACTCCAGAGAAAACGTTTCGCCGACGAGTACCGTGTCCGGGAACGCGGTCCAGGTGACCCGAACCGGGGACTGAGTCGGCTCGCCGATGTCATAGCACGCGGCTGCCGGTAGAATGGCGGGGAGGGCCGTCAGGATCCTGGGGAAGAGCGACATTCTGGAATCTGTTTTGCAGGTACCTGTCGGGCAAGCGGAACCTACGCCAGACTCCAGAGATACAACCCCCGTACTTTACAGCGCTGAGCAGGCAGCGAAAGACTACTGAGTCGGGCCGATACTTAGGGACGATGATCGAAGAACTGCACACAGGCACACGGAGCGATGGGGAGAGCCGCCACCGGCGCGCTCTGGCTGTAGGCATGGGCCTTTCGGTCCTGTTGCATGCTGCCGTGATATTGGGCTTTCGGGCTGACCTGGAGCCTCTGTCGGTCACCGTGGCGGCCGGACAGCGCGCCGGGGATCCGGTGGCCGCAGCCGGCGGCGGCGTACTTCAAGCCATCAATATCGCCCTGCCGAGCCAGATAGAAGTGCCACCGCCGCCGGAAGTAGTGCCTGACCTGGATGAGCCCGAGCTGCAGGTCACCGTGCCGCCGGAGGACAGGCTCAGTGCGTCGATTGACCTGGCCAGTGCCACTTCTTTCCCTGGAAATCGCCCCGAGATCGGTGTGGCAAGAGCTTTGGGCCGCGGTGACGGAGGAGCAGACGCCGAAGGCCTGTACCGGGTGACGGCGCCCGAGCCCCGATCGATCATCCCCGAGTGGGATCCGCCCAGGGAAGTGAAGGGGATGCAGGTGATGGTTCGTGTTCTGGTGGACGAACGCGGCGCACCGCTCGGAGATGTAGAACTTCTGCCGCCCACACCTAACCGGGGATTCAACAATCGGCTGCGCGACAAGGTGCTCAGCATGGATTACAAGCCGGCTCGGCGGCAGGGTAGGGCCATCTCCGGATGGGCGGAGATGACCTTCATTTTCTAGCCGGTCCTATCGTTCAAATACGAACTTCCCATCCACGACCGTAATGTCCGGTGACGCCAGGAGCAGTTCTTCCGGTGGTGTAGTCAACAGATTCCGGTCCCACACTACCAGGTCGGCCAGCATGCCAGGCTCCAGCGTTCCCTTTATACTGTCCTGAAACTCCGCGTACGCCGAACCAGCCGAGTACGCTCGTATGGCTTCCTCTATCGTGAGCCGCTGACCGGGGAGCCATCCGCCGGGAGGTGAGTCGGGTTCTTCACGCGACTGCCGCGTTACAGCTGAAAACAGGCCTTCAATCGGGGGCATCGGCTCCACGGCGAAGTCGGTTCCAAACGCCAGGACGGCTCCCGCGTCGAGCAGCGATCGCCACGCGTACGCTCCGCGCTCCGCGCGCTCGTGTCCGATCCGCTCCTCCGCCCACCTCATATCGCTGGTGGCGTGTGTCGGCTGCATGGAGGCTACGACTCCGATCTGGGCGAAACGAGGAATATCATCGGGGTGCAGGACCTGAGCGTGCTCGATGCGGTGCCGCCGGGGACGGTTGTCGGCCGCCGCCACCTGTGCATATATGTCGAGGACCACCCGGTTGGCCCTGTCGCCGATCGCATGCACCATGACCTGCAGCCCGGCTGAATCGGCCGCGGACACCAGCGAGCGCAGCTCTTCCGGAGTGTAGCGCGCGACTCCGCTCGTGCTCGCATCGTCGCTGAAAGGCTCCAGCATCCACGCGGTTCGGGATCCCAGGGTACCGTCGGAATACCCCTTGAGGAGACCTCTCCGTAGCCAGGCGTCCCCGGAGGCTTGCTCGACACCGGCGCGCGCGTAGCGTTCGATATTCTCGTGCGTGAGGGGAAGCCAGCCGTAGACACGCACGGTGAGCATGCCCGCCGCCCGAAGCTCGGCATATATGGCCATGTCCTCATCTACGGCCTGCGACTGGACGCTCGTTACACCGGTCCGAGCCGCCATCTCGAGCGCGAGTTCGATTCCCCGCTTCCGGCTCGCAGCGGACGGGGGCCCGACGCGTGCGTCCACAGTATCAAAGGCGGCCTCGATCAGGATGCCGGTCAGCTCGCCCGTGGCCGGATCGCGCACGAAGGACCCACCAGGCGGGTCGGGCGTCTCGGCGTCAAAGCCCAGGATCTGGATGGCCCGTGAGTTCATCCAGGCTGTGTGACCGTCCACTCGCCTCAAAACCACTGGATTGTCCGGCGCTGCCCGGTCCAGGACCTTCATTGGGGGCCACCCGTCGGGTCCAAGCTCACCCGCGGGGAGTCGCGTCTGGTCCCACCCGCGCCCCCGAATCCACTCGCCTGGCGCCGCGTCATGAGCTGCTGTCCGGACCCGCTGCTCTATCTCGTCCAGGGAGGTGACACCCTGAAGCTGAACGCGAAGGAACGACAGTCCGCCCGGCCCGAGGTGCAGATGCGCGTCGTTCATTCCCGGGGTCACCAGACGTCCTTCCAGTTCGACGACCCTGGTATCGGGACCGATCCACCCGCTGATGTCCTCGTCAGATCCGACGGCGGAAATCTGGTTGCCGGACACCGCCAACGCCGTGGTCCGGGTCGCGGCTGAGTCGGCCAGGAACACGACTCCTCCGCGCAGAACCAGATCGGCTGCCGGCCGAGCCGGTCCGCCCGTACAACTCTGAGCTACCAGGACGCCGGCCAGTAACACGCAGGTTAGTAACACCCAGCGCCATGCACGTGATCTCAGCATCTGTTTCCTCGCCTTTCATCTCGGCCGGGGCCACTGGATTCGGGAACTTTTGGTCTGCACCAGAGAACACATATATTGGCGAACGTCGACCCTCGAACAAAGACAATGGAGTCAGATGGAAGCTCACTCGTGCACTATCGGAACGACGACCGTGCTGCATTCCGTTGCCGGATGTCCCGAAGTCCCCGAGGGTTCCGTCTGATCCAAAAACAGCGTTTCTTCCCCCCAGACGGCGGCCCGGTCCGAGGCGGCCGGCTGCTCGTGTCACTGCTGGCAAGCTCAGTGGCGCTCCTTCCGGGCGCACTGCAGGCGCAGGAACAGCAGCCCGCCGCGGATGACCGGGACGACACACTTCTCGACCGGATCACACTGACCGATCGCGCCGCTCCGCGAGCTCTGCGACTAGGGTCCGGGCTGATCCCGTTTGTTTGGAACACGGATGCGGGCGCAAGTCTGTCGCTCCGTTGGCCATGGTTGGCCGGTCCCGCGCCGGGGCAGGCGATCACGGAGTGGCAGCGCGGACGATCGGTCGCGGACCTGAATGAGCTGACCGGGCAACGTCTTGGTACGTGGGCCGCCGCCAGGGAGCCGCCCGGCCAGCCTGTGATCCTCGCCGACCTGCTGCCCGAACCCGACTCAGCCGCCGTCCGGCCTCCACCCGGCCAGATCGACATTCTCCCGGGAGCCATCGGAGATTTCGCTGACCTGGTTCTGCAGGTAGAGGGAACGGGCCAGATGGCCGCTACCTGGCAGACTTTTGAACCGTGTCTGCTCGGTCTGGGTCAGCGCTGCAACTCTGGTGCGGTTCCTCGCATCCGGCCTGAGTTTCAGCTCAAGGCCGTGGCCCGAGGCACCGTATCAGAACGCGTCCACGTCGATGTGGACTTCGATCAGACGCGAGAGTTCGACGCGGCGAATAACCTCAATGTCTTCTACCGCGGAAAGGCCGACGAGATAGTCGAGGTCGTTGAACTAGGGGACGTCCGGCTTCCGCTGGGGCGGTCTCAGTTCATCTCACGGGGCATCCCCGCCGGGAATTTCGGTTTCCGCTCAGGGCTGCGCATCGGCGGTCTCAAGCTTAACACCGTAGTCGCCTCTCAGAAGGGAAGCGTCGAGGCCCGGGAGGTGGTCTTGGACGCCGCCAGTCTGGTGGGCAACCGTCAGACGGTATTGAAAGACCAGACGGTGACGCTCGATGATGCGGCCTATCAGACGGGCCAGTTCTTCTTTCTCGTCGATCCTCGGACGATTTCAGGGTACCCGTTCATCGATATCCTGAGCCTCACCGGCGCGGAAGTGCCCGACAGTCTGCGGCCGGCTTCTCCTGTGAAAATGTACCGCAATACGATCGTGGGAGGGAGCCAGCAGCAGAACGTTCAAACCGGGACGATCCAGGCAGAGGCCTTCGCCGTACGACATCCCACGGATGACCCGGCCGTTCCCGACAGCGCCGTGTTTCGCGGTTTCTTCCGGCCCATGCTGGACGGCCAGGACTACATTGTTCACCGCAGCGGACTATGGGGTGTGGTACGATCGACGATTCAGACCCAGGAGGCCCTGGCCATAGCGTATATCGCGGTCAGCGGTGACACGGTCGGAAACTTTGATGCGGAGGCCAGATTTCGCGAACTCGCCAACACCGGAAGCGGAGCGCTGCCAGTGCTGGAGCTGCTCAAGGACCCCGCGACGCACCGTCCAGGTGGGGTCACCTGGCCCCGGGAGATGCACCACATCTACCGTATCGACAGCTCGGACGACGTTCAACAGGGCAGCATCAGGCTCACCATCTCGCAGGGACCGATCGAGTCGGGCCCGATCGTACGGGAGGCGGACGGAGTCAACTTCACCTTCCTGCAGATTTTCGGGCTGGACGAACAGCCGCGTGACGAACAACTGGACGCAGTACGGGTGTGGCGACCGGCCAACTCGGGCGAGTTTTCCGGGAGCAGCGTGGTTACCGGAGCCTACCTGGTGTTCTCGGCTGTAGAGCCGTTTCAGCAGCCGCCAGTGTTCTCCGACTCACGGACGCCGAGTTTGTCGGGAAGCCCGTTCCCGCTCGCACCCGGCGATCTGAACACGCGGATCTATGAGGAGGCGAACGACGTAACGCGGCGAACGAGCTCCCTGTACCGCCTCAACTTCGACTACCGGGCCTCGTCCTCGGGCGGAGCGGGCTCTCTCTCCTTGGGAGCGATCGGAATTCGAGACGGAAGTGAGCGGGTCCTGCTGAACGGCCGTGAGCTCACGCGGGGTGAGGACTACACGATCGACTACGACATCGGGCAACTCGTACTGTTGCGCCGTGAGGATCTTTTGGCTGGTTCAACGGACCCCCGTCTCCAAGTCACTTTCGAGCAGAAGCAACTTTTCGATCTGGGGCAGAAGAACATTCTGGCTTTGACCGGAGAGTATGGCCTGGGCGAGTGGGGCCAGCTTGGCTTTACGGGCCTATCGCAAACCGAGGGTACGGTGCTCACCCGTCCGGACCTGGGACTGGAGCCGAGCGGCATGAAGCTGCTCGGGTTCACCGCCAACGGCGTGCTCGAGGTCTCGGCTCTCGATGCCTTCGTGAACTCACTTCCTGGAATCAATACAGACATACCTTCGAGCATCGAGTTCGTCGGTGAAGTGGCTACGTCGTTCCCCACCACGAATCGCTTTGGTGTCACTTTCGTAGACGATTTCGAAGGCGGCACCGGGAACTCCATTGCCCTTTCCAATCGGGCCTGGAGGTTCGGATCGGCCCCCAGCCGCCCGGACGCCGACGGAATCCAGGACTTCCTCCCTGACGTGCTGGATGTCACGAACCAGTTGTCACAGGTGTGGCAGTCACAGTGGTCTGACGCCACGAATCCCACCGTTGTGCAGGGCAGGTTGCTGACCGAGCAGATAGATCCAGCCTTGCGCGTTCAGGCCGGTACCAGCGAGACAGTGTTGTGGGTGTCTCTCTCGGATCCGCCGGCGCTCGGCAACGGCTGGGCCTCGATCACCCAATCGCTGTCGGAAACAGGCATCGATCTTTCCAACACCGAGTTCCTGGAGTTCTACGCCAGCACGGCCGGAGACCAGTCTCCCTCCCTGTCTCTCTTGATCGATATCGGAACCGTTTCCGAAGACGCTTTCGTACCCGATTCGCTGGGTGTTGCTTCCGGCCTGGGCTTCTTGGATCAGGAGGCGGATCCGGCCACCGGGATCTGGGGCAATCAAGACGACACAGGCCTGTGGGGGCGTGCATGCGCCGCGGAGCCCACCGTGTCCGCGTACCCGCTCGGTGATGCTCGTGCGAACTGCGCCCGTAACAATGGGCTCGAAGACACGGAAGACCTGTCCCGTGACGGATTCCTGGATACGGATGAGCGGTTCTTCCGCTACGTCGTTCCCCTCACGCAGCCATCTCGTTTCCTGGATCGAGTCACCACCGGCGAGTTCCGATTCAGCCTGTATCGAATTCCGCTGCTGGATCCCGACCTGAGGGAAGCCCTGACGAACCAGGGTCTACAAAACGCCAAGCACATTCGCATCACCCTCACGGCCAGTGCACCGGCGCTGGTGCTGTTGAGTCGCCTCCAGTTCTCGGGCTCGGAATATCTGAAACGAGGGGGGACGGGAAGCGCGGACGGATTCGTCGGCGCCGCCGCGGCGGCAGATGGACAGGCCGGGGTGGGTCCGGTCTCGACCGCGGACGCGGGGTATGTGTCCCCGCCGGGCATTTTCGATCTTCAGGCGGACCGTACGGACGATTTTCGGATCACCGGCGAGTCGTTCAACGAACAAGCGCTGGACGTGACATTCGCCGACATCCCTGCGGGGTCGCGGGCCGAGGTATTTCGGAGATTCTCCGCGCGGCCTCGCAACTTTCTGCGCTACCGGCGCATGCGCGTCTGGGCGCTGCCCATCGAAGGCGACTGGGGTCCGACTGGAGATCTGCGCCTCGAACTGCGGCTGGGCCAGGATGAGAACAATTTCTACCTGTACCGGACCCCGCTCGGGATTCCCGATCCTACACCTCAGACAGACAGCTGGCGTCCAGAGATCCTGGTTGATTTTGATCGCTGGATCGCGCTAAGGGCCGCCGCCGAAGTGATGATACTGGACGACCCGAGTCTGCTGGCCGGCGACTCGGCACTCATCATCTGGGACACGGATGTGTTCGCCGATGGCGACAGCACGATGGCTGTCGTCATTACCGATCGTTCACGCGCACCCAACCTGGCGGCCATACGGGAGCTCGCCATTGTAGTGTCGAGTGCGGGAGCCGCGGCTTCCTTCTCGGGCAGAGTCTGGCTGGACGACATTCGGCTGGATCAAGCGGCGGATGATAGGGGAACGGCCGGCCTCGGTCACCTGACCGTCAGAGCCGCCGATATCATCACTCTGGAGGCTGACTACCGGAGAACTGATCCGTTCTATCGGGAGCTGGGTCAGCAGCCATCGTTCCTGGCCAGGTGGAACCTGAACACGGCGGCCTCCCTGGAGTTCGGACGGTTTCTTCCCGCCAGTTGGGGTCTGGCCGTGCCCGTGCGGTACTCCCGCCGGGCATCCAGCGAGGATCCATTCTTTCTGCCGGAAACCGATATTCTGGCTGAGGGAGTACAGCGGCTTCGAACCGGTGAATCTCAGCTGGATCAGGTCTCGGTCAGTCTTGCCCGCGTGGGCAGATCCGGGAACGCACTTGTGCGGTCTACGTTCGATGGCCTCAGGCTCGGCTATACCCGAACGACCTCTTCTCGGACAACGACACAGACCTCTGTCGAGGGACGCGCTTGGTCGGGTAGTTTAACCTGGTCCCGTCCGGTCACAGACCAATCCATCCGTGTAGTCCCGTCCTTTCTGCGCAGCTTCATCGACGTGTTTCCGGACTTTATCAGCCAGAGTTCGCTGCTGACGAACCTCAAAGGCCTCCGCTTTCGCTGGACCCCGACGGGCCTGGGATTCGGCACCGTAGTCTCTCGGGCGACCGATACGACGCGCCGGTTCCGGAGCAGTCTCATCGGTGACAGCACCGGGCTCGTCCCGACCCTGAATCGAAACTTCACTCTGCGTCCGTCCGCCAACGTTTCCGTGCAGCCCTTCCCTTCGCTGTCCGGAGACTTCAGGATTGCCTCGAGCCGGGACCTGCGACGCCCCGCGGTCGTCGGAACAGGAGCGGCGGGGCGGCAGTTGATCGAAGACCAGACGGGTACTTTCCTCGGCGTTTTCGCAGGTTGGGAAACCAGTCAATCGATCGTGTCTCACATCGAGTACCGGCCGGTGCTGTTCAGTTGGCTAACCTCTCAGGCCACCGTGAACAGCGAGTATTCGACCTTACGCGGGGTGTCATACATCCAGGAGGTCGCCGGCGACACGTCTCTGGTGCGCGACATGGTTCTCCAGAGGAATTTGCGCACCGATCTCAGTCTGGACCCGAGCCGATTCCTGAGTTCGCTGGGTGTCGCCGGAGCGGATCAGGCGCAAGGGCTGGCGGGTGGAGTGCGGTCCGTGTGGGATCGTATCATGCCAGTTCGGTTCAATTGGAGCCGCACCGTCAACGCGTCGTTCGACCGGCGAGAGATCCAGCCCGGGTTTACCGATCGCTTCGTGAGCGCCTCTTTCGCGCGCTTGCGGATAGCCGGAGCTGATACGGCGTCATCGGCCGGGCGTGATACCCGATTTTCGCTGGACGGCGGGTACCGGCTCCCGGCGAACCTCGAAACGACGCTCCGCTACTCGCGCACCAAGACCGAGGTTGTTTCTACGCTCACAACCCGGACTACCGAGGACACGGAGTGGCCGTCGGCACAAATCACCTGGCGGCGCATCCCAGTACCTGGATTCATGGACGTCGTGGTGCAAAGCTGGTCGTTGACGGCTGGTTACCGGGAGCGAACCAGGAGCGTTCTCACCACCACCGGCCAGAATCTTGTCGATGATCAGACGGGTCGATCGCTGTCCGCTCAGTTCGTGTTCGACAATGGTTTCAATATCTCCTACCGGTTTGAGGACACGAATACGGAGCGTACCGACGCTACGGGCCTCAGCGAATCATCGCGGGCCTCCCACGATGTGCGGGCCACCGGTACGTTCTCGGCGCCGGCTTCATGGCGCTTCTTGCGCGCCCCGCTCCGACTAGCGCTCGCGTTCTCACGGAACGACAATTTCGACTGCCGAGAGCTGGGAGGAGCCGGACTGTCCTCGACGCTTCTTGGTGCTACCGCCACAGACTGCACGCCGTTCATCGACCAAACGACCCAGACTGCAAGCGCGGCCCTGGACACAGACTTCTCCGGGTATAGCCTGGGAATTCAGCTCTCCTGGGTCCGCCGCGGCAGTGAAGTTGGTACACAGCAGAAATCTGACCAATACAACTTCGAGATATTCGGCCGCTTCTTCTTCCGCCCTGATCCAACTCAGGCCATACGCCCCTCCGGCTGATCAAACGTGCCGCACGATCGCGGCTGTGATACACGGATGATGGGCCAGCAGAGAGTAGTTGCGGAGGCGGATCATGTTCGAACTAAACCAGCCGGAACAGAAATCACTGATTCTTTTCTCGGGGCTGCTCCTCCTGGGGGCGGGAGTTCGGATGTCCACCGGGCCCGGGGAAGCTCGATTTGCCTGGACTCCGTCGGAGGCGGCAGAGGCTTCAGAAGATGAACGGGCAGGCCTGGCGGGCGTGCAGGAGCGTGTACGGGAAGCTCTGATCCGGAGTGAGGCCGCCTCCCGACCTCTCAGTCCCGGCGAAAAGATAGATCCGAACACGGCCACGCTCGAAGAGCTGCGCAGACTGCCGGGGATTGGCCCCGCCCGTGCTGCCGCTATCCTGCGCGAACGCTCGGATGGCGGTCCGTTCTCCGGTGCTGAGGGACTTGACCGCGTGCCGGGAATCGGACCCGCTACGGCAGCCAGGTTGGCCGTTCATCTATCACTTTCGCCGGCCCAGCCCGTGTCCGCCGCCCCCGTGAGCATTAACCGGGCAGAAATCAAGGATCTAGAGCAAATCCCACGAATCGGCCCCGTTTTGGCCCAAAGAATAGTGGCCGAGCGAAATCGGCAGGGCCGCTTCGACAGTCCGGAGGATCTGTTGCGAGTCGCCGGTATCGGAACTGCCACCCTTGATAAGTTAAGACCGTACCTGCGATTCGACTGACAAGTCGGCCAGAACCCGCGTTTCAGGCGCTCTAGGGCCCTACCGGGTGGTGGCCTATCGGTTCGGTGTCACCGGGCACGCTTGTTGCTCTCCGTACCGCCGGTCGCGGGCTCGGTAGTCAATCCGAAGCCCATCACCCAGGCGCACCCCGCTCAGGCAGGGTCAGAAACAAGCGGACACGCATGGCTTCGACATCCATGGAACGGGACCATATCGGCGCGCTGCTGCTGCGTGAGAATACAGTCACGCAGGAACAACTGGACCAGGCCCTGGACGAGCAAGCGAAGAACGGAACGAGGCTCGGCTATACGCTTGTATCTTCCGGAGCGGTTTCAGAAGCCGACATGCTCAAGGTCCTCTCACGCCTCTATCGCGTTCCCGGCGTCGAGCTGTCCGAGATCGACGTTGATCCCAAGATCCTGAAGCTGGTTCCAGCCGACTTCTCTAACAAACATCTGGTGTTGCCGCTCCGCCGAGTCGGCCGGACCCTCACGGTGGCGTTGGTGAATCCGTCCGATCTCAGCGTGATCGACGATCTCAAATTCATCACGCGCTTCGACGTTGATGCGGTCGTGGCCACAGAATTCGCGCTACGCGCCTCCATCGAGCGGTACTACGAGATATCTGCCGATCGTCTCGGAGATCTTCTCGAAGAGCTGGAGGATCAGGAGGTAGAGATTGTCGAGGAAGAGGAGGATGACTACACGGCCAGCCAGATGCAGGCTGGTGCCGAAGAAGCGCCTGTTGTCCGCCTCATCAACGGTGTGCTCACAGACGCGGTTCGGCGCGGAGCGTCGGACATCCACATTGAGCCGTACGAGCGGGAGATGCGGATCCGCTACCGCGTCGACGGCACGCTCCAGGAGATCATGCAGCCACCGTATCGCATGAAGGCCGCACTGATCTCGCGCGTGAAAATCCTGTCCGACCTCAATATCGCGGAACGCCGCGTCCCCCAGGACGGCAGGATCAAGCTCAAGATCGGTCGCCGCGTCATCGACTTCCGTGTCTCTACCCTCCCGGTCCTGTTCGGTGAGAAGATCGTGCTCCGAATCCTGGACAAAGGGAACCTCACGCTGGATCTGGAGAAATTCGGGATGGAGCCGGGTGCGGAGAAGGACTTCGTCCACGCCATCGCCCAACCATATGGGATGGTGCTGGTGACCGGGCCTACCGGCTCCGGAAAGACGACGACCCTGTACAGTGCGCTGAGCCGGCTCAACACCGGCGAAGTCAACATCATGACGGTAGAGGATCCGGTCGAGTACAACCTGCAGGGCATCAATCAGGTTCAGGTCCGTAGTCAGATCGGAATGACCTTCGCGGCCGCTCTGAGAGCGTTCCTACGGCAGGACCCCAACATCATCATGGTGGGAGAGATTCGTGACCTGGAAACCGGTAGCATCGCGGTGAAAGCGGCCCTTACCGGCCATCTGGTTCTATCGACTCTGCATACAAACGACGCTGCGTCTACGATCACCAGAATGGTGGATATGGGCATCGAGCCCTTTAACGTCGCCTCGGCCGTGAATATCATTACGGCCCAGAGACTCGTCCGCCGGATCTGCAACAACTGCCGGGCCGAAGCGACCTACCCGCCCGAAGTGCTCAAGTCTACCGGCATGCCATCGGATCAACTCGCGGAAACCACCTTCTACCGCGGCGAAGGCTGCGATTCGTGCGACGGATCGGGCTACAGCGGCCGCCAGGGGCTCTATGAGGTAATGAAGATGTCGCCGGAGCTTCGCCGGTTGGTCTTGCAGGGTGCGTCCACGGCCGATCTCAAGCAGGTCGCGATCGAGGCCGGAATGATCACGCTGCGAACCGACGGACTCCTGAAGGCATCTCGTGGAATCACTACTCTAGAAGAAGTGCTCAAGGAGACGGCCAACTAATGAGCCAGCTAATGAGCCAGGATCGCAATCAGACCGCACAACCTTCGCTCAGAGCTCTTCTCGAAGAGATGATCGAGCGTGGGGCCTCCGACCTGCACCTGACTACCGGAGAGCGCCCGAAGCTGCGAATCGATGGGGCCCTTACGAACTGCGAGCTCGGGGAAACACTCGATCCGCGGATAGTTCAGGAACTCGCGTATTCCGTCCTGACCGAAGCGCAAAAAAAACGGTTCGAACAGGAAAACGAGCTGGACCTTTCTTTTGCCGTGAAGAAGCTGTCCCGCTTTCGGGCCAATGTGTTCCGCCAGCGCGGCTCCACAGCCATGGCCGTGCGCGGGATCCCGTTTGAAATCCTGGGTTTCGACGAACTCGATCTGCCGCCGGTGATCGGCAAGCTCGCAGAGCGACCACGCGGCCTGGTTCTCGTAACGGGTCCCACCGGGTCAGGAAAATCGACTACTCTCGCCGCCATGATTGACAAGATCAACACGGAGAGGCGAGGACATATCATGACCGTCGAAGATCCGATCGAGTTCGTCCACAAGCACAAGGGCTGCCTGGTCAACCAGCGTGAGGTGGGTTCAGACACACCATCGTTCAGTTCGGCGCTCAAGTATGTCCTGCGGCAGGACCCGGACGTGATTCTGATCGGCGAGATGCGCGATCTGGAGACCATGCAGGCCGCTCTGACCATCGCGGAGACGGGCCATCTTTGTCTAGCGACGCTTCATACCAATTCCGCCGCCGAGTCAATCAACCGGGTCATCGACGTGTTCCCGGGGCATCAGCAAGACCAGGTGCGGGCGCAGCTGGCCTTCGTTCTGGAGGGGGTCGTAACACAGACGCTCGTACGTAGGGCGAGTGGACGCGGTCGGGTCGTAGCGGCCGAAATCATGGTGGCCACGCAGGCTATTCGGGCTCAGATCAGGGATGACAAGATCCATCAGATCTATTCGGCGATGCAGGCCGGCAAGAAGTACGGCATGCAGACATTGAATGACGCGTTGTACTCGCTGTACATGAGCGATCAGATCGCGATGCAGGAAGCGCTCCGCGTCAGCGGCGATCCCATGGAGCTGAAACGAATGGTCGGCGAAACTGAGCCTGTGACCGTCGGCCGCGGCGCGTAGAAGCGTCGGCCCAATGAGCCCGACGCCGGTATCGACCCAAATCCGAAAGAACTGACGAATGCCAGTCTGGACCTATAGCGCCCGCACAGCAAGCGGAGAGATCAAGAAGGCCGAGATCGACGTCGCTACGAAGGACGACGTCGTACGTCATCTTCGGCGGCAGAAGCTGATTCCGATCACCGTTCGGCAGAAGCCGAAGTCGATTACTTCCATCAGCTTCGGAAATCCTGTCAAGACGCGTGACATCGTGATCATGACGCGCCAGTTCGCCACGATGGTGAACGCGGGTCTTCCCCTTGTCCAGGCCCTCGATATTCTGGCGAAGCAGTCAGACAACAAGGTGCTTCAGGCCACTATCGTAGCAGTGCAAAACGATGTGGAGTCGGGTAATACGTTGGCGGACGCCTTGAGGGAACACCCCAAGGTGTTTCAGCCACTCTACATCAACATGGTCGCGGCCGGTGAGACCGGTGGTATCCTGGACACGATTCTTCTCAGGCTGGCCAGCTTCCTTGAGTCAACCGAGGCTCTGGCCCGGAAGGTGAAGGGTGCGATGATCTACCCGGCAGTCATCAGCGTTGTCGCCACCGGTGCGGTCGTCATACTGCTGCTGTTCGTCATACCCACGTTCGCCACGATGTTTGAGAGTCTGGGCCAGCAGCTACCGCTCCCCACCCGCATCGTGGTGGCGATGTCCAATTATCTGCAGGGTTATTGGTGGGCTATGCTGGGGGGAATCGCAGGCGCAACGTTCGTCTTCAATCGCTGGAAAGCCACTCCCGACGGCCGATTGATGTGCGACCGTATTCTCCTGAAGGTGCCGGTCCTGGGGAATCTAGCCAGAAAGACAGCGGTGGCGCGGTTCACGAGGACGCTGGGAACCCTTCTGAGTTCCGGCGTGACCATTCTGGACGGACTGGAAATCACGGCTCGAACGTCGGGTAATCGGGTCATTCACGATGCTGTCATGGGTAGCCGCGCCTCGATCGCGGGAGGCGAGTCGATCTCCGAGCCGCTGCGCGCCTCGGGTGTCTTTCCGCCCATGGTTACGCAGATGATCAACGTCGGTGAAGAAACGGGAGATCTGGACGGGATGTTGTCCAAGATCGCTGATTTCTATGACGAAGAGGTGGAAGTGGCCGTGGAGTCTCTGCTCAAAGCGATGGAGCCCGCGATGATCGTGATCCTGGGAGGCGTCGTAGGCGGAATGATCGTCGCCATGTATCTTCCCATATTCGGGATCATCAACACGATTCAGTAGAGCGGGTGGACCGCAGGAGTTCTATCTGTCGCTTCCCGGTTTGGGGCTGATCGGACTTCCATCTCATTCCGTGATCGAGCGGCTCGGTCAGCCATCGGCGGACCGGATGATCGGTCAGCACCGCTGGCTGATTTACGGGCTTCCCGTTGGCCGCCTTCGTCTGCGGTTCAGCCCCGGCACGGGCGGCGTGGCTTCGTGGACCCTGGAGCTGGCGGTCGGTGCGCACTCGCTGCAACAAGCCGTTGAGGCCGTTGGCTTGTGGCCGGCGGCGGCTCCCGATGAAGAAGCGGAATCCCTGACCGTGCTCCTGGTGCGCCGTCCTCTGCGAACGAGCTCCGGAGAAACCCATACACTCACGGTCTCCATCCGTAACGGTCGTTTCACCAGGCTGTGCGTGTTCGACGAGGAACCCGACTGGCTCCAACCCGCACAGCGATAACGCCCTCGGTCTAACCTTTCAGCTATTGCATCCTGCAAGTATCAACCTAATGATAGGCTGAACGGGGCGGCATAATGCGTGGGTCAAGCCGGTCTGCGTCCGTCCTGCAGCAGATCCCTAGACGAGGCGCGTTGCTGGAAACCACATCTTCGGACCGCCGGGCCGCCGAGGCGCTGGCACCTCTCCAGGTGCTGTATTCCGTCTACGCTAGCCGTCTGGTTCTCTGTCTCGGAGTGTACGGGGCTGCCCTGATCAAGACCGATGTCTGGCTATGGGGTCCGGCCGTCGTCCCACAGGGCGTCCGAAATGTGGCGGTGATCGGACTCAGCGCCGCGGCTGTATTTACTCCCGTGGCGTACTGGTTCAGCCACTGGCGGAAGAAGTTCCCAAGTCGTTCCTTCCTGTATCTTCAGGCCGTCTTGGACGTGTCACTCGTAACGGGCATCGTTCACATCACGGGCGGTCTCGAAAGCCGGTTTGCAGCACCCCTGTATATCGCCCTGGCCGCAGCGTACGCATTGGTACTGCCACTGCGCTCCGCGCTTATCGTTGCCCTCGCTACAGGCGTGGCCTACCTGGCCGATGTAGCTCTTTCATACCCGGAGCAGGTCGGTTGGGCCCTCCTGGCCCAGTTGTTCGTGTTCACCGCGGTGGCTTCAGCCGTCAGCTTGATCAGCGGGCGGCTCCGTGTGGTCCGGGGCGAGCTTCAGAGCATACGGGGCGAACTGAGTCGCCATCGCCTCACGACGGATGAGATTTTGCACGGCATCCCGACCGGCGTCATCTCGCTTGATCCCGAGGGGAAGCTCGAATACATGAACCCGGCCGCCGCAGATCTTCTGGATGTGGATATCTCCGGCTCCGACTGGCGAGGCCGCCCTCTTCTCCATGAACTGGAGGAAAGAGCGTCAGGTGTGGCCAGGGTGGCCCGCCAGACGCTGGACACCGGGACGGCTGTGGCACGCGAGACGGTTCTGCAGTCCCCCGAGTCGCCCGGTGCAGATCCAGACTCTATCGGTCGTCCGGTCGCTGTAACCACAGCTCTGCTGGGGCCGCCCAAGTCTCCTTCGCTCGTGGCTCTGATCCAGGACCTCACCGAAGCGCGAGCGCTGGAATCATTGCGGATGCAGAAGAGCAGGCTAGAGGCGGTGGCTGAGTTGTCAGCCTCGCTGGCTCACGAGATCCGGAATCCCCTGGCTGCGATCAGCAGCGCGGTTGAGCTACTGGCACGCCGGATCCCGCCGGGTGCCGGTGGCGATTCCGAAACGCGCCTCTGCGACCTGATCGTGCGTGAGACGGATCGTTTGGACGGGATCCTCGGGGATTTCAACGACTTCGCACGAATGGAAACGATTAAGCGAGAATCCATCGACGTCCGGCGCCTACTTGAAGACGTGGTCGAGCTGGCCCGCCAGCATCCGGCGAGTGGCGACCGCGCGACTATCAGTACGGAAGTGACGGGGAACCTGGACGGACTATGGGGTGATTCCGGACTGCTCCACCGCACCCTCCTGAATCTGTTGCTCAATGCGTTACAGGTAGGTGACCCCGATAGTCAGGTGACCGTACAGCTAATAGCTGATGCGCTGCCTCCCCGCCGGATGGCCGGAAACGCGCTGGATCATCCAGTGCGGATTCGCATTATTGACGACGGGCCGGGGATCGCCCCGGAAGACCTTCCCCGGATTTTCGATCCGTTTTTTTCCAGACGTGATGGTGGAAGCGGCCTCGGGTTGGCCATCGCGCACAGGGCTGTTCGTGCTCACGGTGGCGAGCTTGCCGTCCGGTCACTTCCAGCGGAAGGAGCTACCTTTGAGGTGCTTCTTCCCCGCCGACTGCCTGCCCGTACACAAGACACCGAATCTACCGTAGACCGCACTGAACCGATGAGAGAGACTTCATGACCAAGAAGAACAAGCCCAGCGTCCTCGTTGTTGACGACGAACGCAGCCTGGTGGAAACCCTGACAGTTCTGCTTGAGGAAGAAGGGTTCGTCGTAGATAGCGCTCTGACTGGCGAAGACGGGTTGAAGAGGTTCAAGCAGACTTCGCCGGATCTGGTTCTGTCGGACGTGCGAATGCCCAAAATGAGCGGCATTGAGGTACTTAAGTCGATCAGAGAGACGAGTCCCGACACACCTGTCGTCCTTATGACGGCTCAGGCCTCGCTTCAATCGGCGATTCAGGCAGTAAACCTCGGCGCGACGCACTACGTGCAGAAGCCGTTTAAGAATGACGAACTCATAGCCATAATCCAGCGGTCGCTGGAGTGGGGCACGCTGAAGAAGGAAAACACGGGACTGAAGCGAGAACTGAAGAAGCGGGAGACGAAGTCGCGCGGACGCCCCATCGGCGTCAGCCCTTCGTTCACGGCCGCTCTTCAATTCGCCGAGAGCGTGGCAGGGAGTGAGTCCACGATCATGATCGGAGGCGAAAGCGGCACAGGAAAAGAGGTCTTCGCCCACTATCTTCACGAGCTGTCCAACCGTTCGGGAACCCGCTTTCTCTCCATCAACTGTGGCGCGCTTCCTGAAGGACTTCTCGAATCCGAGCTGTTTGGCCACGTCAAAGGCAGCTTTACGGGAGCCATCAAGGACAAAGAGGGCCTCTTTCTGGCGGCGTCGGGAGGAACCTTCTTTCTGGATGAAGTGGGGGAGCTCTCCCCGGCAACCCAGGTCAAGCTGCTTCGCGTCCTCCAGCAGCGCGAAGTGATCCCCGTCGGATCGACTGATGCGGTCGCCGTTGACGTCCGGTTGATTGCGGCCACCAACAAGAACCTGGAGCGGGAGATTGAAGAGGGCGGGTTCAGGCGAGACCTGTTCTATAGGCTCAACGTCATCTCCTTGGAGCTGCCGACGCTGCGAGACAGGCTCGAGGACATTCCGCTGCTGGCCGCCCATTTCTTGGAACAGCAGGGTGGCGGCGCCAAGAAGCTGAAGATTTCGCCCAAGGCGATGGCGATTCTCCAGGAGTACCATTGGCCGGGCAACGTCCGGGAGCTCGAGAACGTAATCGAACGGGCCGTGGTTCTGACGACAGGGCAGACAATAAAGCCGGAAGCGCTGCCGATGGCGCTCCGCGAAGCGCCGCCCGAGCCACTGGTTCAGGATCGCCCGGCGGCCAACCCGGAGCTGGAGGTCATCGAGCGGGCCTACATCGAACACGTGCTGAGAGCGGAGGCGGGCAACAAGACGCGGGCCGCGGAAGTCCTGGGGATCGATCCGAGTACTCTGTACCGGAAGATCAAGCGGTACGATCTGGACGGGTAGCGCGCCGCATATAGGCGGAAGCATTAGGGTGGAAAAGCTGTTGCTGCATGCGGCGATTTTCGCCTAACGCTCTTGCAAGCTGCAATCGATGCCGATTCGATCAGGGGTCATTACTTTCGATAGATATCTGTATGTGTTGGCGACAAAGCAGATAGACGGACCTGGCCTGCAGGGCATAGACGTTGCCCAAGGAACGGGTCAGGAGGCTGGGCCTCCACCGGCGATTGTATCGCTGTGACGTGACAGGTGAGGAAGTTTCACACGTTGAC